>DQIG01000199.1:12935-13191 GCA_003525885.1 Stenotrophomonas sp.
CAGCCGGTACGCAGCATCGGCACGGGTGGAGCGCTCGCGTGCATGGGTGTAGGCCAGGGTCATGCCTTCCATGGCGATATCCATGATCGCGCTGAGGCAGTCGATGGCGGCGAATGCGGTGGCACTGTCGGGCGCGTCGTCGCGCAGGCGCACGAACAGTTCGTGCTTGAGCACGCGCGCGCCGCGGGTGACCAGATCGACCGGAATGCCGACCCGGGCATGCACATCGCCGATCACCCGTTGCGAGGCGACGGTG
>DQIG01000200.1 GCA_003525885.1 Stenotrophomonas sp.
CGGCCAGCGGCCGGCTCTACCATTTCAGCGCCGTTGTGCCAGCAGCAGGTGGAAGTGTTTTTCGCGCGCCTGGCCATCATTGCCGATCGCCGTTTCCCGGTGGCTGCGCCAGGCCGAGACGCGGAAGCCCGACACACGCAGGGCCAGCTCCACCGCGTCCAGCTCATGCAGCTCGAAGTCGGCAGCAAATGGCAGGCTGCGCATGAAGCTGGCATCGCCAAAGGCCAGGCACAGCCGACCGCCCTGGTGCAGCACCCGCGCCAGCTCGTCCAGCACCGGCGCCAGGTTCGGCCAGAAGTAGAGGGTATTGACCGCCAGCGCCGCATCCATCGAGGCATCGCTGATCGGCAGGGCATGGGCGTCGCCATGGCGCATCGCGGCACGGTCGGCCAGCCCGGCGGCGGCCAGGCGCCGGTTGCCGGCCTCGACCATGGTGGGAGACCACTCGATCCCGAGGTACTGGCTGTCAACCGCCCGCAGAAGTTCAGGAGCGAAGGCGGCGTTGCCGGGACCAATCTCGAGGATGCGTTCGCCTGCCGATACCGCCAGCAGGCCGATTGCCGCCCGGTTGAGCGCACCGTTGCTGCGGTTCATCGAGTCGGCCACCGCCAGTGCGGCGTCACCGTGGGGCTGCCGCAGCTGCGCGGCCAGGGAGGAGGCATCCAGCATCGTCATCGTCGTCCGTCGGTAGGATTCGGACGTGGCGGCGGCGGGCCCGCCGGTGACCATAGCGCCGTCCCTGCGGCTTGGGAAGTAGGGAAACCCCGCTGCAGGGTGATGAGGAAATGTCCACCGTCGCAGTCGGTGAGATCTGGTTGTCCACAGGGGGTGTGGATTACGCGTGGGCAACTTTGTGGATAAGCCGCGACAGGCGCCACCCCCCTAGGCTGTCAAGATGGGTGGCGAAAAATTCACCGCCGGTGAGGGCAGGTGAGGAAGCGGTGAAGGGTGGACCCTGTCAGCGCTGTCGCCAGCGGCGGCGCTCGCGGTAACCTGTGGGCCTTGATGCTCCGTGAGACCCCATGAAACGTCACTTCTCGATGCTGCGCGAATTCCAGCTGGCCGACTGGTTCACCCTGGCCAATGCTTTCTGCGGCACCGGTGCGGTCTTTGCCGCGATGCGCTTCCTGCAGGACGGCGAGCGCGGCTACCTGCTGTTCGGCATGGCGTTGATCCCGCTGGCTTTCATTTTCGACGCCCTCGACGGGCGCATCGCGCGCTGGCGCAAGTCCAGTTCCACCCTGGGCCGCGAGCTGGACTCGCTGTCCGACGTGATCTCCTTCGGCGTGGCGCCGGCGGCACTGGCGTATGCCTGCGGCATGCAGGGCGGCTGGGACTGGCTTGTGCTGAGCTACTTCGTCTGCTGCGGCGTCAGCCGCCTGGCACGCTACAACGTCACGGCCGAGGCGCTGGCCGGCGACGAGGGCAAGGTCAAGTATTTCGAGGGCACCCCGATCCCGACCAGCCTGGTGCTGGTGATCGTGCTGGCGATCGCCGCCGGTACCGATGCCATCGGCCAGAGCATCTGGTTCGGCCAGTGGCAGATCGGCCCGTGGCAGCTGCACCCGATGGTGTTGTTGTTCGCCCTGTCCGGTTCGCTGATGATCAGCAAGACCCTGCGTATCCCCAAGCCATGAGCCAGCCCTGCGGAGGCCTGCGATGACCAGCTCGGCCCACGACGCCGGCAGCAGCGATTTCGAGAACCTGTCCCGGCAGTACTTCGGTGCGTGGGGCGATGCCCTGCGCCATGCGGCGACACCGGGCGCGCCGGCCGGCGATGACCCCGGCAGCTGGCAGCGCCTGTTCGACTGGTGGGGCCAGCTGTTGCCCGAACAGGGGCAGGGCGCGCCGGAAGATGCCGTGCGGCGCTTCCGACAACAGGCCGGCAGCTGGTACGGCACGATGCAGGAAGTGGCCGCGCGCTTCGCCGGCCGTGATGCCAGCAGTGCGGAGGTCGCCCAGGCCTGGCGCGAGGCGGTGCAGGGGCAGGGCGATGGCATGCTGCACTGGATGCTGCAGGGCGCGCGTGGCAGTACCCAGGCAGGCGCTGCGGTGCCCGAGTTCGCGGCGTGGCTGCAGCAGTTCCAGGTGCAGGCCGGCCCGTGGCTGCAGAGCCCGGCGTTCGGCCCCGGCCGCGAGCACCAGGCACGCTGGCAGGCATTGCTGCGTGCGCAGGAGGAATACCAGCAGCATTCGCGGGCCTACGTCGAGCAGATCAAGCAGGCGCTGGATGAGGCCTTCGCACTGTTCGAGCAGCGCCTGGCCCAGCACGAACAGCCCGGCAGCCAGCTGACCAGCGCCCGCGCGATGTTCGATCTGTGGATCGAAGTGGCCGAAGAGGCCTACGCCAAAGTGGCCATGTCCGAGCCGTTCCAGCAGGTGTACGCCGCGCTGGGCAATGCACAGATGCGCCTGCGCGCGGGCGTGCAGCGTGAGATTGAACAGATGAGCGAACGCATCGGCCTGCCGACCCGCAGCGAGATGGACGCAGCACACCGCCGCATCGCCGAACTGGAGCGCAGCCTGCGCCGCTTGCAGGCACAGGTGGCGGTGCTGGCCGGAACCGCTGCGGTCGATCCGGTCGCGCAGCCGGCGCCGGCGAAGGTGAAGCCAGCCGCACGCAAGGCCGCAAAGAAGGCTGCGCCGGCAAAGAAGGCGCCTGCGAAGAAGACATCTGCGAAGAAGGCCGCACCTCGCACTTCCGCACGGGCGCGTGACCGATGAAGGGACCGCTGGGCTTCAACGCCGACGACCTGATGCAGGAGACCCTGACCATGCAGCGCAAGCTGATGGAAGGTCTGAAGCTGCTGCCGCAGGTGGAAGACGTGGACTATGGCGTGACCGCGCGCGAGGAAGTCTGGCGCGACGGCAAGGTGGTGCTGTACCGCTTCGTCGGCGAACAGGCCCCGACCCGCCGCACGCCGCTGCTGATCGTCTACGCGCTGGTCAACCGGCCGTACATGGTCGACCTGCAGGCCGACCGTTCGCTGGTGCAGAAGCTGCTGGCGCTGGGCCAGGATGTGTACGTGCTGGACTGGGGTTACCCGGACCGGTCCGAACGCTTCCAGACCCTGGAGGATTACCTGCTGCGCTACATCGACGGCGCGGTGGACGCGCTACGCGTGCGCAGTGGTGGCCCGGTCGACCTGCTCGGCATCTGCCAGGGCGGCGTGTTCGCGCTGTGCTACGCCGCGCTGCGCCGGCAGAAGCTGGGCAAGCTGATCACCATGGTCACCCCAGTCGACTTCCAGACGGCCGACAACATGCTCTCGCATTGGGCGCGGCAGGTGGATGTGGATCTGCTGGTGGACACGCTGGGCAACATCCCGGCCGACCTGATGAACGCCAGTTACCTGATGCTCAAGCCGTTCCGCCTGAACGTGCAGAAGTACGTCGGGCTGCTCGACATCCTCGATGACAAGGCGGCGCTGGAGGACTTCCTGCGCATGGAGAAGTGGATCTTCGATTCGCCGGACCTGGCGGGCGAGGCGTTTCGCGACTTCATCAAGCAGTTCTACCAGGGCAACGGATTGATGAACGGCACGGTGCGGATCGGCGAGGAAGCGGTGGCTCTGTCGCAGGTGACCCTGCCGGTGCTGAACATCTATGCAGAACAGGACCATCTGGTGCCGCCGGATGCTTCGCGCGCGATGCGTGGGCGCTTGGGCACGGACGACTACACCGAGTCCAGTTTCCGTGGCGGCCATATCGGCATCTACGTGTCCGGTCGCGCGCAGCGCGAAGTACCGGCCACGATTGATGGTTGGCTGAAGGCCCGCGACGTGTAGAGTCGAGCCATGCTCGACTGGCTTGGGGGGATGATGACGTACCGGATTCTGTTGATTCTTGCGGCACTGCTGGCGGCGCCACTTGCCCAGGCCGCACCCAGTGCGGATGCACGGCGGGAGATTGCCCAGCTCATCTCCAGCCTGGACGGCTCCCAGTGCCGGTTCCAGCGCAATGGCAGCTGGTACGACGGCAGCGATGCGCGTGCGCATCTACAGCGCAAATACGACTACCTGCTGAAGAAGGACATGGTGGACAGCGCCGAGCAGTTCATCGAGCGCGCTGCCAGCCAGAGCAGCATGAGCGGCAAGCCGTACCGCATCCAGTGCCCGGGGCAGCCTGAACAGACCGCGGCGGCCTGGTTCGGTGCCCGTCTGCAGGCGCTGCGCCACCGCACGCCGTAGACATGGGCCGGGTGTAGAGTCGAGCGGTGCTCGACTGATTCTGCCCGCAAGCCGAGGAGACGCTGCCATGAACACCACGCCCAAGACGCTGTCGCGTTCGCTGAACGACCGCATGATTGCCGGCGTGATGGGCGGAATTGCCCATCGCTTCGGCTGGAATGCGACGTTGCTGCGGGTGGTCTACGTGCTGCTGTCGCTGGCCTCGGCCGCCTTCCCGGGCATCCTGGTCTACCTGATCCTGTGGCTGCTGATGCCGAACGAGGCGGATTGAACACCGCCGCTCGATCCTGGCCGCTCTGGCTGCGCGCGCTGCAGGTGCTGGGCGCGGTGTGGACGCTGCCCAATACCGTGATCGGCCTGGTCGGTGGGCTGGCCGGCATGCTCGGTGGCGCGACAGTGCGCTGGAGCGGGCGTGACTGCGCGGTGGTGTTCGACCGCTGGCCCTGGGGCCCGGGCGGGGCGATCACGCTGGGCAACGTGATCCTGCACACCGGCCACGACCTGTGCATTTCCTGCCGCACCTATGCGCATCAGGCGGGGTGGGGCGTGGAGCCGCTGATCCGGCTGGACGACCACGAGCGCGCGCACGTCTACCAGTACATGGTGCTGGGGCCGCTGTACCTGCCGGTGTACCTGCTGTGCGGCGGGGTGAGTGCGCGCAATCCGTTCGAGCGTGCGGCCGATCATTTCGCCCGGTTCGGGCGTGGCTGGTGGCCGTAGTTTCCAGCCAACGGCGCAGCCCCTCGTGGGTGGTCGCGGAATGCGCTTCATGTGATTGGGCCGGGCGGGGTGGGTTCGCGGGACACGCCGTAAACCCGTCCCTGAAGTGACCCCCTGAAAGTTTCCGTGCGCATCCAGCCACGGAGAAGAAATAGAACAGCAGAAGCGGGTCGCGCGCTGCGCTTGCTCGTGTAGAGCCGAGCCCACGCTCGGCTGCTTTCAGGTCAGTCCACGAAGCCGAGCGCAGGCTCGGCTCTACAAAAAGCGGTCGGCCAGGCTGCTTTTGCTTTTGATCTTCTTTTTCTTTTCCGTGGATGAACGTGCCCGAAAAACTGTCAGGGGCCGGGCGGGGTGGGTTCGCGGGACCGTTGGCGCCATGGATGGCGCC
>DQIG01000275.1 GCA_003525885.1 Stenotrophomonas sp.
CAGCGGCCGGCACTACCGGGGCATCAGGTCTTCGGGGTGAGCTTCAACAGGCGCGCCTTGTTGCCATCTTCCAGCAGCCACAGCGCGCCATCCGGGCCCTGTTCCACTTCGCGGATGCGTTCGCCCATGTTGAAGCGCTCGGCTTCACGCGCACTGTCGCCGTCGAAGGCCACGCGCACCAGCGAGGTGGAGGACAGGCCGCCGATGAAGCCGCTGCCCTTCCACTGCGGGAACAGGCTGCCGCTGTAGATCACGAAGCCGGCCGGCGAGATCACCGGCGTCCAGGTCACCTTCGGGGCGGCGAATTCCGGACGGGTGTCGTGGTCGGGAATCGGTCGGCCGTCGTAGTGGTCACCGTTGGAGACGATCGGGTACCCGTAGTTGGCGCCGCGCACGATCAGGTTCAGTTCGTCGCCGCCGGCCGGGCCCATCTCGTGCGCCCACAGCTTGCCGTTGGCATCGAAGGCCATGCCGAGGATGTTGCGGTGGCCCAGCGACCACACCTGCGCGGCGACCCCGCCCTGCGAGGCGAACGGATTGTCGGCGGGGAGGCTGCCATCGTCGTTGAGGCGGATGATCTTGCCGAGGTTGCTGCCCATGTCCTGGGCCGGATCGAATTTCTGCCGCTCGCTGGAGCTGATCCACAGCTTGCCGTCCGGGCCGAAGGCGAGGCGATGCCCGTAGTGGCCCTCGCCGCTGACCTTGGGGCTCTGCCGCCAGATCACCTCCAGGTCCTTCAGCTGGCCGGCGCCGGTGGCGTCCAGCGCCAGCGTGGCGCGGGCCACGGCGGCACCGCGGGTGTCCAGCGTGCCTTCCTCGGCATAGCTGAGATAGATCACGTGGTTGCTTGCGAACTGCGGGTGCAGGATCACGTCACCGAAACCGCCCTGGCCACCATAGGCGACCTTGGGAACGCCGGTGATCTCGTGCTTCTGGCCGCTGGCCAGGTCCAGGTGCTGCAGCGTGCCGCGCTTTTCGGTGACCAGCAGGCTGCCGTCGGGCAGGAAGGTCATCGCCCAGGGCTGGTCGAAGCGGCTGACTTCGGTGGCGGTGAACGGGCGCTGGTCGGTGGCCGCAGAGGCCGGTGCGGCGGTCTGGGCGCCGCTGGCGGCCGGATCGGCGGCGTTGCAGGCGGAGGTGGCGAGGATCGGCACCAGGCCGAGGGCGAGCAGCAGGGGCATGCGGGTCATGGGTATCTCCAGGGCGGGGATGCGGATGGCCGGGCTGTCCCTTGTATACCACTGGAGCGGTGACCGTCGTGGCCCGAAGGTCCTGCGCCCCCTGTGCGGCGGCGGCGGGATCGTCTAGGGTGGGCACGCCCGGGCAAAGCGTGCCCGTCTGCCTGCCAAGGATCTGCAATGAACACTGCCATGCCCCACAAGCCGTCCACCGCCTTCATCGCTGCCTCGTGGGTGGCCCTGCTGCTGGGCGCGGCGGCGTACCTGATCGGTCTGTTCAACGCCACGATGGCGCTCAACGAGAAGGGCTACTACCTGACCCTGCTGCTGTTCGGCCTGTTCGCCGCGGTGTCGCTGCAGAAGAGCGTGCGCGACCGCGTCGAAGACATTCCGGTGAGTGGCCTGTACTACGCGCTGTGCTGGTTCGCGCTGCTGTCGGCGCTGATGCTGCTGCTGGTCGGGCTGTGGAATGCCACGCTGGCACCCAGCGAGAAAGGGTTCTATGGCATGGCGTATGCGTTGTCGCTGTTCGGCGCGGTGGCGGTGCAGAAGAACACGCGCGACCTGATCGCCGCCGGTGGTGGCGAGCGCAAGCGCAGCGCGATCGTGCCGCCGCTGCCGGAACAGGATTGATTCTGTAGGGCCGGGCCCATGCTCGAGCGAGCCGAGCGTGGGCTCGGCTCTACAAAAGCTCCGTGCTACCGCGCAAGCCGCTGGTCGGCATTGACCGCTTCCTCCCAGCCACGGCGCACGGCGTTGCGTGCCTGCGCCCATTCCAGGCGACTGCGGCCACGTTCGCTGGCCCAGCGTGATTCGAGCTCGGCTTCGACCTGTTCGTAGGCGCGGATCATGTCCTGCGCACGTGCAGCGTGGCCGATGCGATAGGCCGGCTCGTAGTCCTCGAAGAACAGCTGGTCGTCGTAGTACGGCTCGGCCGTGTAGCGCTCGCGCCAGTAGTTGGAGATTGCATCACGTGGCGTGCTGTCGTCCGGCACGCGGCCGGGGATCTGGTACTCGGCCATGGAAGGGCTCCGTTGTTGACGAAGCCTGATCCTGCCTGCGTGGCGGTTAACGGTCTGGTCCGGCAGCGTGATCGCCAGATCAATCCGCCGGGCATGCCCCGGCGTTACCGATCATCCGGCGTCCGCATCCTTGCGTGGCAGCTTGTAGATCACTGCGCCGATGGCGAACGCGACCAGTGCGGCGGCGATGTTCTGCCAGCTGGCACTGGCGAACAGGGCCAGGCACAGCAGCAGCGCCAGCACCGGAATCAGCGGGCCACCAGGCAGTTTCAACGCGCCCGGGCGGTCGGCGTAGCGCTTGGCCAGTACCAGTACGGCCGCGGCGGTACCGATGTAGGCGAACAGGCGCGTGGTCATCGACAGCAGGGCCAGCTGCACGAACGAACCGGACAGGGCCAGGCCGAGCGCGATCAGGCCCTGGCACAGGATCGACGC
This sequence comes from Stenotrophomonas sp., assembly GCA_003525885.1. Lineage (GTDB taxonomy): Bacteria > Pseudomonadota > Gammaproteobacteria > Xanthomonadales > Xanthomonadaceae > Stenotrophomonas. The sequence continues at coordinate 2,636 of DQIG01000275.1, forward strand.
GGCCGGGGTATGGAAGCGTGGATGCACCTGCGCCAGGATCTTCGGCCCGTAGCCGTCGCGGGCCAACGCGAACAGGAAACGCGGGCCCATCATCATCGTGTTGCTGTTGGTACCGAGGATGGAGATGGTGGCGCCGATGGTGAGGATCAGCGCCAGGGCCTCGCCACCGAAGCCGGCAGCGGCATCGGCCAGCGGCGTGGCCGAGCTGGACAGGCCGGCCAGCGTGCCCTGCGCCACCACCTGCACCGCGCCGTAGATGACGGTGACGGTGACGATCATGGTGATCAGGGCGAACGGAATGTCGCGGCGCGGATTGCGGTACTCGCCGGCGGCGGCCGGAATGTTCTCGAAGCCCGCGTAGGCGTACAGCAGCAGCAAGGCGGCTTCACCCATGCGCTGCAGGTCATGCGGGTCCGGGCGCTGGCCGGAGAAGGCCAGTTGTGGGTCGATGTAGAACGCACCGATGGCCACGAACAACAGAAGCGGCAGCATCTTGCCGATCACCAGTACCACGCCGGTGCGCGCGGCCGAGCGCACGCCAATGATGTTGACGCCGGTGAGGAAGCCCAGCGACACCACGATCACCGCGATGCGACCCATGCCGGCGCCGGCCCACGGCCAGAAGCGCGCGACCGCATCGGCCAGCGCATTGCTGAGTGCGGCCGCCGAACTGATGCGGGTCAGCCAGATCATCCAGCCGATCTCGAACCCGGCGAATCGCCCGAACGCCTCGCGTGCATACAGGTAGCTGCCACCGGGCTCGTCGAAATAGCTGGCGGCCTGCGCGTAGCACAGCACCAGCAGCGCGACGACGATGCCAGCGGCGACCACGCCCCACAGGCTGAACGGGCCGAGCAGGGCAACGGTGGCGGCCGGCAGCAGGTAGATGCCACTGCCGATCACATCGTTGATCGACAGGCCGACGATCTGCCAGCGGCTGACCGCGCGCTGCAGCTGGGGTTCGTCCTGCGTGCTCAACGGGCGTCTCCGGCCAGCGCGGGCAGTTGCCACTGCGCCTGCAGGCGCTTGTACTCGGCACGCGGCAGCAGGACGAAGCGCGGCGCGTCCTGCGGGCGCAGCCAGTTCATCAGCGCCTGCATGCGTTCCTGTGGCATGGCCGTACAGCCGGCGGTGGCCTCACCGGGCGTGCGCCACAGGTGGGCGAAGATGCAGCTGCCCTTGCCGGGCTGGTTGTCCGGGTTGTGGGCGATGACGAAGCCTTCCCGGTAACGCACGTCGCCCTTGTTGTGCAGGTCCAGCCGCATCGGCTCGGTGGAGCCCTTGACCGCTGCGCTGCCGACCTTCTTTTCATCGACGATGCGGTTGTAGAACGGCGAACCGGGCACGTCCATGCAGTAGCTGCTGTCCAGCATCGGCTGGTAGGGCATCGCGGTGCCGGAGCGGGTGACGGCATAGCCGAACGCACTGCCGAGCGCGAATATGCCGGCCGGGCTGCGACCGTCTCCTTCCTGCTTCTGCGGGCCATCGGCCTGTGCCGGATGCAGGCCCAGGCCCCAGCCGCTGCCGTTGCGGCCGAGTGCAACCGGGAACGCCTGTCCGTGCGTGTGCCAGCCCTTGCCGTCGCGCACATAGGCCTGCAGCTGCCCCTGGGTACTGTCCCAGCCTTCGCTGGTGACCACGATCAGCTGGCGCGCGCCATCCAGCGGCGCTGCGTGAACGGACACCGCCGCAGCAAGCAGCAGTGCAGTGGTGGCAAGGCGGGCCAGCGATCTCATCAACGTGCGCTCCGGTCAGGAATCCAGCAGGTGGTCGATCCGCTCCAGGTTCACCGCAAGCTGCTGCTGGCGATCCGGATTGGTGTGGCAGAGCAGCACGAACAGGAAATCGAGCAGGGCGTGCATGGCGCTACGGTACAGCAGCTGCGCGACCTGCGGCGTGCGGTCGTGCGCGCAGACCGCCAGTGCCGCATCAGCATGCGCGCGCAGCGGGTTGGCGGTGTGGCGGGTGATGGAAATCACCTTGCCACCCATGTCCTGGAACTGCCGTGACAGCTGCGAAAGCTGCGGCAGGTTGCCGAATTCGGAGAACACCAGCAGCACATCGCCGGGACGAGCGGCCGAGAGGTTGGCCAGCATGAGGACCGGGTCGGTGTGCGGCACCACCAGCAGGCCGAGCAGCGACAGCCGCATGGCGAACTCGCGGGCATACAGGCCGTCGTCACCCAGGCCGTAGACGAACAGTTTGGGCGCACCGTCGAGCAGCTGCACGATGCGCTCGATCTCCTCACGTGGATTGGCCTGGCGTGTTTCCTCCTCGGCCTGCGCCTTGCTGCGGCGCAGGGCCTCGCCCAGGCGCAGGTAGTCATCGCCGCTGTCGGGTTCGCTGGGGGCCTGTTGTGGGTCGGCACCGGCGCGAGCCACATCCTGGCCGATGGAGTACTTCAGGTCCGGGTAGCCCTTGAAGCCGAGTTTCTGGCTGAACTTCACCACGCTGGACTGGCTGATGCCGAGCGCGCTGGCCAGTTGCTGTGACGAGTAGTCGCGCAGCAGGTGGGCGTTGTCGAGGATGAAGTCGGCGATGCGGCGTTCGATGGCCGACATCTGCCCGCGCTCGGTGCGGATCTTCAGCAGGGGCGGCATGCGGGGCGTCCGGGTGTCTGCAAAGGCGTTGCGGTTGACCGCGTAAAGCGAATTATGGGGTGGGTCGGGCGGGTGGGGATTGCGGGGGACGCCGCAAGTACGTCCGTGTACGCTTAGCCGCGCCATCCATGGCGCGGATACCCCGCCCGGCCCCACCCCTCCGACCTCTGACAGATCTCTGTGGCGTCCAGCCACGGAAGAGAAAAAAAGAAGCGCAGAAGCAAAAGCAAAAGCGGCCCACCGGCCGCTTTTTTCATGCGCGCAGAATCCACGAGCGCAGCGACCCGCTGTTGCCCTTGAACTTCTTTTTCTTCTCCGTGGGCTGGCCGCGCACCGAAACTGTCAGGGGTGTGGCGGGTGGGCCGTGCAGGGGCGTTGGCGCCATGGATGGCGCCATCGAGCTTACATGGACGTACTTGCAGCG
>DQIG01000272.1:0-8347 GCA_003525885.1 Stenotrophomonas sp.
CCCACCCCGCCTTCGACAGTTCTCTGCGATCTGTCTGGATGGCATGTCTGCGCAACCTGTCTGGAAGGCGTGACCCGCTCTTGCTGGGTGTCGACCTTGGTCGACACGAAGATCAGCTAAGTGGGGACTCGTTCGATCCGTGCTCGAACAATTCCCCCTGCACCACCGCCTCCTTTTCGCGGAAGCCGCCAAGGCCGACGCCGACCAGGCGGTAACGCGTCTCCGCCGGCAGGTCGACGCGGGCGCGCAGGGCCAGCGCGATGTCGCGCAGTTCTTCCATCGATTCCGGTGGGCGTTCCGGGGTGAAGCTGCGGGTGAGGATGCGGAACTGCGCGGTCTTCAGCTTCAGCACCACGGTGTGGCCGACGCGTTCGGTCTTGCGCGTGGCATTCCAGGTCTTCTCCGCCAGCTGCACGATCGCCTCGCCCAGGTCTTCCAGCAGCAGGTCCTCGGCGAAGGTGTCCTCCGAGGAGATCGACTGCACCTGCTGGTCCGGTTCCACCGGCCGCTCGTCGATGCCGCGTGCGCGGTTGTACAGACTGTGGCCAAAGCTGCCGAACGCCTCTTCCAGGTCGATCAACGCCCATTGCCGCAGATCGCCGCAGGTGACGATGCCACGCGCGGCCAGCTTGCCTTCCATCACCTTGCCGACGCCGGGCACCCGATTCACCGGCAGCGGCAGCAGGAAGGCATCCACCCGCTGCGGCGGAATCACGAACTGACCATCGGGCTTGCGCCAGTCCGAGGCGATCTTGGCCAGGAACTTGTTCGGCGCGATCCCGGCTGAAGCGGTCAGGTGGGTTTCCTCACGGATCTGCGCACGGATGGTGCGGGCGATGTCGGTGGCCAGTTCGATGCCGCTCTTCGGCTCGGTCACGTCCAGGTAGGCCTCGTCCAGCGACAACGGCTCGACCAGGTCGGTGTGGCGCAGGAAGATCTCGCGTACCTGGCGTGACACCGCCTTGTAACGTGCGAAGTCCGGCGGCACGAAGATCGCATCCGGACACAGGCGTTCGGCGCGCACTGCCGGCATCGCCGAACGCACCCCGAACACGCGTGCCTCGTACGATGCCGCGCACACCACCGAGCGGGCGCCGCGCCATGCCACAACCACCGGCTTGCCGCGCAGTGACGGATCGTCGCGCTGCTCCACCGACGCGTAGAACGCGTCCATGTCAACGTGGATGATCTTGCGCAGTCGGGTCATGTCAGGCGGAAAAGGCAGGGGCGGGCCGGGCGGGCCACACGCCCAAGTATGGTCTTTGCACATCAACAGGATGCGCGTATTCCATTGAAAACACTACGGTTGCGTACGGTTGAAATGTTTGATCGGCACAGTTTCCACGGGCATCCTCGAGAACTTGTTTTCCCGTTTCCCCGCTTCCAGGATTGTGCTTCATGACCCGTCTCCACGCGTTCAACCGCGAACAGCTGCTGGCCAGCGCACGCGGTGAACTGTTCGGCGCCGCCGCCGGCCGTTTGCCCAACGATCCGATGCTGATGTTCGACCGCATCACCGACATCCACGAGGACGGCGGACCGCACGGCAAGGGCATGGTACGCGCCGAGCTGGATATCCGCCCGGACCTGTGGTTCTTCGGCTGCCACTTCATCGGCGACCCGGTGATGCCCGGCTGCCTGGGCCTGGACGCCATGTGGCAGCTGACCGGCTTCTTCCTGACCTGGCTGGGTGCCCCCGGCAAGGGCCGCGCACTCGGCTGCGGCGAGGTAAAGTTCACCGGCCAGGTACTGCCGGACGCCAAGCTCGTGCGCTACGAGATCGACATCAGCCGGGTCATCAACCGCAAGCTGGTGATGGCCCAGTCGGACGCCCGCATGTACGTGGATGATCGCGAAATCTACAGCGCGCGCGACCTGCGCGTCGGCCTGTTCACTGAAACCGGGAGCTTCTGATGCGTCGCGTTGTCATCACCGGCATGGGCATCACGTCCTGCCTCGGCAATGATCTGGATACCGTTTCAGCCGCGCTGCGCGAAGGGCGCTCGGGCATCACCCTGCTGGCCGACCATGCCGATGCGGGGCTGCGCAGCCAGGTTGGCGGCCGTGTCGACCTCGACCTGGACGCATTGATCGACCGCAAGCAGAAGCGCTTCATGAGCGACGCGGCGGCCTTCGCCTACCTGTCCATGCGCGATGCCATCGCCGACGCCGGGCTCAGCCCCGAGCAGGTCAGCAACCTGCGTACCGGCCTGATTGCCGGTTCCGGTGGCGGCTCCAGCGAGTGGCAGATCGGTGCCGTCGACCTGCTGCGCGAACGTGGCGTGCGCAAGGTCGGCCCCTACATGGTGCCGCGCACGATGTGCTCGACGGTCTCGGCCTGCCTGGCCACGGCCTACCAGATCAAGGGCGTCAGCTACTCGCTGTCGGCCGCCTGCGCGACCTCGGCACACTGCATCGGCGCTGCCGCGGACATGATCCGCCACGGTGCGCAGGACATCATGTTCGCCGGTGGTGGCGAAGACCTGCACTGGTCGATGAGCGTGATGTTCGACGCGATGGGGGCATTGTCGACCAGCTTCAACGAGACCCCGGCCAGCGCCTCGCGTCCGTACGACAAGGACCGCGACGGCTTCGTCATCGCCGGCGGCGGCGGCATGCTGGTGCTGGAGGATTACGACCACGCCGTCGCGCGCGGTGCTCACATACATGCCGAGCTGATCGGCTATGGCGTGACGTCCGATGGCGCCGACATGGTCGCGCCGTCCGGTGAAGGCGCGGTGCGCTGCATGAAGATGGCGCTGCAGGGCGTCGATCGTCCGCTGGACTATCTCAATACCCACGGCACCTCGACCCCGCTGGGCGACGTCACCGAGCTCAATGCGATCCGCGAAGTGTTCGGTGATGCGGTGCCGCCGCTGTCCTCGACCAAGGCGCTGTCCGGCCATTCACTGGGTGCGGCCAGCGTGCACGAGGCGATCTACTGCCTGCTGATGATGCGCGATGGCTTCGTTGCCGGTTCGGCCAACATCGGTGAGCTGGACCCGAAGGTGGAGAGCTTCCCGATCCTGCGCGAGAGCCGCGAGCAGAAGCTGGATACGGTGATGTCCAACAGCTTCGGCTTCGGTGGCACCAACGCCGCGCTGGTGTTCGGGCGGGTGTGATCTGGAAGGTGTGCCGACCAACGGTCGGCACCCACCAGAGCAGTAAAGAGTGCCGACCAAGGGTCGGCACCCACCGTTACCTCGGCAACAGCGGCAGCAGCAGTGCGTGCGCGTCCACCAGCGAGCCGACGATGCGGTGGCCCAGCGCGCGCAGTTCTTCATCCGGATGCACCAGGTCCGGCACCTGGATCACGGTCATGCCAGCCGCCAGTGCGGCGCGCGTGCCGGCCGGGGAGTCTTCCAGCGCCAGGCAGCGCTCGGGCACCTGGCCCAGCCGCTGCGCGGCCAGCAGGTAGATGTCCGGCGCCGGCTTCGGCCGCGCCACGTCACCACTGGTGATCACCGCATCGAAGTACGGCAGCAGGCCGGCGGCGGCCAGCTTGCGGTTGGCGCGCGGCTGCCGCGTGGTGGTCGCCACTGCACGCGGGATCGCATGCGCCTTCAGCAGCTCCAGAAGCTCCAGGATGCCCGGCCGCAGCGGCAGCCCGGTCTGGGTACGTGCTTCGTACAGCTCATGGCAACGTGCCGCCACCGCGTCGATCACGCTGTCCTCGATGCCCTGCGCGCGCAACAGGGCGTGCGTATCGCGGTCGCCGAGGCCGACCATGCGCAGGAACACCGCCTCTTCCAGGCCCAACCCGAATTCGTCGGCGGCCTCGCTCCAGCAGGCCAGCGAGACACGCTCGCTGTCGATCATCAGGCCGTCCATGTCGAAGATGACGGCGTCAGGCAGGAACGGCAGCGCAGCGATGGTGGTCATGGAGCGAACAGCGTATCCAGGTCGGTGGAAGTGAGCTGCCGCCATTGCCCTTCATCCAGCCCCTGCAGGTCCAGCCCGCCGACGCGGCTGCGGTGCAGGGCCTGCACGTGGTTGCCGGTGGCGGCGAACATGCGACGTACCTGATGGTAACGACCTTCGTGCAGCACCAGGCGCGCGCGACGCGCATCCAGCACTTCAAGTTCAGCCGGCAGCAGGGGCGTCTTCTCGGACTCCAGCATCAGCGTGCCGCTGGCGAACAGTGCCACTTCATCGCCGCGCAGGTCCTCGCTCAACTCGACCTCGTAGACCTTCGGCAGCTTCGACTTCGGCGAGATGATCCGGTGCAGCAGGCCACCATCGTCGGTCAGCAGCAGCAGGCCACTGGTCTCGCGGTCGAGGCGTCCGACCGTGGACAACACCGGATCGCGGTCGCGGAAACGCGGCGGCAGCAGATCGTAGATCAGGCGACCGGTGTCCTTGGTCGAGCAGGTGTAGCCTGCCGGCTTGTGCAGCGCGATCGACAGCCCCACCGGCGGGTCCAGCGGCTCGCCATCGACACGGATCGCCTCGTGCGGCACCTGGTCGTCGGCGTACAGCACCTCGCCGTCGGCGTCGGTGACGCGGCCTTCGCGGAACATCCACTGCACCTGCTTGCGGCTCCCATAGCCCAGGTTGGCGATGTGCTTGACCAGCTTCACTTGCCCTTCCCCTTCACTGCTTCAACCAGCTTGAAGCCGTCGCGCTCGGCGACCACGCGCACCGCGCCGAAGCTGTCGTTGAGGGTGTGCTCGTACGGCAGGTGGCGGTTGGCCACCACGTACAGGCGCCCGCCCGGGCGCAGCGCCTGTGCGGCCACGGCAATGAAGCGCTGGCCGATGTCCGGGCGATCGGCACGCGAGGGCGTATGGAACGGCGGATTGCTGATGATGACGTCGTAACCCGGCTCGATGCCGGCGGTGACGTCCTGCCACAGGAAGCGCAATGGCAGCGCGCGCGGCGGCGGTGCCAGGTTGAGCTCGGCCAACGCCAATGCACGCTGCTCGGCCTCGTACAGGTCCAGCGCAGTGATCTTCGGGCAGCGTTCCAGCAGTTCGCGCGACAGATAGCCGTAGCCGGCGCCGAGGTCGGCGGCGCGTCCGGCCAGATCGGCCGGCAGGTGCTCGGCCAACAGCGCCGACGCCGGGTCGATGCGGTCCCAGGCGAACACGCCCGGGCGGCTGAGGAAGCGACCGCCCACGATCGGGCGCACCGCATCCAGCGCCGACCAGCGCTTGGCCAGATCGGCGTCGTGCTGGCCCTGCAGCGGGGCGGTCCAGTACACGCGGCAATGGTTCTTGGTCAGGCAGCCACCGAGGCCGGTCAGCTGCTTGAGGTCGCCTTCACCCGAACGCGCGCCTTCGTTGTTGGACTGGCAGGCAACGATGCGGCCGCCTTCGGCGACCAATGCCAGCGCGCGGGCAAACAGCGCACGGGCTTCTTCACGCTGGCGCGGCGGCAGCACCAGCACCAGCGGGTAACGGCCCTTGCCGGCCACATCATCCAGCTGGCCACTGACGGTCCAACCGGCAGCCTGCTGCAGCGGCTGCGCGAACGGGGCGAAGCTCTGTTCGCAGTGCACCTCGCGGTTGCCGGCCACTTCGCGCAGCGGCCAGCCATCGCGGGCACGCAGGAAGGCCACCGGGCCCTCCGGCCAGCGCAGGGCGCCTTGGGAGAACGGCAGGAGCAGGGTCTGCAGGGGGGCGTCGTCGCTGGAGGCCATCGGCGCGGGTACTTCAAGCGTGAGGGCCGTCCATTGTACCGGCTTGGCCGGGCCGGCCCCCGCAGCTCGCTTTGCGAAACCCGAACGGAGCCTTGATCCGCCAGAAACATTGAAACGTTCAGGGTAGAGGCTCCCCCGGAAACCCAGGAGAACCTGCATGCGAGCCTTGTTCGTCGGTGGCGTGGTCGACAACAGTGAAATGGACCTGGAAGGCAGCCATCCGCCCGTGCACTACCCCGAGGACACCGGCGGCGGCCACTCGCGCTACCGGCTGCACCAGGTCGGCCATGGCGCCGACGGCAGCGTGGCCTATGCGGTATACGGCGCGCCGGACCTGGCCGATGACGAAGTGGCGAGGGTTGCGGAGGAACGCGCTTACGCGCGCCGGTTCGAGGCGACGCCGACGTTGTTCGAGCATTGACACACCGGTAGCGCCCGAGCCCACGCTCGGGCGACGGCGCAGCCGAGCGTGGGCTCGGCTCTACATGCGATCAAGGCGCCCTGGGCGGCAACCTGCGGATGCTGGCGATCTCGTCCAGCCACACGTGATGCTGCTGCACCGGCGTGTCGTAGTCATCCAAGCGCAACTGGCCGTTGCTGCCTTCGTCGCCGGCCTCGTTGCGGTACTGCTGCACCGTCGGTTTCACCGCGACGGTGCCGAGCAGGCGGCGACCATCCTGCAGGGTCAATTCCACCTGCGTTTCGCCTTCAAGCTGCGGCAGCAGGGCTTCCAGGCGCGCGATCTGCGCCGGATCGATATGGATGCGGGGAGCTATGCGGGACATCGGCGACCTCCTGCATGCAGGGTCGCCGATCGGCCGTGAATGCTCAGTGCAGCGCGCTGTCCGCGCGGGGTACCTGCACCTTGCGCACGGCAGCCACCAGCTGCGCCACCGAATACGGCTTGGCCACGTGCTCCTGGAAGCCCGACGCCAGTGCGCGACGCCGGTCATCGGCACGCGCCAGCGCGGTCACGGCGACCGCGGGCAGGGTCATGGCATCCACACCCATGTCCTCGCGCAGCGTGCGCACCAGGCCATAGCCATCCATGCCCGGCATGCCGATATCGGTCAGCATCACGTGATACTGCAGGTGGCCGGTGTCGGCCAGCAATGCCAGCGCCTCGCCGGCCGAACTGGCCGCGGACACGCTGGCGCCCTGCTCTTCCAGCATGCGCCGCAGGTACTCCAGCACTTCCGGCTGGTCTTCCACCGCCAGCACGTGCATGCCGCGCAACGGATACGGCTCGACGATCACCGGCTCCAGGATCGGCCCGCTGATCACCTCGCGCAGCGGCCGCCGTTCGGCATCGGGAATATGCTGGGGCAGGCGCACGGTGAACGTAGCGCCATGGCCGTGGCCCTCGCTGGCGGCGGTGACGGTGCCGCCATGCAGTTCGACCAGCTGCTGCACGATCGCCAGGCCCAGGCCCAGGCCACCATGGCGGCGGGTGGTGGTGCCGTCGGCCTGGCGGAAGCGGCTGAAAAGATGATTGAGGAATTCGGGCGCGATGCCATCACCGGTATCGCGCACGGTGATCTCCCAGTGGTTGCCGTCAGCCCGCAGCTGCAGGTCGATGCGGCCTTCAGCCGGGGTGAACTTGATCGCGTTCGACAGCAGGTTCCAGAACACCTGCTGCAGGCGCGTGGCATCGCCCAGCACCAGGCTGGGTTGTTCGGGCAGCTGCAGGTGCACGTCCAGTGCCTTGCCTTCGGCCACCAGTTCCTGCGCGCCGATCGCCTCACCCAGCACCGTGCGCAGGTCCAGCACTTCCACCTCCAGCTGCACCTTGCCCAGCAACATGCTGCTGAGGTCGAGCATGTCCGAAATCAGCCGCTTCTGCGCACCGGCGCTGTTGGCGATCACGTTCAGGCCCTTGTACAGCGGGCTGGTGTTGTCCACGCGCTGCAGCAGCAGTTCACTCCAGCCGAGAATGGTAGTCAACGGCGTACGCAGCTCATGCGACAGCGTGGCCAGGAACTCATCCTTCAGCCGCGCCATGTTTTCCGCAGCACTGCGTGCGGCACGCTCGGACTGCAGCAGTTCCTCGCGGGCCAGCTCGATCTCGCGGCGTTCGGTCACATCCGGGCTGCTGCCGGCCAGGCCGATGAAGCGCCCCATGCGCGAGAAGCGCGGGCGGGCATTCATCTCAAGCCAGCGCCACTGGCCATCGGCACGGCGCGCACGCACCAGCGCATGCATCGAGCGCTGCGCCTTCAGCGCTTCCTGCAGCTCGTACTCGAATACCGACGCGTCGTCCGGATGCACCAGGCCGCGCCAGACATCTTCCGGTACGCGCGTCTCATCGCCACCAAAGAACTCGCTGAAGGCGCTGTTGACGAAACGGGCGTGGCCGCGCTCGTCGAGCACCCACACCGGCATCGGCAGGCCATCGGCCAGCGCGCTGAAGCGGGCTTCGCTCTCGCCGAGCTCCACTTCCATCTGCTTGCGCGCGGTGATGTCGAAGAACAGGATGCCGACCTTGTCCTCGCCCGGCCGGCCCACGCGCACCGCGTCGACCGCGAACGATCGGCCCAGCGCACGCGCTTCCATCTCGAACTGCGCGGGGCGGCCGCTGCGTGCGACCTCGCCGTAGATGCGGAACCAATCTTCCTCGTGGTGCGGCTCCAGCAGGCTCATGCGCTGGCCGCGCGCGTCCTTCAGGCCGGTGTGGCGCTCGAAGGCGTCGTTGACCTCGATGAAGCG
>DQIG01000272.1:8495-8891 GCA_003525885.1 Stenotrophomonas sp.
CGTCGTTGACCTCGATGAAGCGATAGTCGACCGCACGATCGCCTTCGAACAGCACCTGGATCACGCAGAAACCGGCGTTGATGCGCTCAAGCACGCCATGATGCAGGTCGGGTTCGGGCGCCGGCACCATCATCGGTGGGCGCTCCACTAGGGGCGGCAGTGTGGACAAGGGCGTCTGGACGGGCCGGATTGGAGGCACAGCATCTTCCAGAGGGCGTATTCACAGCGTCAAGCGCCGTCAGTCATGGTTGACGACGATGAATTGGCGGCAACCGCTATTGCGTGTATCGCAATCGGCCGTTGCGGTGACCAGAATGCGGGATCACACTCGGTCCATGACCCGTATCGTCCCCAATGATGGGACGCAGGAGACCGTCATGAACCGCTCATTGGCCG
>DQIG01000151.1:0-3569 GCA_003525885.1 Stenotrophomonas sp.
GGAAGAGCGCGGCAACGACGCCAAGGGCCTGAAGCCGGCCGTGGTGCTGGACGTGGACGAGACCGTGCTGGACAACTCGCCCTACCAGGCGCGCCTGGTGCGCGACGGCAAGGAGTACGACGAACTGACCTGGGACCAGTGGGTGGCCGAAAAGAAGGCCAAGGCGATCCCGGGCGTGGTTGATTTCGCCAAGGCCGCCAACGCCAAGGGCGTGACCCTGCTGTACATCTCCAACCGCGCCGTGCACCTGAAGGACGCGACCCTGGCCAACCTGCGCGAGCAGGGCCTGCCGGTGGCCGATGACAGCGTGTTCCTCGGCCTGGGTACGGTGGTGCCGGGCTGCGAGCAGAACGGCAGCGAGAAGAACTGCCGCCGCCGCCTGGCCGGGCAGAAGTACCGCGTGCTGATGCAGTTCGGCGACCAGCTGGGTGACTTCGTCGAAGTGACCGCCAACACCAACGAGGGCCGTGACGCCCTGCTGCAGCAGTACCACGACTGGTTCGGTGAGCGCTGGTGGATGCTGCCGAACCCGACCTACGGCGGCTTCGAGCCGGCGCAGTTCAACAACGACTACAGCCAGTCGCGCCAGGTCCGCCACGACGCCAAGCGCGCTGCGCTGGATTACGCACCGTGAGCCGCGCACCGCTACCGCTGCGCGATGACGAGCGCCTGATCTTCGCGCTGGACGTGCCTGACCGCGCGCAGGCGCTGGAGTGGGTCGATCGCCTCGGCGACAGCGTGGCGTTCTACAAGATCGGCATGGAACTGCTCGCCTCCGGCGAGTACTTCCAGGTGCTCGATGAGCTGGCCCGCCGCGACAAGCGCGTGTTCGTCGATCTGAAGTTCTTCGACATCCCGGCCACTGCTGCGGCGGTGATCAAGCGCCTGTCGCAGTGGCCGGTCAGCTACGCCACCATCCACGGCTGGCACCCGGCGATGATGGAAGCCTGCGCCGCCGCCAACAGCAGCGACATGCGCCTGCTGGCAGTGACCGTGCTGACCTCGATGGGCCGCCCGGACCTGGCGCAGATGGGCATCGACCGGGAGCCGGTGGACGTGGTGGTCGAGCGCGCGCTGGCCGCCCAGGTCGCCGGCATCGATGGCGTGATTGCGTCGGGCCAGGAAGCCGCTCCGATCCGTGCGGCCACCGGCGCTGGGTTCTCGATCGTCTGCCCGGGCATCCGACCCGGTGGCCCGGTCGGCGATGACCAGAAGCGCACCGTTGGTGTGGCGCAGGCCTTTGCCGATGGCGCCGATGCCATCGTGGTCGGCCGCCCGATCCGCCTGGCGGCCGATCCGCAGGCTGCAGCTCGGGCAATCCAGCAGGAAATCGCGTCGGCTCTGGCTGCCCGCTGAGCCCACCGCCGACGCCGGTCACGCCGGCACCACGAACGCCATCCCGATCCATACGGGATGGCGTTCGCATTTGTGGGCCTGCACCTGTCGCACACAGCGCCACGCACCGGAACTGTGCGCGGGTTCGCGCTGTGGGCCCCTCCACTGCTTCCCAATCGATGCACCGGCACGGACCGCGGCCGCGCCGGTTCCAACCATCGATAGAGGAGTACAGGGATATGTATCGCAGCACCTCTTTGTTCATCGGCCTGCTGTTGGCCGCGTCTGCCGTACCCGCCGTCGCTGCACCACAGGTGCGCGACGTGCCGCGCATCATCGGCGGCGGAGCGGCACCCGCTGGCGAGTACCCGTTCATGGTCAGCATCCAGGGCATCTTCGACGGTGATACGGACCACGACCGCCACTTCTGCGGCGGAACGCTCATTTCACCGTCGTGGGTGCTCACCGCCGCGCACTGCCTGCAGGGCGAACAACCGGCGGGGTTGGCGGTGCTGGGGGGCCAGGCCGCACTCTCCACCGACGCCACGCGACGACCGTCCAACGTCAAGGCGATCCACGTCCATCCGGCATTCAACAGCGGCAACTCGCTGGAGCACGACGTGGCCCTGATCCAGCTCAGCACCCCTCTGGACGGTGCACAGCCGGTGGCACTGCGGCTGCGGCCCGACGCCAGCTACCTCAAGCCGGGCCGCGAATTCACCGTGATCGGCTGGGGGGACACCGACATCGGCGATGGCCGGATCTACCCGACCCAGCTGCAGACCGTGCAGGTGCCGTTCGTTTCCTTCACCGAATGCCAGCAGGCCTATGGCGGTGAACTGTCACGCGGCAAGGTCATCTGCGCCGGCCGCGAGGGTATCGACAGCTGCCAGGGCGATTCCGGCGGGCCACTGCTGCTGCGCCTGCGAGACGGCTGGACCCAGTTCGGCATCGTCAGTTGGGGTGAGGGCTGCGCGCTGGCCGGCTACCCGGGCGTTTATGCCCGAATCGCCGAAAAACATGCCGTAGATTTCATCGAGGCGGTCTGGCAACGCGATTGATTCAATAAAATCAATTAGATACATCACATTACGTGAAGTGTTGCCTTAACTTGAGTGGCAGCGTAGGATCGCCGCCATCCGGTCTTAGGGCCGGACATGTGCCACAACACTGTCCTCCGGCCTCGTGTCGGCTTGAAGAGCCTGTGATCCCCGTGATCCGGGCTCTTTTTTTATCCCGGTGGCGGCTCTGGGGTCAGATCCCTTCTGCCCACGGCAGAGGGGATCTGACCCCCTTGGCCGGAAACCGTGACGTCCCGGCTTGCCGCTGTCACGTCGCAGGCCGCAAGATGCGGGCCGGTCCGGGGAGTCCGATTGCATGAGCGTGGCGGTGCGAGGAAGGTCTGCGCGTGGATGGGGGCTGGCGGCCATGCTGCTGCTGGCCGTGGCGGCGTGCCGGGAGTCTGCCAACGATCCGGCCAGGCCGGCGGCCGAGCCGGTGGCTGCGGTACAGGCGATGGCGTTGCGCCTGGCCGAAGATGATCTGGTCGGCTACGCAAAGCTGTCGGTACCGCCGGGCCAGTACCAGCGCCTGCAGCAGGCCTGGGCGGAGGGCCACAGCCAGTGGCCGTTGACCGAACTGCCGCTGGGTGACCAGCTGCTGCCGATGCTGGCCGCGCTGCGCAAGCCTGATGCCAGCACCGAGTTGCAGCGCAGTTTCGATCGCCAGCTGGCCGGCCAGGCCAGCGCCGTACGCCAGGCCGCGCAGTCGATGGGCAACTTCGGTGTGCAGTACCTGCGCCACCAGAAGGGCTATACGCCGGGCCAGCAGGCCCACTACATCGCCCTGGTCGAGACCCTGGCGGTGTGGGCGCAGGGGGCTCCGATCAGCGACCGCGCACGTGCCCGCAGCACCATCGCCGCGCTGGTCGGCGCCGCCAACAAGGTCGGCTTTGATGACGAAGCCGGCCTGCAGGCTGCCGGCATGGAAGGCAGCCTGCAGCAGCTGGCGCCGTTCATCCACACCCTCAAGGCGGTGCTCGGCAGTTACGGGCTCGGCGTGGACGACGCGCTGCGCAGCGTGCGTGGCGAGCTGCTGTCGGTGGAGGGCGACAATGCGCTGGTGCGCCTGCACTACGACCTGGCCGGCCGCGAGATGACCCTGCAGCTGCCGCTGAGCCGGCGCGAGGGCCACTGGTACCTGACCCGCACCCTGGCCGATACCGACGCGCTGCT
>DQIG01000151.1:3722-3955 GCA_003525885.1 Stenotrophomonas sp.
CGATACCGACGCGCTGCTGCGCAAGGCCGATGCGGCCCGCGCTGCTGCGTCGCCGGCACCGGCTGAAGCCCCTGCCGAGGGTGGGGAAGCGGCAACGCCGCCGCCTAAGCCATAATGGCGCCGATGTCGAAACAGAACCCGCTGCCGTTCCCCGGCGAAGAATCCCAGTCGACGCCCGCCGATACGGTGCAGGCGTCCCCCTCGACCGGTACCGGCCCGAACCCGGTACCGCC
>DQIG01000151.1:4133-14913 GCA_003525885.1 Stenotrophomonas sp.
CCGCGCATGCGCGTCCGGCTGGCCGCCGCCCGCTGTGGGCGCGGTTGCTGGGCCGCCTGGTCGAGCCGTGGCTGTCGCTGAAGATCGAGCCGGAAGACCCGGGCCAGTACAACGATGGCCGCCCGGTCATGTACGTGCTGGAAGACTACGGCCTGTCCAACGCGCTGATCCTGGACAAGGCCTGCCGCCAGGCCGGCCTGCCGTCGCCGCTGGTGCCGCTGGCCGGTGACCCGACCGGCCGCAAGCGCGCCTACCTGGCGCTGTCGCGGCGCAGCTCCAGCAACTCGCTGATCCCCGAGCAGCGCGGTGCCAAGACCCACTCCGATTCGCTGGCCAAGGTCCTGCAGGCGCATCGCGTGCGCGATGACCTGGACGTGCACCTGGTGCCGGTGTCGATCTTCGTCGGCCGCGCGCCGGACAAGCAGAGCGGCTGGTTCGCAGTGCTGTTCTCGGAAAACTGGGCGCTGGTCGGCCGCTTCCGCCGCCTGCTGGCGGTGCTGCTCAATGGCCGCAGCACCATCGTCCGCTTCGCACCGCCGATCTCGCTGCGCAACACCGTCGACGAAGGCCTGGAGCCGGAGCGCACGGTGCGCAAGCTGCAGCGCGTGCTGCGTACCCATTTCCGCCGCATCCGTGAATCGGTGATCGGCCCCGACCTGTCGACCCGGCGCCTGCTGGTGGACCAGGTGCTGGCCGCTGAACCGGTGCGCGAAGCGATCGCCGCGCAGGCCAAGCGCGACAACTCGAAGCCGGCCGACGCCTGGAAGAAGGCGCACGCCTACGCCTGGGAAATCGCCGCGGACTACTCCAGCCCGGTGGTGCGCTCGGCCAGCTTCATGCTCAGCCATGTGTGGAACCGCATCTATGCGGGCGTGCTGGTGCACCACCTGGACAAGTTCAAGGCCGCCGCGCCGGGCCACGAAGTGGTCTACGTGCCCAGCCACCGCAGCCACATGGACTACCTGCTGCTGTCCTACCTGCTGTACGACCGTGGCATCGTGCCGCCGCACATCGTGGCCGGCATCAACCTGAACCTGCCGGTGGTCGGCACCCTGCTGCGCAAGGGCGGTGCGTTCTTCATCCGCCGCTCGATCCGTGGCAACGCGCTGTATTCGGCGGTGCTCAGTGAATACGTCGCGCAGCTGGTGGCAGGCGGCTACTCGCTGGAGTACTTCGTCGAAGGCGGCCGCTCGCGTACCGGGCGCCTGCTGCAGCCCAAGGGCGGCATGATCTCGATGACGCTGCGTGCGTTCCTGCGCCAGCCGCGCAAGCCGGTGCTGTTCCAGCCCATCTACATCGGCTACGAGAAGCTGATGGAAGGCGGCAGCTACCTGGACGAACTGTCCGGCCGGCCGAAGGAAAAGGAATCGATCTGGTCGCTGCTGTGGGGCATCCCCAAGGTGCTCAAGCAGAACTACGGCCAGGTGGTGGTGAACTTCGGCGAGCCGATCGCGCTGAACGACGTGCTGGCCGAGAAGGCGCCGGAGTGGAAGGGCGAGGCGGTGTCCGAGGACGAGAAGCCGGCCTGGCTGTCGACCACGGTGGATACGCTGGCCGAGCGCATCCAGGTGCGCATCAACGGCGCCGCGGACGTCAACCCGATCAACCTGCTGGCGCTGGCCTTGTTGTCCACGCCGAAGCACGCGATGGGCGAGGCCGACCTGATCGCACAGATCGAGCTGTGCAAGACGCTGCTGGTCGAGATGCCGTATTCGGACCGGGTGACGGTGACCCCGCACTCGCCGGAGCGGATCATCGCCCACGCCGAGGAAATCAACGTCCTCACCCGCATCAAGCACCCGCTGGGCGATGTGCTCAGCGTCAGCGGCGACACCGCGGTGCTGCTCAGTTACTTCCGCAACAATGTGGTGCACCTGTTCACCGCCTCGTCGTGGGTGGCCTGCTGCTTCCAGAACAACCGCCGCATGAGCCGCACCGGCCTGGTCCAGCTGGGTCGCACGGTGTATCCGTTCCTGCAGGCCGAACTGTTCCTGCCGTGGAGCGAGGACGAGTTCGCCCAGCGCATCGACCGAACCATTGACGTGTTCGTGCGCGAAGGCCTGCTGCAGAACGTCAACGATGACGACGGCGGCATCCTGGCGCGCAACACCGGGCAGACCGACGAGGTGTTCCGCCTGCGTGCGATCGGCCATTCGCTGCAGCAGGCGTTCGAGCGCTACTACATCGCCATCTCGGTGCTGGTGAAGAATGGCCCCGGCGTGCTCGGCGCTGCCGAGCTGGAAAGCCTGTGCCAGCAGGCCGCGCAGCGGCTCAGCCTGCTCTATGCGCCGGCGGCGCCGGAGTTCTTCGACAAGTCCCTGTTCCGTGGCTTCATCCAGAAGCTGCGTGAACTGCGCCTGGTGTGGCCGGACGAAAACAGCAAGCTGCTGTTCGATGAGCGCCTGGATGCCTGGGCCAAGGATGCCAAGTTCATCCTCGGCCGCGAACTGCGCCACACCATCGAGCGGGTCAGCCCGGAAGCAGCTCGCCCGGACGAGCCTGCGCCGCAGGATTGAAGGTAGCGCCGGGTCCTGCGGTGGGTGTGGACCTTGGTCCACACCTTCCAGCCGTGCCAACCAGGGTTGGCACCTCCCCGAAACCCGGCGTCAGGCCGGCTCGTCGGGAATCTGCAGGCTTTCCAGCCTGGCGATGCAGTCCTTCAGCTGCAGCTTGCGCCGCTTCAGCCGCTTGGACTCCAGCTCGTCCTCACCGTTGGCGGCCATGCGGGTGATCTGTTCATCCAGCAGGCGGTGCTCGGCACGCAGGGCGGCGAGGTGTTCGACGATCTCGGCGGGGCTGTAGGTGTCCACAGCCTCCGAGCATACACAGCGATGATGACCGCTGGGAGAGGGGAACCCCGACACGGGGCCCAGGCTGCCCCAAGCCGTTAGAATGGACCGATGACCGCCGTGATTTCCCTGCCCGATCCTTCGCAGCGCGCTTCGCGTGGTCCACGCGTGGACGGACCGGGGCTGGACAGGCTGGGCAGGCGGCTGCGTCGCCAGGTCGGCCAGGCCATCTCCGACTTCGGCATGATCGAAGCGGGCGACAAGGTCATGGTCTGCCTGTCCGGCGGCAAGGACAGCTACACCCTGCTGGACCTGCTGCTGCAGCTGCAGAAGAAGGCGCCGGTACCGTTCGAACTGGTCGCGGTGAACCTGGACCAGAAGCAGCCCGGTTTCCCGGAGCATGTCCTGCCGGAGTACCTGGCCGCGCTGGGTGTGCCGTACCAGATCATCGAGCAGGACACCTACTCGGTGGTCAGTCGGGTCATCCCGGAAGGCCGCACGATGTGTTCGCTGTGCTCGCGCCTGCGCCGGGGGGCGCTGTACAACCACGCCAAGGCGCATGGCTTCACCCGGATCGCGCTGGGCCATCATTGCGACGACATGGTGGCTACGTTGTTCATGAACCTGTTCCACCATGCCAGGCTGGCGGCCATGCCACCGAAGCTGCTCAGCGACGATGGCCAGCACGTGGTGATCCGCCCGCTGGCGTATGTGCGAGAGCACGATATCGCCGAGTACGCGCAGGCCCGCCGTTTCCCGATCATTCCCTGCACCCTGTGTGGCAGCCAGGAAAACCTGCAGCGTCGGCAGGTTGGCCTGATGCTCAAGCAGTGGGACCAGGACCATCCGGGCCGCATCGAACAGATCGCACGCGCCATGGCCGATGTGCGGCCAGCGCAACTGGCCGATGCCACGCTGTTCGATTTCAGGGCCCTGGGCCGCAGCGGGCATGCGGCGCATGCCGATGCCTGGCTGGCCGACGCAGCCCCCGAGACGCCTGCCGTTTAAGGTCGGGCGCCCTTCTACTTCAGACACCGGAATTCCATGTTCTTTCGCAACCTGACGTTCTTCCGTTTCCCGACCACCACCGATTTTTCCGAAGTCGACACCCTGCTGCCGCACGCCCTGCTGAAGCCGGTCGGCGCACTGGAAATGAACTCGCGCGGCTTCATCTCGCCGTTCGGCCGCGAGGAGAAGGAACTGCTGTCCCACCGTATCGCCGAGCACCTGTGGCTGACCGTGGGCGGCGAGGACAAGATCCTGCCTGCGGCCGTGGTCAACGACCTGCTTGAGCGCAAGCTGGAGGAGATCGAGGAGAAGGAAGGCCGCCGCCCGGGTGGCCGCGAGCGCAAACGCATGAAGGATGACCTGCTGCATGAACTGCTGCCGCGCGCCTTCGTGAAGTCCTCGCGTAACGATGCCTTCATCGACCTGCAGCACGGCTACGTGGCGGTGGATACCTCCAGCCGCAAGACTGGCGAGTACTTCATGTCCGACATCCGCGGCCTGCTTGGCAGCTTCCCGGCGATGCCGCTGAACGCTGAAGTCGCGCCGCGCTCGATCCTGACCGGCTGGATCGCCGGCGAGCCGCTGCCGACCGGGCTGAGCCTGGGCGAAGAGTGCGAGATGAAGGATCCGGTCGAAGGCGGTGCGGTGGTCAAGTGCCAGCACCAGGAACTGCGCTGCGACGAGATCGACAAGCACCTGGACGCCGGCAAGCAGGTGACCAAGCTGGCGCTGATCTTCGAGGACAACCTGTCCTTCGTGATCGGTGACGACCTGATCGTGCGCAAGCTGAAGTTCCTCGACGGCGCCCTGGACCAGCTGGAGCATGCCGACGAAGACGGCCGCCGCGCCGAGTTCGATGCCCGCTTCGCCCTGCAGAGCGCCGAGATCCGCCGCCTGTTCCTGTTGCTGGAAGAGGCCTTCAAACTCAGCAAGGCTGACTGAACAGGCAGCCCGACGGCCGCCGGTCATCCGGCGGCCCGAAGCAGCGCTATGCTGGGTGCATGAGCCGTCTGCTGCGCCGCCTGATCAACCCGACCCCGCCCGCCACCGTACAGCGCGACACCGTTCGCCTGCGCCTGGAAGATGCCGAGATCGAGGTGCTGCGCGTGCGCGATCCGCGTGCGCGCCGGATCAAGCTGAGCGTGGACGAGCGCGGCGCACGATTGACCCTGCCGCTGCGGGCCAGCCTGGTGATGGGCGAGCGTTTCCTGGAACAGCATCGCGACTGGTTGGCGCTGCAGCTGCGCCAGTACCAGGGCCAGGGCCTGCCAGCCCCGCTGCAGCCCGGCGAAGCCGGGGTGCTGCCACTGCGCGGTGAACTGTTGCCGTTGCGCTGGCAGGAAGGCCGCTACGCGCGCCTGGAGATCGATGAACACGGCGCCTGCGTGCAATGGCCTACCCGGGGCGGCGATGCCACCCTGCGCCGCCTGCTGCGCGAGTTCTACGAAGCCCAGACCCGTGCCGACGTCGGCCGCTGGTTGCCGAAGTACCTGCCCTCCCTGCCACGCGCACCCAGCCGCCTGCGGCTGAAGGTGATGTCCTCGCAGTGGGGCTCGCTGGCGCCGGACGGCAGCATGGCCCTGGACCTGGCCCTGGTGCTGGGTCGTTCGGAAGCGTTCGAGTATGTGCTGGTGCACGAACTCTGCCACCTGATCCAGCCGAACCACTCGCCCGCGTTCTGGCATGAAGTGGAACAACGCTTTCCTGCCTGGCGCGAACAGCGCGACTACTTCCAGCTGGAAGGGCGACGCCTCAAAGCGATGCTTCGCCAACTGCTGTAGCGCCAGCGCTACAGCAGTTGCCCACGCATTCTTCGGCAACACGCCATGGAGCGCGCGCGACCCGCTCCTGCTCTTCCTTCTTTCTTCCTTGGTGGGCACACCGGAAACTGTCCGTGGCCGGGCGGGGTGGGTTGCGCAGGGGCGTGAGCCGCATGGATGCGGCCACCGAGCTTACAAGGACGTACTTGCAGCGACCCCTGCGCAATCCACCCCGCCCAGGCAAGCACGGCTTTGCCTTCGGATACCCCACCCACCACGAGGGGCTCAGCCGTTGGCCGAAACCCTCACCCCGCGCGCAATGCCGCCGCCGCCGCCCAGCGTGCCGCCACCCGTGGCGCCGTAATGCACACCGCCTGGTCCGTCACCGTCGTCACCGCACGCTCCAGCAGCTGGATATCGGCCTCGTGCTGGCGTGCCACATGCGGGTCCTCGAAGAAGATCGCGCGCTGGCAGCGCCCCTCCAGTACCCGGTCGGCAATCTGCGCATCACCGCCCATCGGGCCACTCTGGTAACGCGTCACCCACGGTGTATCGCTGGGCCAACCCCGGCTCCAGGCCAACTCGTTCAAGCGCTGGCCGGTGGTGCCAGTAGCAACGCGTTGGCCAAACCGTGCCAGCACGTCGAAGTGTTCATCGGCAAAGGCCAGCATCGCCGGCTTCATCGCATCATGCGCGATCAGCGCCAGCGTCTGTTCCGGGAAGGCATGCAGGTCGTCGGCACCGATATCGGCAGGCAGTCCGGCGTGGATGCGTTCCACTTCGATCCAGTCACGCGCGGTGGCCACGGTTGAAATGAACGGCTTGCCGTGGATGACGCACTGCCGCTTGAGCGCGGTTGCCTCCGGAAACACCGAGGAAGGATCGACCGGGTCGATCAGGTAGATCGCACCATCCAGTGTCCGCTCCGGACCCATGCCGACCACTTCGGCCACCAGCTTCATCAGGCCACCCTCGCGTCCGTAGGGATACCGGTGCAGGCCGCCGTAGCCGGCCAGGAATCCCTGTCGTTCGATCGCATCGTGGGTGCGCCCGACCGCATGCAATGACACCCCCAGTTCACGCAGGCCTGCCTCGCTGGCACGCAGCCAACGGAACAGCGCGGCGCGCGCATCGTGGTGATGGAGACGGTTGGCGGCCAGGCCGATACGCATCGAGCGCTCCGTAGGGGCGGGTAGAAGCGGCAGTGTATGTCGGCATTCGCCGATGCGGATGCTTTTCCAACTTTTCTCATTGTCGCGGGGGCCGGCCTCGCTAGCGTGGCTGGCAGCGGTACCGCTGCGCGGCCGTGGTTCCTGCCCGCGAAATGAGGACGCCTACCGTGAATGTCGCCGGCCGCCGTGCCGTCGCCGCTGTCATGGCATCGCTGCTGCTGCCCGGCATCGCCGCCGCGTCCGGCTGCGCGGGTCCCCCACAGGTGGCATGGCGCTCCAATCGGCCGCCGTTGTCATACAGCGTGCAGGGCGAGCTTGCGGGTCTGGCCGCGAACTACCTGCCGCTGCTGGGCATGCAGGCGGTACAGCATGCGAAGCCGTTGCCCGCTGCGACGCTCACCGATGGCTCGCTGCCGGCTGGCACCCAGGTGCTGCTGGGCTGGCCGCGCGCACAGCTGCCGGCCGGCTGGGTGTCCAGCAGGGCCTACCTGGAGGTGCCGCAGGTGATCGTGCGGCGCGAGGGCGCAGCGGCGGTGCTGGGGCTGGAGGACCTGCGTGGCCGCAGCGTGGCCAGCCCGGACCGGCTGCCGCTGGGTGACTTGCTGGCCGAGCAGGCCACGGGCGCGCAGCTGCTGGCACCTGCGCCGCTGGATCATGCGCTGTCACTGCTGCGCGCCGGGCTGGTCGATGCCGTGGTCGCCAATCTCGCTGAAGTCGAAGCCGCGCTCCGCGCGGAGCCGGGTGACCCCTTGGTGATCGCAGCACCCGCTGGCTTCGGCGATGCACTGGTGCTGGCAGCCACGCCGGCCTGTGCCGAGGTGGTCGCTGCCTTCGATCGGCAGCTCATGCAGGAGAGCGATGCGCGTCGCGCGTCGGACCGCAGCGCCTGGCTGCCGGACCTGCCACGCGCGCGGCTCACCGGCTCGGCACTGCGTTGGTTGGTGCCGGTGTCGCTGATCCTGCTCGCGCTGGTGCTGCTGCATGCTTTCGGTTACTGGCGTGTGCATCGCGAGAGCGTGCGTCGCCGGGTGCTGGAGCAGCGATTGCACGAAGTCACCGCGAACCTGCCGGCGGTGGTCTACCAGGCGCGCCGTTCGGCAACCGGCCACTACAGCCTGGCGCAGATCGCCGGCGACGTGCAGGCATTGTTCGGGGTAAGGATCGAGGCCGCGCGGATCGACCATCTGCAGCTGCTGGCTGCAGTGCATGCCGATGATCGCAGCCGGGTGATGGCGAGCATCGAAGCGGCTGCGCTCGCGCGTGGTCCGATCGACGTTACCTTCCGCACGCGGTCGGCGCAGGGGTGGCGCTGGGTCCGTTCGCAGGGTCGACCCCTGCAATGCGATGACAGCAGCGTGGAGTGGAGCGGCTACTGGATGGATGTCAGCGAAGCGCAGGCGCGTGCGGCGGCGCTGGCCGAGGCGCGCCGTGCGGCCGAGCAGGCGGCGCTGGCCAAGAGCCATTTCCTGGCGACCATGAGCCACGAGATCCGGACACCCATGAGCACCCTGCTGGGCATGTTGGAGCGGCTGGCTGGTAGTGACCTGGACGCGGACCAGCGGAAGGTGCTGACCACCGTGGGTGAGGCTGCACAGATGCTGCGGCAGATTCTCGACGATGTGCTGCACAGCCAGCGCCTGCAGCCGGCGCCACTGCAGCTGCGGCCGACCGACCTGGCAGCGCTGGTACGCGCGGTGCAGCTGCTGTTGATGCCGGTTGCGGCCAGCCGCGGCCTGCACCTGCACAGCGAGATCGACCCGACGTTGCAGGCCTGGTCGCTGGCCGATGGGCTGCGCCTGCGGCAGGTCTTGTTCAACCTGGCCGGCAATGCGCTCAAATTCACCCTGCAGGGAAGCGTGGTGTTGCAGGTCCACGTGCTGCAGCAGCGCGATGGTGGCCAGCGGTTGCGCCTGCAGGTGACCGATACGGGCGTGGGCATCAGCGTGGAGCGGCAGCAGGCGGTGTTCGCCGACTACGAACAGGCAGAGACCTCGACCACGCGCCGCTTCGGTGGCAGTGGGCTGGGCCTGTCGATCTGCCGCGAACTGGCGGCATCGATGGGCGGGCACGTGCACCTGCGCAGCGCGCCTGGCAAGGGCACCGCCGTATGGCTGGAGCTGGATCTGGCGGCCTGTGCGGCACCCAGGGCGGTACCCGCGCTCACAATGGCCACGCAACGCGCGCTGCCGCCAGCGCGGCTGCTGGTTGTTGAAGACCATCC
Source organism: Stenotrophomonas sp. (assembly GCA_003525885.1). Lineage (GTDB taxonomy): Bacteria > Pseudomonadota > Gammaproteobacteria > Xanthomonadales > Xanthomonadaceae > Stenotrophomonas. Next base: position 13,084 of record DQIG01000151.1, read on the forward strand.
GACCAACCTGCAGTTGCTGAAGCAACGCCTGTGCGAGCTGGGGCTGCAGGTGCAGGCCTGTGGCGACGGGCTGCAGGCATGGGAGGCCTGGCAGGCGCAGCCGTTCGACCTGGTGATCACCGACTGCCATATGCCGCACATGGACGGCTTCGCGCTGGCACGTGCGATCCGCAGCGATACCTGCGCTGCGCGTGCGCAGGTGCCGATCATTGCGCTGACCGCCAGCGTGCTGGAGCGCACGCGCGAGGCCTGCCGCGAGGCGGGCATCGACCACTTCCTGGCCAAGCCGGTGGAGGCGCGCGAACTGCGCGCGCTGCTGGAAAAGCTGCTGCTGCCGGACTCAGTGCGCCAGTAGGCGGACGATGCTGGCAGCGGCATCGCGGCCTTCAGCCACGGCAGTCACCACCAGATCGGCACCGCGTACCGCGTCGCCACCGGCGAACAGGCGCGGATGCGCGGTCTGGAAGGGCAGGCGGTCCTTGCCACCGGCGAGGATGCGGCCGTTGGACTGGCCTTCCACGCCCAGCTCTGCCAGCCACGCCGGCACGCTCGGCGAGAAGCCGAAGGCGATGATCACCACGTCCGCTTCCAGCAGCGATTCACTGCCTTCGATCGGCACGGCGTTCTGGCGGCCATTGGCATCGGGCTCACCCAGCCGGGTTTCGACCACGGTCACGCCGATCACTTCATCGTCGGCGCCGGCCTCGATCGACAGCGGCTGGCGGTTGAACAGGAAGCGCACGCCTTCTTCGCGCGCATTGGCCACTTCGCGTGCGCTGCCGGGCATGTTGGCTTCGTCGCGGCGGTAGGCACAGGTGACCTTGGCCGCGCCCAGCCGCACTGCGCTGCGCACGCAGTCCATGCCGGTATCGCCACCACCAAGCACCACTACGCGCTTGCCGTTGAGGTCAGGCAGGGCGATGGTGTCTTCCCAGCCGGCAATCGGCCGACCCTTCGGATCGTCGCCGCCGACGATCCGGCTGTTCTGCACCAGGAACGGCAGTGCCGGCAGCACGCCTTTCAGATCCTGGCCGTCGAGGCCGCCATCGGTGTAGCGGTAGGCGCCGGTGCCAATGAACACCGCATCATGGGCATCCAGCAGCTGCTGCACGCTGAGGTCACGGCCGATCTCCACGCCGAGGCGGAACTGCACGCCCATGCCCTCCAGCACGTCGCGGCGGCGATGGATCACGTCCTTGTCCAGCTTGAAGCTGGGAATGCCGAATTGCAGCAGGCCGCCGATCTGCTCGTAGCGGTCGTAGACCACGGCGGCGACGCCGGCCCGGGCCAGGCGGTCGGCGCAGGCCAGGCCAGCCGGACCTGCGCCGATCACGGCCACGCTGTGGCCGCTGGGCTGCACTGCTCCCAGGTCCGGGCGCCAGCCCGTGGCCAGTGCGGTATCGACGATGTACTTCTCGACTGCGCCGATGGTGACCGCACCGAATTCCTCCAGCGTGCAGCTGCCTTCGCACAGCCGATCCTGCGGGCAGACCCGGCCGCACACTTCCGGCAGCGGGTTGGTGCTGTGGCACAGCGTGGCGGCTTCGTGGATGCGGTTCTCCTGCACCAGCTGCAGCCACTGCGGAATGGCGTTGTGCACCGGGCACTTCCAGCTGCAGTACGGGTTGCCGCAGTCCAGGCAGCGGCCGGCCTGGTACTGGGCGTCTTCCTTGCCGAACTTGCCATACAGCTCGCCCCAGTCGCCGGACGTGCGCAGTTCCACCGGAATGCGCTGCGGCATGGTGCGGGGCAGGTCGAGGAACTGGAAGGCGTGCTTGCGGCTCATGGCGGGCTCTGTGTTGTTTTTGCGGATGCCGGCCAGCGGCCGGC
>DQIG01000396.1:0-14658 GCA_003525885.1 Stenotrophomonas sp.
GTTCCGGTGGCGGCGGAGGCGGCGCGGTCTCGCCCGCGGTCAGGTCCGGATCAGTGGCGCCTTCCGGCGGTGGCGGCGGTGCCGGGGCAATCGGTGGCGGTGGCGCCACCGGCGGCGTCAGTGGCGGTGGCGTGGCACTGCCTCCTCCGTTTGGGGCCGGCGTCGGCCCGGTCACCAGCGTCGAGCGCAGGTACCAGTTTTCGGTGGTACCGGCACTGACACCGCCCTTGAACAGGAAGTACTCGTAGGCACCCGCCGCGACCGGCGCGAACAGCGAGAACGCGCCCGCTGCAGTGCGTCCCCCATTCAACGCCTGTACCACCAGGATGCCATCGGCCAGCGTGGCGGCGCCGCTGCCGCCGGCATTGAGCACGCCGATGCCGGTGGTACCGGTGACGGTACCGCCATCGATCACCAGGCGGTCGCTGCTGGAGTTGTCCGCGCCCAGCACGGTGCGCAGGTACAGGCCACCGCCGTCACCACGGTAATTTCCACGCACGGTGAACACGTCACCCGCGCCGGTACCGGTCAGGTCGATGCGCCCGGCATTGACCATCTCCACCAGTGCGCTGCTGCTGAACGGGCGGATGGCATGCCCTCCACTGCCCGCGTAGACGGTACTGGTTTCATCCACGGTCAGCGTGCCGGTGCCGGTACTGCTGTCGCCCAGCACCAGGTCGCCATCGAAGGTCAGTTCGGTGCTGTTGGCCAGGCTGATCGTCTCCCAGTTCTGGAAACGGCCCACGCCTGCGGTCTTGACGTTGCTCAGGTTGAGCTGGTCGATGCCACTGCCACCGTCGAACAGCGGCACCGCACCGAGGTTGCCCTGGTTGAGGTTGCTGAGGTTGGCCACGTCGTTGTCCGGGCCCATGTCGATCGCGCCGTAGACGATGCCACCGCCATTCCAGTTGAAGGTGTCATTGCCGGTGCTGAGCAGTACCTGCCCGCGCACGGTGCCGTCGGTGATGGTCACGCTGTCGTTGCCGCCGCTGACGCTGATGTTGCCGCCGATATAGGCCGTGCCCGAGATGATGATGGTGTCGGTGTCGAAGCCGGTCACCACGTTGCCGTCCACGGTGCCGCCGGACTGGTCCCACAGGTTCTTGTCCAGCTTCATGTTGACGCGACCGATGCGACCAGCGGTCATCCACGCCTGGTCGCCATCCTCGAACGCGCCGATGATACGGCCACCGCTCATGCGGAACGTATCGATGTTGTCGCCCTGCTGCAGCGCGCCGATCGTGCCGCCACTCATGACGAAATCATCGCGGCCACTGCCCTGCGCCACCACGCCGGTGACGGTGCCGCCGGTGACGGTCATCTGGTCATCGCCGCCGCCCTGGTCGACGCTGTCGATGGTGCCATTGCTCAGCAGCAGCACGTCGTTGCCATCCCCCTGCAGGACGCCGCCACTGATGCTGCCGGCCTGCATCTCCAGGCGATCATTGCCGGCATCGAACTGTACGCCGGTGCGCCCGCTGATCGTTCCGCGGTTGACCAGCACGCTGTCGCCGCTGCCGACGAACTGCAGCGCGATGTTGTTGCCGGTGCTGATGCTGCCCGAATTCTCGACACGGCTGCCTCCACCGAGCTGGACCGCCACGCCGCCCACCGAACTGATCGTGCCCAGGTTGGACAACAGGTGGCCACCGGCGCCGACAAGTGAAATCGCGCTGCTGCCACCGCTCTGCTGCAGTTGTGCCGTGCTGGTGACATTGATGGTGATGCCGGCCGCGCCATTGGCGATGATGGGAACGGTCTGCGGGTTCGGCGCATTGGCATCGCAGGTGACCGTCTGGCCGGCGATGGGGGCGGCGCTGTCACAGCCGGCCCAGGCGACGCTGGCGGTCAACAGCATGAAGGACGGGACAGCCAGGGCCTGCAGTACGGAAACGGTGAGGCGGCGCGGACGGAGCATGCGCGGGACGGCACGGGACATACAGCACTCCTGGACAGGGGATCAGGAACTGCGGATGTGCGGTACTGCGAGCGCAGTCTGCGTCATGGTGAACGGTTTCGACAGGTGAATTTGCGTGCCGATCATCACAGTTCAGATGCGAACTTGATCGGGCATCACCCCACCTCTACGTGACTGAAATCGTTCATCTTTGCGGCGGTTACACGCCACGCGGAGAGCATCCACGCCATGCGTGGATTGAGCCGCCGACACACCCGGTTGGTCCACGCCATGCGTGGATGAGGTGCCCTCCCGGGAAGGGTCAGATCCCATTCCTGCGGAACGGGATCCGACTCCATGCCGTCAGATCTTCAGATAGATCTTGCGCTTATCCAGCCACCACGCCACGCCCCACCATAGCGCGACGAACGCCAGCGCCTGCAGCATCGATGCCAGCTCAAGCGCCTGCGGCATCGCAGTGGCCAGCTGCTGCCAGATCCAGCCCCAGACACCGGTCGCCATCAACACCACCGACATCACCGATGCCCCGAGATACGCGGTGATCGCGTTGACCCCGAAGCGACGGCCCAGCGCCGGCCAGCCCTTCTGGTCGATCAGCACGTGGCCCAGCCACAGCGCCAGCGCGGCCAGGCCGCCGGTCCACAGCACGTAGCTGGGCGTCCACAGCTGCTTGTTCAACGGCAGCACCACGGCCAGCAACAGGCCCAGCGCAGCAGTCACCGCGCCCAGCCCGGCCAGCGCCGCAGCACGTCCATTGCGCAGCAGGCCACCGGCCAGCAGGCCGAGCACGGTGCTGGCCAGCGCACCCAGCGTGCTCAGCAATCCTTCCGGGTCATGCCCAAGACCGGTATCGGCGTGCCATTGATAGATCCACGGCGCGAACAGCGTGGTATCCAGACGACTGGCCGGATTGGTCCACGGCGCCAGGTCGCCGATGCCCAGCAACAGCACGGTGTAGCCCACCAGCAGCGCGACCAGCACGCCGGCCTGCACGCGCGGCCGCGCATATACCGCCAGCACGCCCACCAGCGCAGCACACACCGCGATCCGTTGCAGCACGCCCCAGATGCGGAAGTGATGGGTATGCAGTGCCCACCAGATCAGCAGGTGCAGCAGCGCACCGGCCACCAGGATGCGCAGCGCGCGTTCCAGCACGCCGCGCGCCAATGCCGGACGCGCCGCCGCATCCCGAGCGCGCGGTGCCACGCTGAAGGCCATCGACACGCCGACCAGGAACAGGAAGAACGGGAACACCAGATCGGTCGGCGTGCAGCCATGCCATTCCGAGTGACGCAGCGGTGCGAACACCGCACTCCAGTCACCCGGGTTGTTGACCAGCAGCATCGCCGCCACGGTGATGCCGCGCAGGGCGTCGATCGAGCCCAGCCGGCGTGGCGGCGTCGCGTTCATCAGGCGGCCTCGTACTGTCCGGCAATCCAGGTGCCACGCACCTGCAGGGCGTCATCCAGCAGCACCAGGTCGGCCTGGTAACCCTCGGCGATATGGCCCAGGCGGTCGTCGACGTTGAGGAACTGCGCCGGATAGGTTGATGCCATGCGTGCGGCTTCGGCCAGCGGTTGGCCGAGCAGCTGCACGGTGTTGCGCACGGCGGTGGCCATGTCCAGCGCCGAACCGGCCAGCGAACCGGCGGCATTGCGCACCACGCCATCGATGGCGGTGATGGTTTCGCCATACAGCACATAGCTGGGATCGTCGGCACCGACCGGTGGCATCGCATCGGTCACCAGCAGCAGGCGACCGCGCGGCTTGGCCGCCAACGCCACGCGCAGGCTGGCCGGGTGCACATGCACGCCATCGACAATGATGCCGATCCAGCTGTCGCGGTCTTCCAGCGCAGCGCCCACCGCGCCGGGCTCGCGGCCCTGCAGCGGCGACATCGCGTTGTACAGATGGGTGAAGCCGCGCACGCCGGCATCCAGACCCTCGCGGATCTCCTCGTAGGTGCCCGCGGTGTGGCCGGCGGCGACGATCACGCCACGTTCGACCAGCGCGCGGATGGTCTCCAGCGGCACGCGCTCCGGTGCCAGCGTCAGCAGGGTCACGCCGTTGTCCAGCGACGCGGCCAGCGCGATCTCTTCTTCATCCGGCACGCGGAACTTGCTGGCATCGTGCGTGCCCTTGCGCGCCGGCGCGATGTACGGCCCTTCCAGATGGATGCCGATCACGCCCGGCACGCCCTGCGCGATCGCTTCGCGCATCGCACCGATGGCCTCGCGCATCACCGCAACGTCATCACTGATCAGCGTTGGCAGCATCGCGGTGGTGCCAAAGCGGCGGTGCGCCTGCGCGATGGTACGCAGCGAGGTGACATCGGGCGTGTTGTTGAACAGCGCGCCGCCGCCACCATTGACCTGCACGTCGATGAAGCCGGGCAGCAGCCAGCCGCCGCCCAGGTCAACCTGCTCGGCAGCCTGGCCCAGCTGCGGTGCGGCGTCGGGCAGCAGCGCGCTGATGCGACCGTCCTCGATCACCACCGCCAGGTCGTCGCGGAACTCATCGCCTGCAAGGATGCGGGCATTGCGCAGGACCGTTGCCATCACACGGTCTCCGTGACCTTGTTCAGATGCGGCGGCAAGTCCGGGTTGAAGCCGCGGCGCAGCGCCAGCGCATTGATCGCGCGATAGAAGCTCTGCACGGTCAGCAGCGGTGCGCACAGCGGATGCGGCGCGGCGGCCACCGGCAGGTTGCCACCGGCACCGGCCATCCATACCTGCGCGCCACGTGCGGTGAACTCATCGACCACCGCACGGGTACCGGCGCCGGTTTCGTCCGGCTGGGCGAAGGCCAGTACCGGGAAGCCGCGATCGACCAGCGCCATCGGGCCATGCTTGACCTCGGCCGAACTGTAGGCTTCGGCGTGCAGGCTGCAGGTTTCCTTGAACTTCAGCGCCGCTTCCTGCGCCGCGCCCAGGCCCAGGCCACGGCCGAGCACGAACAGGTTGGTGGCCTCGACCAGACCCTCGGTCACCTTGCTCCAGTCGCACTGCCAGGCCTCGCGCATCGCGTCCGGCAGCAGGTCCAGCGCCGCACGCAGGCTGCTGTCCTGCTTCCAGTACGCGGCCAACTGCAGCAATGCGGCCAGCGAGGCCAGGTAGCTCTTGGTCGCCGCCACGCTCTTTTCTGCACCGGCATGCAGCGGAATGACCGTGTCGGCCAGCTGCGCCAGCGGTGAATCCTCGACGTTGACCAGCGCGATCACGCGCGCGCCAGCGGCCTTGGCGGCTTCGGCGTTACGCAGCAGGTCCGGGCTCTTGCCCGACTGCGAAATAACGATGAACAGCGCACCGCGAAGCTGCAGCGGTGCGGCATAGACCGAACCCACCGACGGCGAGGCCGAGGCAACCACCAGGCCCAGCTGGGTTTCCAGCAGGTACTTGCCATAGGTGGCGGCATGGTCGGAGCTGCCGCGTGCGCAGGTGACCACGAACGGCGGCGGTGCGGCGCGCAGGCTGGCGGCCAGGGTTTCCATGGTGGCGTGGTTGCGCGAGAACTGGCGGGCAACCACGTCGGCCGCTTCGGCGGCCTCGGCGAACATCAGGGTAGCGGTGGGGTCTGACAGCGACATGGCAGGCTCAGGCAGGATCGGAAGGAAGGGGGCGTGCGCCGGCCGGGCGCATCGGCGCGGTCGAACCGCGCACCACCAGCTGCGGCACGAAGCCCTGGTTGTGCAGCGGTGCCGGCGCATCGTCGTAGGCGTCGCTGCGCAGCTGCGCGATCAGCAGGCGCGCGGCATGGCGGGCGATGTCCTCGGTGGCCTGCTTGGCGGTGGTCAGTGGCGGCCACGACTGGCGCGAGAACGGGCTGTCCTCGAAGCCGGCAATGGACAGGTCGTACGGCACGTTCATGCCGGCCGACTTGGCGGCGGCCAGTACGCCGGCAGCGATCTCGTCGTTGGAACCGAAGATGGCGGTGGGCGGCTCGCGCAGCGCCAGCAGGCGGCGCGCACCGCGGAAACCATCGTCGAAGGTGTAGTCGCCCTGCACCACCAGATGCTTGTCCACGGTCATGCCGTAGTCCTTCAGCGCGGCTTCGTAACCGGCGTAGCGTTCGCCCGAGGAGCGGTGCGAGATACCGCCCCAGAGGAAGCCGATGCGCTGATGGCCCAGCTGGATCAGGTGCTCGGTGATCTCGTAGGCGGCCTCGCGGTCGTCGACGAACACGCAGGCACCGTCGGCCGGATCTTCGGTGGCCGCAATGATGCGCACCAGCTTGATGCCGCGCGCGGTCAGCGCCTGGATCAGGTCGCGGCGCTCGGACATCGGCGCGGTCAGCACCAGCCCGGCCAGCCGCGAGCGCTGCACCCAGTCGGCCAGTTCATCAGCCAGCAGCGGCGAGCTGGAATCGCAGGGATGGATCTGCAGGCCGAACCCAGTCTCGCGGCACGCGGCCAGCACGCCGTTCTGCACGCCGATGATGTGGTACGGATTCGGGTTGTCGTAGACCAACCCGATCACGAAGGTGGTGCCGCTGCGCAGATTGCGCGCGGACGGATCGGGCTCGTAGTCGAGCTCGGCGATGGCACGCAGCACCCGCGCACGGGTCGCCTGCATCACCGAGGGCTCGTTGTTGATCACCCGCGAGACCGTCTTCAGCGAGACCTTGGCCTTCTCCGCAACGTCCTTGATGGTCGCTCTGCGCATGGGTTTTCCCTGGGGTTGGCTGCCGTCCATCATCGCCGATCAGGCCTTGTCCTGCGGCAGGCCGGCGCGATGGCCGATCACCGAGTAGAACAGGATGTACAGGTAGCACGGCACCATCAGCAGCACGAACACCAGCTGGAAGTCGATGTGCTGCTTGAGCACGGCGAACAGCTGCGGAATGATCGCGCCGCCGGCAATGCCCATCACCAGCAGGGCCGAGCCGGTCTCGGTGAAGCGGCCAAGGCCGCGGATGGCCAGCGGGAAGATCGCCGGCCACATCATGGCATTGGCGAAGCCCAGCAGGGCCACGAAGGCCACCGACACATAGCCGTGGGTGGCCCAGGCGCCGAGGCAGAACACCACGCCCAGCACGGCAGAGAAGGTCAGGTAGCGCGACTGCGACACCACGTTGGGAATCACCAGCAGGCCGACCACGTAGCCAATGAGCATGGCGAACAGGGTGAATGCGGTGAACATCTTGGTCTGGTCCAGCGGCAGGTCGAAGCCGTGGCCGTAAGTACCGATCGCATCGCCGGCCATCACCTCCACGCCCACGTAGACGAACAGGCACAGCACGCCCAGCCACAGGTGCGGGAACTGGAAGATGCTGCGGCGTTCGGCGGCACCGGCCGCGACCGGCGTGGCATTGGCTTCGGACGACTTGATTTCCGGCAGCGGCGAGAACAGCACGCCCACCGCCAGCAGCACCAGCAGGCCGGCCATGGCCAGGTATGGCGCGTGGATCTTGGCGGCGAACTCATTGAGCAGCTGTGCCTTGGTGGCCTCATCGGCGGCGGCGACCGTTGCCGAGAGATCGCCGATCCCATGCAGCACCACGGTACCGATCACGATCGGCGCCAGGATGCCGGCGATCTTGTTGCAGATGCCCATCAGCGCGATGCGGCGTGCCGCCGTTTCGATCGGGCCAAGGATGGAGATGTAGGGGTTGATCGCGGTCTGCAGCAGGGCCAGTCCGCTGCCGATCACGAACAGGCCGCCGAGCGCACCTGGATACCAGCGCTGGGTGGCGAACTCACCGAACAACGCGGCACCACCGGCCATCACCAGCAGACTCAGGCTCAGGCCTTTCTTCATGCCCGTGCGGCGCAGGATCCAGGAGGCCGGCAGGGCGAGGAAGAAGTAGGACAGGTAGAACACCATCAGCACCAGGAAGGCGCCGACCTCGCTGAGTTCGAAGGCCAACTTGACGAAGGTGATCAGCGGCCCGTTGAGCCAGGTGAAGAAGCCGATCAGGAAGAACAACACGCCAACGATGGCGATGGAGGTGGCCACGTTCGGGCGCGCGCTTGCAGCGGGGACGGCGGACATCAGGAGGGCTCCTGCGGCGACGGCCGCAGAACGCGGCGTCGGAGAGTGGCTGGGAACAACGTTGTCACATTCTTTCGGTGGACAACGGCGGTTTGTCAACTTCCATGCACGCCCTCGTGAACCTCGTGCTGCACTGCGCAAGTCGATTGCGATGCACCGCGCTGAATGCGCGGCAGGCCTAGAGCCCCATGCAGCAACGGTTCCCACGTGAATCCCGCACTCACGCCATGTAAACGTTTACCGCATGTCGCATTCGTTGCGGCGCAGCAACGAAAGTGTCACGAACTCGTTGACATCGTTGTCAGCGCGGTTACAGACTCCGCCCCAATCGCCGCCCCCGATCCCGGGGCCGGCCCCACCTGCAGCAGGAGCCCGCGTGACCGCCAGCCACCCCGCCCCGTCGCATGTCCTGTCCCGCGTCGCGCCTTCGTTCCTGGCCGCCGACGTCGGTGGCACCCATGTGCGCGTTGCCCGGGTCCAGGCCAGCGGTGACTCTGCCCATCCGGTGCAGGTGCTGGAATACCGCAAGTACCGCAATGCCGACCACGCCGGGCTAAGCGCGATCCTGTCCGACTTCCTGGGCGAAGGCCCGCGGCCCACGCACTGCGTGGTTGCCAGCGCCGGCTACGCCCGCGAGGACGGCACGGTGATCACCGCCAACCTGCCGTGGCCGCTGTCGGCGCGCCAGGTGGAGGCCGACGTCGGCCTGCAGCGGGTCTACATCGTCAACGACTTCGAAGCGGTGGCCTACGCCGCCGCGCAGGTGGACGCCAGTGGCGTGCTGCACCTGTGCGGGCCGGACACCGCTGCGCGCGGCCCGACCCTGGTGGTCGGCCCCGGTACCGGCCTGGGCGCCGCGCTGTGGATCCCCACCGCGCACGGCCCGGTGGTGCTGCCGACGGAAGCCGGCCAGCCGACCCTGGCCGCCAGCACCGAACTGGAAATGGCCATCGTCCGCCACATGCAGCGCGACCGCGCCCATGTGTCGATCGAACATGCGATCTCCGGCCCGGGCCTGATGAACCTGTACCGCGCGGTGTGCGCGCTGCAGGGGCAGGCACCGACGCTGGCCAGCCCCGATGCGGTCACCGCCGCCGCCATGGCCGATACCGATGCGCGCGCGCGCCAGGCGCTGGATGTGTTCTGCGGCCTGCTCGGCAGCACCATCGGCGACATGGCGCTGTTCTACGGCGCCCACGGTGGCGTCTACCTGGCCGGCGGCATCCTGCCGCAGATCCGCGAATACCTGCACGCCAGCACGTTCGTCGAACGCTACCTGCAGAAGGGGCCGATGGGCGAAGCGCTGGCACGCATCCCGGTGAAGGTCGTCGAGCACGGCCAGCTGGGCGTGGTCGGCGCTGCCAGCTGGTACCTGCAGCAGTCGGCCGCCTGACACCGCAACAGGCTTCAACGCAATCGCAGCACGCTGTACGTGGCACGCCACCGCACGGGACTTCGCCGCCGCCCCGCGCATGTCATCGCAACCGCAACCGAACACCGCCGCCGGCATCCAATCGAGTGATGAGGAGAGACATCATGAACACCCGCAAGACCCTGCTTTCGGCCGCCATCGTCAGCTGCATCGCCTTCAGTGCGCACGCGCAGCAGGCCGCTCCGACCGCAACCGACCTGGACACCGTGACTGTTACGGGCATCCGTGGCTCGATGGAAAAGTCGCTGGACACCAAGCGCGAAGCGAATGCGCGCGTGGAAGTGGTCACCGCCGAAGACGTGGGCAAGCTGCCGGCGCACAACGTCGCCGACACCCTGCAGCGCCTGCCGGGCGTCAACATCAGCTCGTCCAGCGCCGATGAAGGTGGCTTCGACGAAGCCGACCGTGTCAGCCTGCGCGGCACCAGCCCGAGCCTGACCCAGACCCTGATCAACGGCCACACCGTCGGCTCGGCCGACTGGTTCGTGCTCAGCCAGGGCAACAACGTCGGCCGCAGCGTCAGCTACTCGCTGCTGCCTTCGGAGCTGGTCAGCTCGGTGGAAGTGAACAAGTCCTCGCAGGCCAAGCTGCAGGACGGCGGCACCACCGGTACCGTCAACATCATCACCCGCAAGCCGCTGGAGTTCTCCAAGCAGTTCACCGCTGAAGGCTCGATCGGCATGGTGCGCTCGGACCAGGCCAAGTCGAACGACCCGCAGTACTCGGCGCTGTTCAACTACAAGAACGACGAAGGCACCTTCGGCGTGATGGTGCAGGGCTTCAGCCAGAAGCGCGAGCTGCGCCGTGAAGCGCAGGAAATCCCGGGTGGCTTCTTCAAGATCGGCGCCGGCGATCCGGTCGCCAAGACCAATCCGGACCTGATCGGCGTCAACGTCCCGGGCCTGCTGGGTTCGACCCTGTTTGAACAGACCCGCGAGCGCAAGGGCGGCCTGGTCTCGCTGCAGTTCAAGCCGATGGACAACCTGACCCTTGGCCTGAACGGTTTCAGCTCCGAGCTGAAGGCGAACAACTACAACCGCAACTTCATGATGTTCGGCAACAGCTTCGCCAAGTCGCAGGCGCCGGATCCGGGCTACGTGGTCAAGGATGGCGTGCTGACCAACGCCAGCTACAAGGGCATGCCCGGCACCGACTACGCGGTGTACGACATGATCTACCGCGAGTCGAAGGCCAAGTCGAGCTATGTCACTTTCGATGCCGACTGGCAGATCAACGACAGCCTGACCGCCAAGTTCCAGGCCGGCAGCACCAAGGGCACCGGCGAGACGCCGCGCCAGTACATCGCCGAGGTCACCCTGGCCAACGGCGGCGGCGCCAGCTGGGCCACCCACGGCAATGGCTCGCCGATCGACTGGAATGTCGGCGGCGACCTTTCGCCCAACGGCGTGACCAGCTTCGGCACCTGGGGCAACCAGCAGGTCACCGCCGAAGACAAGGAGAAGTGGGCCACGCTCGACTTCAACCAGTACTTCAATGATGGCGGCGTGCTGAACTCGATCGACTTCGGCCTGCGCTTCGCCGACCACAAGCGCGAAGCACTGTCGCCGGAAGGTGCGACCCCGGGTGACATCTGGAGCGCGCTGAAGAACGGTGCGACGGCGAACTATCCCAGCGGCTTTGCCGGTGACATCGGCGGCACCTTCCCGCGCAACCTCTGGTACTTCACCCCGGGCGCGCTGAAGGACGCAGTGACCAACAACTCCACCTGGCTGGCCGGCAATGATGGCCCGACCGGTCGCCACAACTACGGCGCCGAGTGGAAGGTGAAGGAAAAGAACTTCGCCGGTTACGTGCAGGCCAACTTCCGCGGCGACTGGTGGAGCGGCAACGTCGGCCTGCGCTACGTCAACATCAAGCAGGACATCGACACCTACAACGCGGTCAGCAAGGCCGCAGATGCCAATGTCAGCAGCCTGTTCGGCATGTGGGAGCGCCTGGCCTTCCAGAACAAGCGCAACCGTGTCCTGCCCAGCGCCAACATCAAGTTCGACCTGGACGACTCGCTGGTGCTGCGCGTCGCCGCCTCGCAGACCCAGACCCTGCCGGACTACTCGGCACTGGGCGCCTCCTCGTACGGTTCGGACCTGAACCGTACCGGCGGCGGTGGCAATCCGAACCTCAAGCCGACCCTGTCGACCAACCTGGATGCCAACCTGGAGTGGTACTTCATGCCGCGCGGCCTGCTGTCGGTGGGCGCGTACCACATGAACCTGAAGGACTACATCGCCTTCGACGTGGTCTCGCGCCAGCTGTACAGCGAACTGACCAACCAGCTTGAGACCTACCAGATCTCCACCCCGATCAATGCCGACGGCAAGGTCACCGGCGTGGAAGTGGCCTACGAGCAGCCGATCGGCGAGTACTTCGGCATCAATGCCAACTACACCTACGCCAATGGCACCACCTCGCACACCTGGTCGGATGGTTCGCACAACCTGCTGGGCACCTCGAAGAACACCTACAACGTGGGTGCCTACTTCGAGAACGAGCGCTTTGGCGCCCGGGTCAGCTACACCCGCCGCTCCTCGTTCCTGATCAGCCTGTCGGGCACCAACCCGTACTACCAGGATGACTTCGGCACGCTGTCGGCATCGCTGAGCTACAAGGCCACCGACTGGCTGAGCATCAGCCTGGATGGCCTGAACCTCAATAACCCGACCTACAAGTACTACCAGACCGCGGCCATCCCGACCTCGTTCTACAGCAACGGTCGCCAGTACTACCTCAACTTCCGCTTCAAGTACTGATCCAGCGGCAGCAACATCGCCGAGTCGTGCACGCACGCCGGGCCTGGGTCATTCCGGGCCCGGCGTTTTTCATGTATAGCGTTCATCGCACCGTTCCAAGGAGTCGTTCCGATGGTCAAGCCTTCCCGCGCCCGGATGCGCAGCGCACTGCTGCTGGGCAGCCTGCTCGCCATGCTGCCGGCACTGCCGGCACTCGCCGCCGATCCCACGCCGGCCGCTGAAGCACCGGGTCCGCAGCTGCGTGCCGGCAGCCTGATGCTGATTCCCGCCCCGGCCACCGTGCAGCCCGGCCAGGGCAGCGGCATCACCGTGCGCGCCGATACCGTGCTGCACGCCGAAGGCGAAGCCGCGCAGCGGGTCGCCACGCAGTTCGCCGATCTGCTGGCGCGCAGCGGCGGGCCGCGCCTTGCACTGGCCAAGAGCAAGGCAGCCTCCCGCAGTGGCGGCATCCGTTTCGAGATCGTCCCGACCTTCCGCGACAGCGGTGAGGGCTACACGCTGGAAAGCAGCGCACAGGGCGTGGTGGTGCAGGCCGGCAACGAAACCGGCCTGTTCTATGGCGCGACCACCCTCGCCCAGCTCGCCACCGGCGGCAGCAACGGTGTGCTGCCGGCGGTGCAGATCCAGGACGCGCCGCGCTTCAGCTGGCGCGGTTTCATGCTGGACTCGGCACGGCACTTCCAGAGCCTGGACGAGATCAAGCATGTGCTCGACGCGATGGCCGCGCACAAGCTCAACACCTTCCACTGGCACCTCACCGATGACCAGGGCTGGCGCATGGAGATCAAGCGCTACCCGAAGCTGACCGGCGTGGGCAGCTGCCGCCTGCCGGCCGGCGACGGTGGCGTCGACCCGGTCAGCGGCCAGGAGCACCCGTATTGCGGCTTCTACACGCAGGACCAGATCCGCGAAGTGATCGCCTATGCGGCCAAGCTGCATATCCAGGTGATTCCTGAAATCGACGTGCCCGGCCATGCCACCGCTGCGATTGCCGCGTACCCGGAACTGGGTTCGATCAACACTCCGCTGAAGCCGATCAGCGAATGGGGCGTGTTCCCCAACCTGTTCAACGTGGAAGACAGCACCGTCACCTTCCTGGAGAACGTGCTGGAAGAAGTGATCGAACTGTTCCCGGCCAAGTACGTGCACGTGGGCGGCGACGAGGCGGTCAAGGACCAATGGGAAGCTTCGAAGCAGGTGCAGCAGCGCATGCGTGCACTGGGCATCAAGAATGAGATGGCCATGCAGAGCCACATCATCAAGCACCTGGAGACGTTCCTGGAGGAACACGACCGGCGCCTGATCGGCTGGGATGAGATCCTCGAAGGGGGCCTGCCGCCGCAGGCCACGGTGATGTCGTGGCAGGGCACCGAAGGAGGTCTGGCCGCCGCCAGTACCGGGCATGACGTGATCATGTCACCGGTTGGTTACCTCTATCTGGATTACCTGCAGACGGCGTCGCCGAATGAACCGCCGGGCCGTCCGACCCAGGTCAACCTCGGCAAGTTGTACAACTTCGAGCCGGTGCCGGCCGAGCTGGCAGCTGACAAGCGTGGGCACATCCTCGGCCTCCAGGCCAACATGTTCACCGAGCACACGCGCAGCTATGCACGCCTGCAGCACAACCTGTTCCCGCGCCTGGCCGCGGTGGCCGAGACCGGCTGGAGTACGCCGGAGCATCGCGACTTCCGCGACTTCCTCGCGCGCCTGCCGGCGCAGCTGCAGCGCTACCGCGCCTGGGGCCTGGCCTACGCGCAGACGCCGTTTGAAGTGGGTGTGGACTACACCGACAACCGCGCTGGCAACACGGTGACCGTGTCGCTGGCCAACCCGCTGGGCTATGAAGTGCGCTACAGCACCGATGGCCAGGCGGTGAGCGCGCAGTCGCCGCTGTACCAGCAGCCGCTGACCGCGACGCTGCCGACCACCGTGCAGGCCGCCGCGTTCTACCAGGGCCAGATGCTGGCCGCGAAGCCGACCATCGCCGCGTTCACCGCGCAGTCCCTGCTCAGCCGCCGCAGCGATGAGCTGCTCAGCTGCGTGGGCAAGAAGGGGCTGGTGCTGCGCCTGGAAGACGACGGCCCGCGCGAGGGAACGCGTGCGGTGTTCAACGTCGACATCTTCCAGCCGTGCTGGCGCTGGCCGCAGGCACAGCTGGACGGCATCGGCAGCGTGGAGGTCCGCGCAGGCCGCATTCCGTACTACTTCCAGCTGGCCCACGACGAACCCAAGCGTCGCTTCGAGAAGGCCAAGCGCGCGCATGGCGAAATGCAGGTGCGCCGTGGCGACTGCAGCGGCAAGGTGCTGGCTGAAGTGGCGTTGCCGGCCAAGCCCGATGCGGATGGCTTCGTGACCCTGCGCGCGGCACTTCCGAAGGGAACCCAGGGCAACGCGGACCTGTGCATCAACTTCACCGGTGACACGCGCCCGGCGATGTGGGTGCTGGATGAGGTGACGCTGCAGAAGTAACGGCAGGTCTGCCCTGGTGGGTGCCGACCTTGGTCGGCACCTCGGGCAGTTCATCCACGCATGGCGTGGATCTACCGGTAG
>DQIG01000396.1:14837-15226 GCA_003525885.1 Stenotrophomonas sp.
CAACCTTGGTTGGCACGCTTTTACCCGCGCCAGCGCAGCAGCAGGTCGCGTAGCGGGGTCAGTGCCGTGGCCATGCCGGCCAGCACGCCGATCGAATTGGCCAGCGCATCCATCGGGTCGGCAGTACGGTTGCTGGTCAGCGCGCCCTGCGCGAACTCGATGCCGATGCCCATCAGCACCAGGCCCACGCTCACCCACAGCAGCGGGCGGCCCTGACGGAACAGCTGCACCGCGCTGCCGGCCAGGATGAAATAGGCGAGGAAGTGCTCGCCCTTGTCGCTGTTTTCCGGCAACGGAATCGGCGGCGGTGGAATCAGGCACACCACGATCACCAGCAGCACTGCGGTGACCCACAGTGCGGTCCACAACCGCGGCCGCCGCAACGGCTT
>DQIG01000396.1:15380-15616 GCA_003525885.1 Stenotrophomonas sp.
CCCCCGCCGCAACGGCTTGGTCAGCGGCAGCGCTCCACTCACAGGCGCCAGCTCAGGTCGCCCAGCTCGAACGCCGGTTCGAAGTCGACGCCACGCTGCAGGCCGATCGCCTGGAAGCGCTCGCCCATCTCGGTCGGCAGGGTCAGCTTCTTCACCTGGTCGCGCAGCTGGATGCGGCCGACCTCGTCGGTGCGTTCCTCGGCCAGCAGCAGCACCTGGTCCAGGCCGTTGCCGAG
>DQIG01000397.1:0-298 GCA_003525885.1 Stenotrophomonas sp.
CAACTACCTGCCGGATCCGGAAGAGCGCGTCAAAGCCTTCGCCGCGGTGGAGAACATCGACTCGATCAAGAAGAAGGCCGATTTCTGCTTCAAGTGGATCGACTCGATCCAGGACCTGACCCGCATCGAGACCCGTGCCGAGCGCCGCCAGTTCCTGCTCAACCAGATCTGCTTCGCCGCCTGCATCGAAGGCCTGTTCTTCTTCGCGGCCTTCGCCTACGTGTACTACTTCCGTTCGCGCGGCCTGCTGCCGGGCCTGGCCTCGGGCACCAACTGGGTGTTCCGCGACGAGAGCGCG
>DQIG01000397.1:445-915 GCA_003525885.1 Stenotrophomonas sp.
GGTGTTCCGCGACGAGAGCGCGCACATGGAGTTCGCGTTCGAGTCGGTGCGTGTTGTTCGCGAGGAAGAGCCGGACCTGTTCGATGACGAGATGAAGCAGCAGGTCTACGACATGCTGGCCGAAGCCATCGAGTGCGAAGTGCAGTTCGCCGAGGACGTGCTGTCCGGTGGCGTGGCCGGCATCTCGACCCGCGACATGCGCCAGTACCTGCAGCACTGCGCCGACCAGCACTTCGCCAAGCTGGGCATGGAAAAGAAGTACAACGTGCGCAACCCGCTGCCGTTCATGGAACTGCAGGACGTGCAGGAACTGACCAACTTCTTCGAACGCCGCGTCTCGGCCTACCAGGTCGGCGTGCAGGGCGAAGTCGCCTTCGACATGAACTTCTGATCGAACCAGTCAGGCCTGTCGCAACGAAGAACCCCGGCCATTGCCGGGGTTTCTTGTTTCTGTAGCGTCGAGCCATGCT
>DQIG01000397.1:1054-12786 GCA_003525885.1 Stenotrophomonas sp.
TTCTGTAGCGTCGAGCCATGCTCGTCTCTACAAAGTGCTAGCGCCGCCCTTCCACCGCCATGCGCACCGCCAACCCGGCCAGCACCGTGCCCATCAGCCAGCGCTGCACCATCTGCCAGGTCGGGCGAGCGGCCAGGAAGCCGGCGATGCTGCCAGCGGTCAATGCGATCATGCCGTTCACGGTCACACTCACCGCGATCTGGGTGGAACCCAGCACGATCGACTGCATCAGCACGCTGCCTTCGCTGTCGGGGTGCAGGAACTGCGGCAGCAGCGACAGGTACATCACCGCCACTTTGGGGTTCAGCAGATTGGTCAGGAAGCCCATCGTGAACAACTTGCGTGGGCTGTCCTGCGGCAGGTCGCGCACTGCAAACGGTGAACGGCCACCGGGCTTGAGCGCCTGCCAGGCCAGGTACAGCAGGTACAGCGCGCCACCGATGCGCAGCGCGTCGTAGGCGAACGGCACAGTCATCAGCAGCGCGGTGATGCCCAGCGCCGCGCACAGCATATAGAACACGAAGCCCAGCGCCACCCCGCCCAGCGAGATCAGTCCGGCGACCGGTCCCTGGCAGATCGAGCGCGAGATCACGTAGATCATGTTCGGCCCTGGGGTGAGCACCATGGCCAGCGAGACCAGCGCAAAGGCCAACAGGTCGGAAAGTGCGGGCATGGGCGGTCCTGGCAGTGGGCGTGGCGCAGTGTAGCGCCGCCTGCACGGGGCCTGGCTTAAAATTGCCGCACCCCACACCGAAGCACCCCCATGACCCCGATCCCCGAGACTGTGCCGCCCACCGAAGTGCGCATGGCCGAAATCGTCTTCCCCAACCACACCAACCACCTCGGCACCCTGTTCGGTGGCCAGGCATTGGCGTGGATGGACAAGGCCCCCCCCCCCCCCCCCCCCCGCTACTCGCGCCGCACCGTGGTGACCGCGCGCAGTGACCAGGTCGACTTCAAGCTGCCGATCCGCATCGGCCAGATGGTGGAAACCATCGGTCGCATCGTCGAAGTCGGCCGCAGCTCGATGAAGGTCGAGGTGGAGCTGGTCGCTGAAGACCTGCACAGCGGCGAGCGCAAGCTGTGTACCCGCGGCCACTTCGTGATGATCGCGCTGGACGAGGAAGGCCATCCGATCGCGGTACCTCCGCTGCCGGCCGTCTGAGTACGCTGGCTGAACCGGTGCTTGCAGGGGCGCTGCGGCGCCCCCATCTGGCAGCCATGACCCCGCCACTGACCGACTTCATCGACCGCGCCCAGCGCCTGTTCGTGCTGACAGGCGCCGGTTGCAGCACGGCCTCGGGCATTCCCGATTACCGGGATACCGATGGCCAGTGGAAACGCACGCCGCCGGTGACCTACCAGGCGTTCATGGGCGAGGCGGCCACCCGCCAGCGCTACTGGGCGCGCAGCCTGCTGGGCTGGCCGCGCTTCGGCCTGGCCCGGCCCAACGGCAGCCACCAGGCTCTGGCCGCGTTGGAAAACAGCGGCAAGCTGCAGGTGCTGCTGACCCAGAACGTGGATGGCCTGCACCAGCGGGCCGGCAGCCGCAACGTGATCGACCTGCACGGTCGCCTGGATCTGGTGCGCTGCATGGGCTGCGAGCGCCGCAGTGGCCGCGAGGAGTTCCAGCAGCGGCTGCTGGACGCCAATCCCGGCTGGGATGCGCTGGAGGCCGGTATCGCCCCGGATGGCGATGCCGACCTGGAGACCGACTTTTCCGCCTTCGTTGTGCCCGACTGCGCGTACTGCGGCGGCCTGTTGAAGCCGGATGTGGTGTTCTTCGGCGAAAACGTGCCGCGCGAACGCGTGGCCGCGGTGCACGATCACCTGCAGCAGGCCGATGCCGTGCTGGTGGTGGGCTCGTCGCTGATGGTCTATTCCGGCTTCCGCTTCGTGCAGGCGGCCGCGAAGGCAGGGTTGCCGGTGGCGGCGCTGAACCGCGGCCGCACCCGTGCCGACGACCTGCTGCAGTTCAAGGACGAGCGGGACTGCGCTGAAGCGCTGGCCACGTGGGCTTCGCGCTGAGCCGAGCATGGGCTCGGCTCTACAATGGTCGAGGGCTTCTATAGAGCTGAGCCCACGCTCGGCTGCAGCAGATCGCACGAAACAGCGATCCATTCAGGCGGTTGATCCGGAAGCCGCGCAGCGGTGCAATACGTACCCTCCATCCGCCTGTCCCCCGCATCGCCGTGACCCAGCTGTTTTCGCCGATCTCGTTCGGCCCCCTGACCCTGTCCAACCGCATCGTGATCGCGCCGATGTGCCAGTACTCCGCCGAAGACGGCCGCGCCAGCGACTGGCACGCCATGCACCTGGGCAACCTGGCGCAGTCCGGTGCCGGCCTGCTGATCCTGGAAGCCACTGCGGTCGAACCGCGCGGCCGCATCAGCTGGGCCGACCTGGGCCTGTGGGACGACGGTACCGAAGCCGCACTGGCACAGGTGCTGGCCAGCGTCCGCCGCTGGTCGCCGATGCCGCTGGGCATCCAGCTGGGCCATGCCGGCCGCAAGGCATCGGTGAAGCGTCCGTGGGACGGTGGTGGCCAGCTGCCAGCCGATGATGCGCGTGGCTGGGCCACTGTGGCGCCGTCGGCGCTGCCGTTCCATGCCGCCGATCCGGCGCCGCAGGAACTGGACGAGGCCGGCATCGCTGAGCTCATCGCCGCTTTCGCCGCCAGTGCGGTGCGTGCCGAGCGCCTGGGCTTCGAGCTGATCGAGCTGCATGCCGCGCACGGTTACCTGCTGCACCAGTTCCTGTCGCCGCTGAGCAACCGCCGCACCGACGGCTATGGTGGCTCCCTGCCGAACCGCCTGCGCCTGCTGGTGGAGGTGTTCGACGCCGTGCGTGCGGCGGTGTCCGACAAGATCGCCGTGGGCGTGCGCATTTCCGCCAGCGACTGGGTCGAGGGTGGCTGGGACCTGGTGCAGAGCGAAGCACTGGCCCAGGTGCTGGACGCGCGCGGCTGCAACTTCCTGCATGTCTCCAGCGGTGGCCTGGACGAGCGCCAGAAGATCACCGTCGGCCCCGGTTACCAGGTGCCGTTCGCCGCGGCGATCAAGGCCAAGGTGCGCATGCCGGTGATCGCGGTGGGCATGATCACCGAACCGGAACAGGCCGAGTCGATCCTGCGCCACCGCCACGCCGATGCCGTGGCCCTGGCGCGCGGCATCCTCTACGACCCGCGTTGGCCGTGGCACGCTGCCGCAGCATTGCGCGACAGCGTGGACGCTGCGCCCCAGTACCTGCGCTGTGAGCCACGCGATGCGCGCGGCGTGTTCAAGGCGCGCTGACGCAATCTGCGAGCGCATTGTGACGCTTCAGGATGCAGGGGATCTGCGCGACGGCGAGTTGCGGCATAGCCTGTCGCAACGAACTAGGAATGATTGCGGATACTACTTTATGTGAATGACACCTCATTGCGCTGGGTGCGGGCGCTGCAACGTTGAGCTGCACACACGGGTGTGCAGCCAATGGAGAAACGCAATGAAACCCATGATGCTGGTTGTTCTGCTCTCGGCTTTCTCACTGCCCCTATCAATGCCTGCCGTCGCAGGTGATGACGTGGCGAGTGTCACCGGGGCGGAGAATGTCTCGCTCATGCACGCCCCTGTGAACTCGCGGGGGCGGCTTGATCTTCACATGATCGAGCTCTCTCCCGAATCCCCACTGATGTTGCTTTCACCCCTTGCGCGCAAGCAGTTTGTCGATTCGCTGGTGTTTGGAGATCGGGGACTGGCCAGCTTCAGCTACGAGCCCATCGTCTCCGAACTGAGTGCAGGTGAAGCCTATCGGCTCCTGTCACTCTTCGGGGCACAGCGCGCAATTGTGCACATTCCGGGATTGCGGCAGGAGTCGGAAGCGGATCATGTGGTCGTGCAGTCGGCCAATCCAAACCCGGTATTCGAAGATTATCCGGGCTACGCCTGTTCAGGGCGTGCGACCTGTTCAACCTCCATGAGCAGCATCTGCATGTCGAGTTGCTGATCGCATGATTGGTCGCATGCTGCTTTGGTGTTTGCTGCTGCCCACAAGTACGTGGGCAGCAACTCCAGTAGACGCTCAACTGCGTGAAATGGACCGGGAGATGTTGGCCGCTGGCGCTTCAGACCGAGTCGAGAAGCTGGTGGATGCCTATTCGTCATGGGAGTCTTCCAGATCATCAGGGGATGGTTGCGGCAGTTTGAGCGATCTGGACCTTGAGGCCGCGTTCCGCGCCAGCTTCTACATCGCAATGTACGTTGGAGACGAGAAATGGCTTGGCAAAGTCCGATGCATTCATGCAGAACTGGGGCGGAGAGGTATTGCCACAGAGACAACGCACCGGAAAATGCACGCGGTCCTGGTGCAGGTTCGACATTTTGCTGAGGCCAATGAGCTGCGTGAGATGGCGTCATTGCGTGTAGATGAACTTCCCGAGATAGAGCGGAACGCGCCTGACCAGCAGGGCGTTCTCCACCATCTTGCGAGTGGAAAGCTGGAATGGCGGGGGTGGACGTACAGGGAGGGATTGGAGGTGGTCGCCTATGTCAGTCCGGCATGCGCTCCCTCGCGACGCGCGATGCACGTGATCATGAACGAACCAGAATGGACATGGATTCGATCCAGCGTGCGCTTTGTCGTGCGTCGATCTCCTGCATGGCCGCAGCCGGGTGTCAGCGAGTGGAACAGAAGCAATCCCTCTCATCCCATGTTGCTCCAAGCGGGGCCCGCGGGCTGGAAAGAACTGGATGTCCATGAAACTCCGGTATTCCATGTTTTCAGGAATGGGCTGCGCCTGCGCACCCTGACAGGATGGGCAGAGGCCAGTGCTCACCTGATGGGTCTGAAGGAGAGTTTCTGACCGCGAAGGCCCTCCGCTCTTCCCCGTCACACCCGCCAGGCCGGCGCGATGCTAGCCTGCAGGTGCTCGAACAGCGCGCGGATCTTGGCGGTGAAGTCGCGGCGGTCGCTGACGCAGAAATAGACCTCCATCGGCTCCGGGCGCCATGCGGTGTCGGCGCCGAACACCGGCGTCAGGCGCCCATCGCGCAGGTACGGCTCGGCCACGAACGCGGCCAGCCGGGTGATGCCGGCACCGGCCGCCGCCAGCGACGCCAGCGCATCGATGTCATCGCAGACCATGCTCGGCGGCAGCGCGGCGTCCACGCGCTGGCCGTCCCTCAGCAGGCCCCAGCGCAGCGGCCGGCCGTCGGTGGGGAAGCGGTGCAGCAGCCCGCGATGGCTGCCCAGTTCCGAGGGTTCCTGCGGCGTGCCATGGGCCTTCAGGTAGGCGGGCGAGGCGCAGAACACGAACGGAACACGCGCCAGCTGCCGCGCCACCACGCCATCCTCCAACTGCGCCCCGATGCGGATGCTGGCATCCACCGCTTCCGGGCCATGCTGCACGGCGCGGTCGGTCAGGCGCAGCTCCAGCTGCAGTTGTGGGTAGCGCCGCTGCAGTGAAGGCAGCAAGGGGGCAAGCACGTGGCGACCGAAGGCGCTGCTGCTGGCGATGCGCAGCGGCCCGGCCGGTTCGATGTCACCAGCAGTGACCATCGCCTGCGCGCGCGCCAGGTCGGCTTCGATGTGGCGCACCTGTGCCAGGTACAGCGCGCCGGCCTCGCTGAGGGCCAGCTGGCGCGTACTTCGGTTCAGCAACCGTACGCCCAGATGCGCCTCCAGCCGGTTGATGTTCTGGCCGACTGCGGTGGCGCTGATGCCAAGGATGCGGGCCGCGGCGGCAATGCTGCCGGTCTCTGCGGTGCGGGTGAAGCTGCGGATCAGTTGCAACAGGTTCATGACCGACCAGCTTGCCATGGGGAAGCCCAAGTATCGCTTGGGACTGAACCAAGCAGGTCGGTTGCATCGGTGACCATCGATCCATCGGGCGGGGCGCTGCCCTACACTCGGGCGATGCGCCCTGATTCCATTCTTACCCTGTCCTGCCCCGACCGTACCGGCATCGTCTATCGCGTATCCGGCCTGCTGTTCGACCACGGCTGCAACATCCTCGACGCCCAGCAGTTCGGCGACGAGGAAAGCGGCCGCTTCTTCCTGCGCGTGCATTTCGACCGCGATGCCAGCCTGCCGCTGGAGACCGTGTACGCCGCCATGACCACGCTTGCCGAAGGCTTCGGCATGGACTGGCAGCTGCATGATGGCCGCCGCCGCGCACGCCTGCTGGTTCTGGTCAGCAAGCAGGGGCACTGCCTCAACGATCTGCTGTTCCGTGCCCACAGCGGCCAGCTGAAGGTCGACATCGCGGCAGTGGCGTCCAACCACGCCGACTTCGCACCATTGGCCGCGTCCTACCAGGTTCCGTTCCACCACCTGCCGGTGACTGCCGATACGCGTGCGGTGCAGGAGCAGCAGATCATCGACCTGGTCGAGCGCGAGCGCATCGATCTGGTGGTACTGGCGCGCTACATGCAGATCCTGTCACCCACGCTGTGCCGTGCGCTGGCCGGCCGTGCGATCAACATCCACCACAGCTTCCTGCCCAGCTTCAAGGGCGCGCAGCCGTACCACCAGGCGCACGCGCGCGGGGTCAAGATCATCGGTGCCACCGCGCACTACGTCACCGAGGATCTGGACGAAGGCCCGATCATCGAACAGGACGTGGCCCGCGTGGACCACGCGATGGCACCGCGCGAACTGGTACGGCTGGGCAGCGATACCGAATCGCTGGTGCTGGCGCGCGCCGTTCGCCGCCATGTGGAGCACCGCATCCTGCTCAACGGGCACCGAACGGTGGTGTTCCGGTAATCGCCCATCCTGCGTCCGCCGGGGATGGCCCGGCGCTACCATGGGTGCTATCCGGTAGTGCCGGCCGCTTGCCGGCAACTGCAGAGATCCCGAGGTTGCCGGCCAGCGGCCGGCACTACCGAATCCTGATTTCATCCAGTGAAAAGCCCCGGTTCGGCCGTCCCGCGATCTGTAGGGGGGCGTAGTCAGGGGGCTGGATGAATCGATTGTGTTGTCGTGGGCAGGAGCGCGCAAGCGGCATAAGCGACGTGCGCGGTAGCGCCGGGCCATGCCCGGCGGTTGCGGGTCAAGCGATCGCGATGCCTGCCTTGCCCAGCGCTTCGCGCACCATCGCGTCGTTGGCTTCGGTCACCGGCCGGGTCAGGTCCCACAGGAACTTCACCCGGAAGCCGGACTTCACCGCGTCCTGCGCGCTCCACAGCACGCAGTAGTCGCGGGCCAGGCCGCACACGTGCACTTCGCGGATGCGGCGCTCATGCAGCCAGCCGGCCAGGCCGGTGGCCGGGCGCTCTCCATCGGGGCCGTGGTTCTCGCGGAAGGCGCTGTACGAATCCACCTGTTGGCGCGTGCCCTTGCGCAGGATCAGATCGGCCACGGTCCAGTCCACGTCCGGGTGCAGCGCGGCGCCGTCGCTGCCCTGCACGCAGTGGTCGGGCCACAGGGTCTGCGGCTGCGCATGCAGCAGGATGGTCTCGAACGGACGTTGGCCGGGGTGCTGGCTGGCAAACGAGGCGTGGTCGCCCGGGTGCCAGTCCTGGGTCGCCACCACGGTGCGGTAGCGATGCTGCGCCAACAGCCCGGCAATCGGTGCCACCAGCGCATCGCCCTGGTCGCAGGCCAAGGTGCCACCAGGCATGAAGTCCGGCTGCAGGTCGATCACCAGCAGGGCGACATCGGCGGGCAGGGCGGTCATGGCAGTTCCGGTACAACAGAAGGGGCGACCAGCGTGGCCGCCCCATGCCTGCACGTCAATCGCCCTGCGGCGTCTCAGCGTCCTGCCCGTAGTACAACAGGCCGATCTTGATCCGCTCGCGGCCATTCTCGCGGCGATGGCGGTTGGCATCGCGCAGCGAGTACACGCAGCCGCAGTACTCCTGCTGGTAGAACTGCTCGCGCTTGCTGATCTCGATCATGCGGCTGGCACCGCCGCCCTTGCGCCAGTTGTAGTCCCAGTACTGCAGGCCTTCATAGCGCGACGCGGCACGGATGCCGCAGTCGTTGATCTGCGCCATGTTCTTCCAGCGCGAGATGCCCAGCGACGAACTGATGGTGTCGTAGCCGTGTTCGTGCGCGTACAGCGCGGTGCGCTCGAAACGCATGTCGAAGCACATCGTGCAGCGGATGCCGCGCTCGGGTTCGTTCTCCATGCCGCGCGCACGGCTGAACCAGTTGTCGGTGTCGTAGTCGCAGTCGATGAAGGGAATGTCGTGCTGTTCGGCGAAGCGGATGTTTTCCTGCTTGCGCAGTTCGTATTCCTTCACCGGGTGGATGTTGGGGTTGTAGAAGAAGATCGCGTAGTCGATCCCGGAGGCGGTGATCGCCTCCATCACTTCGCCGGAGCAGGGCGCGCAGCACGAATGCAGCAGCAGGCGCTGGCCATCTGCAGGCAGGGTGAGGGTAGGGCGTTGGAGCTCGGTCATCGTCAGGTACCGCATGGAGCGCCGGCAACGGCGACGGCCCATGCATCGGGCGGGGAACGGGTCTGGCCGGATACCGTGAAAAGGACGCGCGCGGCCGCGCCGCCTGCATACGCAGGACAACGACGGCCCCGGCACCCTCCCCGCGGAGAGTCCAGGTCGAGTCAGGGGACGGTCGTGTCCCCCGGCCGGGGCCGGTATTCGGGCTGATGGACACGGGCCGCGACCCACCTACTACCTGCCGCTTCCCAGGCGCGAGCCCAGTGCTGTTGGCAGGATTCGTTTCCATTCACCGCTGCGGGGCAGCTCCGGAATGGGCGCGCGAGGCGCCTTCACCGGATTCCCGTTTAAATCCCTGCCATTGCCGGAGCGAGGGCAGGGATACCTTCGGCGTGTGCAAAGTGGACCTGTTGCTGGCGCGGGTCAAGAGCGCAGCAGGCTCTGACCCCGGGATGCGCCGTCAATGCCCCGCCGCCGCCCGGGCCCGGATGTCCTCCATCCGCTGGTCGTGCAGCAGGCGGCCGTTCTCCCACACGGTCACCATCGCATCCTCGAAGCCGGCCGGCAGCGCTTCGTCACCGCTGGCCGGCAGTGCCACGGTATGCAGGCTGCCGTCATCCAGGCGGCGCAGCAGGCGCATGCGGCCGCGCTTGCTGGTTTTGCCCGCATCGGTCACCGGATCCTTGTAGACATCGATCCACTCACCCTCGACCCTCGCCGCCGAGCACTTCAGTGCGAACTTCTGCGTATCGCGGTCCAGCCGCTGCAGCAGGGCACCGCCCATGCCGAAGGCCACATTGTCCGCGGCATAGCCGTCGTGGGTGATGCGCTGCAGGATGGCGCGGATCGTATCCGGGTTGATGCCATCGCCCTGGATCACCCGCACGTGGTTGAGCACGCGGTAGCCCTTGCCGTTGAGGGTGTGGCCGAAGGCTTCATCCAGCCGGCGCAGGCTTTCGGCCACCACCTCCACCGGGTCGCCCGAGTCCGGGCGGATGACCAGGGTGGCGCCCGAGGCGATCACTTCCTCGCGCAGGGTGGTGCCCCAGTGCTCGCTGATCGCGCGGTAGATGTCATAGCTGTCCGATACCACCGCCACGATCGCACCGGGCTTGCCGAACTGGCGCAGCATGTTGCGATAGGCGTCCACCTCGCGTTCTCGGCCCCAGCTGGTGATGGTGCTGTGCTCGGCGGCGGGAATCGAATAGCCGGCCATCGGCGCGTGATAGTGCGCACGGGCCAGGCACAGGGCCGATACGGTATCGGTGCCGAGGAAGTTGACCAGGTGCGCGGCACCGCCCAGCGCGGCCGATTCCAGGCTCGATACACCGCGCGCGCCGAAGTCGTGCAGCTTGAATGGCAGCTGCCCCTGCGGATCGTCGCTGGTCTGCTGCAGGAACGCTGCAATGGTCTCTCGTGCGTGCCAGCTGATGGTGGCCACGGTGACCGGATACCACACGCGCAGCAGCAGCGTTTCCAGGTACGACGGCACCCAGAACGCGGCCGGATCGGTCGATTCAATGGTCATCAGGGCCTGGTGGGTGGGCACCACGCTGCCCTCGGGCACGGCACGGATGCGCACCGGCAGGTGGCCGCCAAGGCGGTCGACGATATCGCGCCAGCCAGTCTCGTTGAACGGTTCGCCATGGGCGGCGAATACCGCAGCAGCGTCGTCGATGTCAGCGTGGGTGACCGGGCGTGTCAGGGCGTCCTTGAGGATCGCCTGCAGGCCGAAGAACACCGTGCGATCGTGCAGGCCACCACGTGATTCGACGTAGAAGAACGTGGCATCGGTACCCGGCGGGTACTGCAGCCAATGGCTGGCCTTGTAGCTGTCGGTGTTGAGGAGAAGATTATCGAGGTAGTGCATGACGGAAGCTCCTTCGCGTCGAGTGACACCGGCGGTCTATCCGCCAGTGGGGAAGCCGGGCCTGTCAGCCGCGGCCGAGGAAATACTCCAGGATGTGCAGGTGGTCTTCGAACAGCTGCGGGCCCATGTCCAACGCTTCACTCACCGGTATCCAGCGCGCCTTGTCGGCGTCGTCGCCGCCGCGCACCGGCGGCAGTTCGCCGGCCGGGAACTCGAAGTGGAAACCGTGGGTGATGGTGCGGCCGCGCTGGCTGCGGTCGGGGTGGTCGAAGACCTGCTGGCCCTTCAGCGAACCCTTCAACACCGGCAGCGGAATCTTCAGCCGGGTTTCCTCGCGCAGTTCGCGCAGGCAGCTGTCGAGCAGGCTCTGTTCCTGTCCGACGAAGCCGCCGGGCAGCGCCCACAGCCCCTTGCCGGGTTCTGACCGGCGGCGCACCAGCAGCACATGGCCCGAATGCACGACCACCGCATCGGTGGTGACGAAGGTGGGCGCGTAGGGCGCATCCTTCCAGGCCGCCTTGTACTGTTCGATGAAGCGGTACTCGGCCACCAACTGGCCATATGCAGGCGCGCTCTTGCGGAATGCTTCGAGCATGTCGTACACCGGCGCCGGCACATTGCCACGCAGCATCAACAGCGCGCCGTGGAAGTCGACGTCGCCGGCTTCGAACAGGTAACGCCGCAGTTCGGTGGCCGACAGGGTGGCGGTGTGCTGTACGTCCACCAGCGGCCACTGCGGGAATTCCCGCAGGTAGTAGCTGGACGCGTCCTTGTCCATGCCGATCAGGCCGACCCTGGCATCGGCGGCGGCACCGTCGTTGCGCAGGGCATCGGCCACCTGGCGCTGCACGTTGGCGATCCACTGCGCTTCGTTGTACAGGTGGTCGCGCAGCGGGCGGATCAGCAGGCGGTCGGTGTGGCCATCGAGGGCAGCCTGGATCATCACGGTGCGTTCGGCCACGGTCCAGGGATTGCGGAGGCTGCGGGGAGTATCGGCAGAGCCGACCAGGAAGATCAGCTTGCGGGCCCGGCTCAGGGCCAGGCGGGCAACGGCGGCATGGCCGTTGTGGAAGGGCTCGAATCGCCCGATGAAGACGAGATAGTCGAATTCCATGAGAATCCCTCATGTCGTTGTGGCAGCCGCGGGTCTGTCCCTTGGCCTGCTGCAGATGCTACGCCGATGGCGGGGCGGGTCAAGCCTGCAGGCATGCCATCTGCTGAACGTCGCAGATTCCTGCCTGGACTGCGGTGGTGTTCTCAGGCCCTGAGAAGCCTCTGCGCCATACTGGCACCCACGCGGCGGACGGCATGCTCGGGGGCAAGACAGTGGCGGACAAGTACTGCGATCTGGTCATGAAAGGCGGCATCACCAGCGGCATCGTGTACCCCAATGCGGTACTGGCGCTGGCGCGCGAGTATCGGTTCAAGAGCATCGGCGGCACCTCGGCCGGCGCCATCGCCGCAGCCGTGGCGGCTGC
>DQIG01000237.1:0-318 GCA_003525885.1 Stenotrophomonas sp.
CAGACCCGCCTGCTGCGCGTGCTGGAAGAGCGTGAAGTGCTGCGCGTGGGTGCCACCGAACCGACCCCGGTCGACCTGCGCGTGGTGGCCGCCACCCTGCAATCGCTGGAGCAGCGCGCGGCGACCGGCAGTTTCCGTCGCGATCTCTACTACCGCCTGGCGGCACTGCGCATC
This sequence comes from Stenotrophomonas sp., assembly GCA_003525885.1. GTDB lineage: Bacteria > Pseudomonadota > Gammaproteobacteria > Xanthomonadales > Xanthomonadaceae > Stenotrophomonas. The sequence goes on from DQIG01000237.1 coordinate 175, forward strand.
GCCCTGCCCTCGCTGCGCGCCCGGCGCAGTGACATTCCGCTGTTGGTGCAGCACTTCTTCCGCCAGCTGCGCGGCATCGACGCGCCACTGGATGAGGATGCACTGACGACACTGACCACCGCCGAGTGGCCCGGCAACGTGCGC
>DQIG01000237.1:468-770 GCA_003525885.1 Stenotrophomonas sp.
GGCCCGGCAACGTGCGCGAACTACGCAACCTGGTCGATCGGCTGCGCATCCACTGGCAGCCCGGAGAAGGGCTGATTGATGCGGCACGGTTGCTGCAGCTGGCGCCTGAGCTGGTGAAGGAAGGTATCGCCCCACTGCCAGTGGAAAGCAACGGCAAGCGCCCGCCGCGTGCGCAACTGGAAAGCCTGCTGCAGGAACACCGCAACGACCGCGAGGGCATGGCACAGGCACTGGGCGTATCACGCACCACGCTGTGGCGCTGGCTGCGCGCTGAAGGACGGTAGAGCCGAGCATGGGCTCGG
>DQIG01000237.1:928-8037 GCA_003525885.1 Stenotrophomonas sp.
AGCATGGGCTCGGCTCTACAACGGCAGCCCGTCCGCCAACAGCAGCTCGATTTCCTCCACCTGCACCACCGGCACCTGCCACGGGTGATGCGGCACGATGCCCTGTTCGAAGATTCGCTGCAGCCGCTGCGGATCACGTGGCAGGCAGAACTCCAGGCGCACGCTGTCGACCACTTCGGTGCGGCCTTCCTCACCCTGCACGGGCGACGCACCCACGCGCGGGCGGAACTGCTCGAACCCCGGCGTCGACCACCACATGCCGTGCTCGTAGTCGCCGGCCGCCAACGCGTCCACCGCGAGGATGCCGTGCTTTACCGCGCCCAGCGCCGCAGTCGGCACGAACACCACCACGCGGTACAGCGGCAGGCGTTTCATCGTGCGACCTTACGGATACAACAGGCGCTTGCTCCAGCGCCCTTCGGCACCGGCCTCGTAGCACCAGCGCTCGTGCAGGCGGAACTGCGCGCCGTACCAGAACTCGATGCGTTCAGGCACCACGCGCAGGCCACTCCAGCCTTCCGGGCGCGGTACATCCTTGCCCTCGAAGCGGGCCTCGACCTCGGCCACGCGCGCGTCAAATTCCTCGCGCGTCGCCAGCGTCTTCGACTGCAGCGAAGCCCACGCGCCGATCTGACTCATCCGCGGGCGGCTGGCGAAATAGGCGTCGGCCTCGGCATCGGCGACCTGCTCGACACGGCCTTCGATGCGCACCTGGATGCCGGCTTCGCGCAAGCTGCGCCACAGGAACAGCAGCGCCGCATGCGGATTGGCCTGCAGCTCCTGGCCCTTGTGGCTGTCCAGATGGGTGTAGAACACGAAGCCGCGCTCATCGAACGCCTTCAGCAGCACGGTGCGCGCCGAAGGACGACCGTGCGTATCGGCGGTGGCCACGGTCATCGCGTTCGGCTCGACCTCGCGGCTCTGTTTGGCCTCTTCGAACAGGCTGGCAAACGTGGACAGGGCTTCGGCGTACAGGTCGCTCATGATTGCGTTCTTCTCACACGGATTGGGCTATTGTGGCTGCATGGCCGCTGCTGCGTATATGCCCCAGGTGAAAGGATTCCCCGAAACATTGGCCGAACAGGCGCTGGATGATGCGCTGGGCAGCGGCGCAGCGGTTCCAGTATTGGCGATCAGCGGCCTGCAGGGGAGCGGCAAATCGACGCTGGCCGCGCAGGTGGTGGCCCGCGCCCAGGCACGCGGGCTGAACGCCGCCACGCTGTCGATCGATGATGTCTACCTGACCCGCGTGCAGCGCCAGCGACTGGCCCGCCAGGTGCACCCGCTGCTGATCACCCGCGGCCCGCCGGGTACTCACGACCTGCCGCTGGCTCACGCAGTGCTGGACGCGGCGGTCGCGCGCCAGCCCTTCGCGATGCCGCGCTTCGACAAGCTGGCCGACGAACGGCTGCCCGAAGCACAATGGCCACGACAGCAACAACCACTGGACCTGCTGGTCTTTGAAGGCTGGTTCCTCGGCACACCCGCAGAGGATGACAACGCGCTGGACAGCCCGTTGAACGCACTGGAACGCGAGGCCGACGCCGATGGCCGCTGGCGGCGCTGGTGCAACCAGGCGCTGGCCCGCGACTACCCCGCGCTGTGGCAGCGCTGCGACCGCCTCTGGTTCCTGCAGCCACCGGATTTCTCGGTGGTACCACGCTGGCGCTGGCAGCAGGAGCAGAACCTGCAGGCCGCACAGCCGGGCCGGCACGGCATGAGCCGGCCACAGCTGGAGCGCTTCGTGCAGTACTACGAGCGGGTCAGCCGGCAGGCGCTGCGCGCCCTGCCCGCCCTCGCCGATCACGTGGTGATGCTGGACGGACAGCGACAGGTGCAGGCAGTGCGCTGAGAGCGCCTATTCCACCAGGAAGGTCACTCGCAGGTTGACCCGCCATTCGGTGATCTCGCCGCTGCCGTTGGTCACCACCTTGGTCTCGTTCACCCAAGCGCCCTGGATGCCCTTGACCGTCTCGGAGACCTTCTTCAACCCGCTGCGTACGGCGTCCTCCACGCTTTTCGGCGAGGAGGCGGTGATTTCGATGACCTTGGCGACTGTCATGGCCTGTACTCCGGCTGGCGCGGGAGACCCCGCAGGAACGCCTACCCTGACGTGAAGAACGTAAAGGCCGGGGCACGGAGGTGTTAGCATCAGAGGGCATGAATCCTGCTCCGAACCTGATCCTGATCGGCCCGATGGGCGCCGGCAAAACCTGCATCGGCCGCCGCCTGGCCGAGCGCTTCACGCTGGACTTCGTCGATGTCGACCAGGCCATCGTTGATGCCGCCGGCGCCAGCATCCCGACCATCTTCGAGCACTCCGGCGAAGCCGGCTTCCGCAGCCATGAACGCGAGGCCCTGGCCCGCGTACTGGAGGGCCGCGGCCAGCTGGTCTCCACCGGCGGCGGCGCGGTACTCGATCCGGGTAACCGTGCACTGATCGCCCAGCGCGGCTTCGTGGTCTACCTGCGGGTCAGTGTTGCCGCGCAGCTGGAACGCCTGGCCCGCGACAAGGGCCGGCCGCTGCTGCAGCGCCCGGACCGCGAGCAGGTGCTGCACGATCTGGCCGCACACCGCGACCCGCTGTACCGCGAGCTGGCCGACCTCACCCTCGATACCGACCCGTATACCGCTGCCGACGCGACCGCCCACCTTGTGGTCAAGCTGGCCACGCAATGGCAGCGCCAGGACCTGACCGCATGACTTCCCCCGCCCTGCTGCAGGTCGCCGTTGGCGGCGACCGCCCCTACTCCATCACCATCGGCGCCGGTGCCCATGCCGATGGCGCCGCACTGGCGTCGCACGTGCGCGGCCGCCACGTGCTGCTGCTCAGCGACAGCGAAGTGGCCCCGCGCTATCTGGCGTCGGTCAAGCAGACGCTGCTGGCTGCACGCCCCGACCTGATCGTCGGCGAGCACGTACTGACCGCCGGCGAAGCCTCCAAGACCCTGGCCGAATTCGGCCGCGCGATCGAAGCGCTGGCCGCGCTCGGCGCCACCCGCGACGCCTGCGTGTTCGCCCTCGGCGGCGGCGTGGTCGGTGATCTCGCCGGTTTTGCCGCGGCCTGCTGGATGCGCGGCGTGGACTGCGTGCAGCTGCCGACCACCCTGTTGGCAATGGTCGATTCGTCGGTAGGTGGCAAGACCGCAGTCGACATTCCGGCCGGCAAGAACCTGGTCGGCGCGTTCCATCCGCCGCGTGCAGTAATCGCCGATACCCGCGTGCTGGCCACCCTGCCGCCGCGCGAGCTGCGTGCCGGCCTGGCCGAAGTGGTGAAGTACGGCGCGCTGGGCGATGCCGTGTTCTTCGAGTGGCTGCAGCAACATGCCGATGCACTGCTCGCCGGCGAGGACGGTGTGCTGGCCGAAGCCATCGCTCGCAGCTGCCGGCACAAGGCCGCCATCGTCGAGCGCGATCCGTTCGAGAAGGGCGAGCGCGCCCTGCTCAACCTTGGCCATACCTTCGGCCATGCCATCGAGACCGAGCAGGGCTACTCGGCGCCGGGCCGCGATGCGCTGAACCATGGCGAGGCGGTGGCGGTGGGCATGGTGCTGGCCGCGGAGCTGTCCACCGATCTGGGCCTGGCCGATGACAGCGACCGCGCCCGCCTGCAGGCACTGCTGGAACGCCTCGGCCTGCCGGTGGCGATCCCGGCCGGGCTGGACCCGCAGGCCCTGCTCGGCCGCATGCGCCTGGACAAGAAGAACGTGGCCGGCCGCCTGCGCCTGGTGCTGTGGCGGGGCATGGGCCGCGCCGAAGTGGTGCCGGACGTGGATGAGGCGGCGGTGCTTAAGGTGCTGTCAGTACGGTAGTGCCGGCCAACGGCCGGCACGACCGCGTTGCGGCCGGGGTCACCCTGGCCCCGCTACAATCGGCGCCATGCACGTCTACCTGCAACATCCCGACGCCGGTGCGCAGGCACCGCGTTTCCTGCGCCTGAGCCTGCTGCCGGACCTGTTCGGCGGCTGGGAGCTGCTGCGCGAGAGCGGCCGCGTCGGCAGCCGTTCGCAGCTGCGGCGCGAGCTGTTCCTGCAGGCCGACGAAGCCCGCCACGCCTTCGAGAAGGCCCGCGATGCCGAACTGCATCGCGGCTTCCAGATCCTTTCGCACGGCGACTGACGCCGCTGCTCCTCTCGTCCAAGGAATGCCCATCGTGACCAGCCCTCTCCGCAACGATCGCCTGCTGCGCGCCCTGCGCCGCGAACCGGTGGACTGCACCCCTGTCTGGCTCATGCGCCAGGCCGGCCGCTACCTGCCGGAGTACCGCGCGACGCGGGCCAAGGCCGGCAGCTTCCTGGCCATGGCCAAGACCCCGGAGATCGCCTGCGAAGTGACCCTGCAGCCGCTGCGCCGGTTCCCGTTGGACGCCGCCATCCTGTTCTCGGACATCCTCACCATCCCCGATGCGATGGGCCTGGAGCTGTACTTCGTCGAAGGCGAAGGCCCCAAGTTCCGCCACCCGGTGCGTGATGAAGCCGCCATCGCCAGGCTGGCGGTGCCGGACATGGAGCAGGACCTGGGCTATGTGATGGACGCCGTGCGCCTGATCCGCCGCGAACTGGACGGCCAGGTGCCACTGATCGGCTTCTCCGGCAGCCCGTGGACGCTGGCCTGCTACATGGTGGAAGGCGGCGGCAGCAAGGACTTCGCGCGGATCAAGGCGATGGCGCTGAACCACCCGCAGGCGCTGCACCGCCTGCTGGAGGTCACCACCGAGGCGGTGATCGCCTACCTCGGTGCGCAGCGCGCGGCCGGTGCGCAGGCACTGCAGGTGTTCGACACCTGGGGCGGCGTGCTGTCGCCGGCGATGTACCGCGAATTCTCGCTGCGCTACCTGCAGCGCATCGCCGAAGGCCTCGAGCGTGGCCAAGGCAGCGAGCGCACGCCGCTGATCCTGTTCGGCAAGGGCACCGGCCTGCACCTGGAAGCACTGTCGCAGACCGGCGCAGATGCACTCGGCCTGGACTGGACGCTGGACCTGGACGAAGCGATGCGCCGCACCGGTGGCCGCGTCGCCCTGCAGGGCAACCTTGACCCGACCACGCTGTACGCCTCACCGGATGCAATTGCCGCTGCCGCAGCGCGCGTGCTCGACACCTATGCCGCCGGCAACGGCGGTTCGCGCGAGGGCCATGTGTTCAACCTCGGCCACGGCATGTCGCCGGACATGGACCCGGCGCACGTGCAGGTGCTGGTCGACGCGGTGCACGCGCACAGCCAACGCTGAGCATTGCGCATGCCATCACGGCGCGACGTTGATCGCGCCGTGACCCGCAGTGCGCGATCATGGCCACCCCCACGCTGCACCGGCCACACCCCATGTCCACATCGCCATCGACCTACAACCGCCAGCGCCCCCTGCTGTGGCTGGTGTCCCTGGCGATCTTCATGCAGATGCTGGACTCGACCATCGTCAACACGGCGTTGCCGGCGATGGCGGCCAGCCTGGGCGAAAGCCCGCTGCAGATGCAGTCGGTGGTGTTCAGCTATGCGCTGGCGGTGGCCACCTTCATTCCTGCCTCAGGCTGGATCGCCGACCGCTACGGCACCCGGCGCACCTTCCTGGTGGCGATCATCCTGTTCACCCTCGGCTCGCTGGCCTGCGCGCTGGCCCAGCACCTGCACCAGCTCGTCGGCGCGCGCGTACTGCAGGGCATCGGCGGCGCGATGCTGCTGCCGGTCGGTCGGCTGGCAGTGATGCGTTCGGTGCCGCGCGAGGATTTCCTGCGCGCGATGAGCTTCATCGCCATCCCCGCGCTGGTCGGCCCGCTGATCGGCCCGACCCTCGGCGGCTGGCTGGTCGAGATCGCCTCATGGCACTGGGTGTTCCTGATCAACCTGCCGATCGGCGTGATCGGTTTCATCGCCGCGATGAAGATCATGCCCGACCACTACGCCAGCCATCGCACCCGTTTCGACCTGCGTGGCTACATCATGCTGGCCTTCGCGATGGTGGTGCTGTCGCTGGCCTTGGACGGCATCTCCGGGCTCGGCACCCCGCACGCGCTGGTGATGCTGATGACGGTTGCGGGCCTGGCGGCGCTGGTCGGTTACTGGCTGCACGCGGCCAATTCGACCGCACCGTTGTTCTCGCTGGCCCTGTTCCGCGTGCCCAGCTACCGCATCGGCATTCTCGGCAACCTGTTCTCGCGCATCGGCAGCAGCGCCATGCCCATGCTGATCCCGCTGCTGTTGCAGGTCGGTCTCGGCCTGGGCCCGATGAACGCCGGCCTGATGATGGTGCCGGTGGCGGCCGCCGGCATGGTGTCCAAGCAGTTGGCGGTGAAGCTGGTCGAACGCTACGGCTACCGCCGCGTGCTGATGGTCAACACCGTGCTGGTGGGCCTGGCAATGGCCAGCTTCATCCTGATGACACCCGGCCAGCACCTGGCCTGGCGCCTGCTGCAACTAGCGTTCTTCGGAGCGGTCAATTCGCTGCAGTTCACCGTGATGAACACCGTGACCCTGCGCGATCTGGACCGCGAATTCGCCAGTTCCGGCAACAGCCTGCTGTCGATGGTGATGATGCTGGCCGCTGGTTTCGGCGCCGCGGCCGCCGGCAGCCTGCTGGCCGCGTTCGGCACCCATCTGGACAGCACCGATGCCACCGCGGCGTTGCATGCCACGTTCCTGTGCGTAGGTGCGATCACGCTGACCTCGACGATGATCTTCTGGCAGCTGCCCGACACCAAGCCCGAACCGCGGCAGGTCGAGCACGTCGCGGAGTGAAGGGGTTCGGCAGGGCTGCGCCCTGCACCTGCGGTAGTGCCGGCCGCTGGCCGGCAACAGCAACAGCAACAGCGGGCATTCCGTGGGATGGCGGGGTGGTGTCGCAGTGCGGGGACGCCGCAAGTACGTCCCTGTAGGCATGGCAGCCGCATCCATGCGGCTGGCACCCCGCACTGCGACACCGCCCCACCTTCGACAGATTTCCGGTGGCTGATGGATTCACGTCATGCGTGAATCCATGTCCATCGAAATCGAATATTTCGACAATTGATCGAAAAACATCCACGCATGGCGTGGATCTACGTGTCGGCCAAGGTCGACACCCACCAAGAGCACACCATCCCATTCCGACAGATCGCGGAAATCTGTCGAAGGCGGGG
>DQIG01000358.1 GCA_003525885.1 Stenotrophomonas sp.
GCATCCCGGTCGGCACCCCGGCCACCGGCTTCAATGCTGTGGCCATGGGCGACGGCGCAGTGGCCAGTGGTGCTTCATCTACGGCCATCGGCCAGGGCGCGAATGCCTCGGCGGCCAATGCGGTGGCACTGGGCCAGGGCTCGGTTGCCGATCGTGCCAATACGGTGTCGGTGGGCAGCGAAGGCAACGAGCGCCAGGTCACCAACGTCGCCGCCGGCACCACTGCCACCGACGCCGTCAACAAGGGCCAGCTGGACCGTGGCATGGCGACGGCGAACAGCTATACCGACAGCCGCGTCAAGGCCGTCGCCGACAGCTTCGATGTGTTCAAGGGCGAGATCGATGGACGCCTGCGCCACATGGATCGCCGCATCGACCGCCAGGGCGCGATGAGCGCGGCGATGCTCAACATGGCCACCAGTGCTGCGGGCATCCGCACCCAGAACCGGGTCGGCGTCGGCATCGGTTTCCAGGGCGGCGAATCGGCGCTGTCGCTGGGTTACCAGCGTGCGATCAGCGATCGCGCCACAGTCACCTTCGGTGGCGCCTTCAGCAGCGACGACAGCTCGGTCGGCGTCGGTGCCGGCTTCGGCTGGTAAGCCACTCCATTGCGCCGGCGGCCACCCACGCCGGCGCAGCACCTGCAATGAGGGCCTGGGGGGAGGTCACGGCAATCCCGGCTGGGCCGGCCGGGAGTCGTCAAGGAATGATGGCCGCAGTGTTGGTTCGATCCATGACCCAGAAGAGGAATTCGACGTGATCAAGAAGCAGAACCTTCGCATCAATGTGCTTGCCGCCGCCGTGCTGTCGATGACGGCCGTCGGAGCCGTCCACGCCGCCGGGTTGCCGACCCGTGAACCGGTGCGCCAGGCCAGCACCGCCCAGCCGGGAACCGAGCGCATCATCATCAAGTACCGGGCCGGTGCTGCTGCCGCCACCGACCGTTCGGCGAAGCTGTCCACCGTGCAGTCCGCACTGACGCGTGCCAGCCTCTCCGGCGGCACGTCCCGCGCCAGTACGCTCGGCCCGCAGGTGGTCCGCAAGCTGTCTACCGGTGCGGATCTCATCCGTGTGCAGGGCCGTTTGGCACCTGCCGAACTGCAGCGCGTGCTGAAGGAACTGAAGGCCGATCCGGCGGTGCAGTACGCTGAAGCCGACGTGAGGCTGCGCCGCACCGAACTGCGTGCCGGTGACGTGCAGCCTGCGCTGGTGCCCAACGACCCGCTGTACCAGCAGTACCAGTGGCACTACTACAACGCCACCGGCGGCATCAACGCGCCGTCGGCGTGGGATGTCTCCAAGGGCGAGGGCATCGTGGTGGCGGTGATCGACACCGGCATCCTGCCACAGCACCCCGACCTGGTCGGCAACCTGCTGGAAGGCTACGACTTCATCAGCGATGCGGAGACCTCGCGGCGCCCGACCAACGATCGTGTGCCGGGTGCACAGGACTACGGTGATTGGGTCGAGAACGACAACGAGTGCTATGACGGTTCGCTGGCCGAGGACAGTTCCTGGCATGGCACCCATGTCGCTGGCACGGTGGCCGAGCAGACCAACAACGGCGTCGGCATGGCCGGTGTCGCGCACAAGGCCAAGGTGCTGCCGGTCCGTGTGCTTGGCAAGTGCGGTGGCTACCTGTCCGACATCGCCGATGCGGTGACCTGGGCCTCGGGCGGTACCGTGACCGGCATCCCGGCCAACACCAATCCGGCCGAGATCATCAACATGAGCCTGGGTGGCGGTGGCAGCTGCGCCAGCACCTACCAGGACGCGATCAACGGCGCGATCTCGCGCGGTACCACGGTGGTCGTGGCTGCCGGCAATGAAACCGACAACGCGTCCAAGTACCAGCCGGCCAGCTGCGAAGGCGTGGTGACCGTGGGTGCCACCCGCATCACCGGTGGCATCACCTACTACTCCAACTACGGCACCCGCGTGGACCTGTCCGGTCCGGGTGGCGGCGGAAGCGTCGACGGCAACCCGGGTGGCTACATCTGGCAGACCGGCTCCAATGCGGCGACCACGCCGGAATCGGGCACGCCGGGCTACATGGGGATGGGCGGTACCTCGATGGCTTCGCCGCACGTGGCCGCCGTTGCCGCACTGGTGCAGAGCGCGCTGATCGCCAAGGGCAAGGATCCGTTGACCCCTGCCGCGATGCGTACCCTGCTGAAGGAAACCGCACGTCCGTTCCCGGTCGCCATTCCGGCAGCCACCCCGATCGGTACCGGTATTCTTGACGCCAAGGCTGCGCTGGCCAAGGCACTGGAAGAACCGTGCACCGAGAACTGCGGGCCGGTGGCCACGCCGCTGACCAACAAGGCCGCAGTCGGTGGCCTGAACGGTGCTGCCGCCAGCAGCCGCCTGTACAGCTTCGAAGCCGTCGCCGGCAAGCAGCTCAGCGTGATCACCTACGGTGGCACCGGCAACGTGTCGGTCTATCTGGCCAAGGGCCGTGAGCCGAGCGCCACCGACAACGACGCCCGCTCGACGCGTCCGGGTACCTCGGAAACGGTGCGGGTGACGGCACCGACCGCCGGCACCTACTACATCAAGGTGGTGGGCGAAGCGGCTTACAACGGTGTGAGCATTCTCGCCACGCAGTAAGCACCTCGTGTCGTAGTTGAATGGCCGAAGCCCGTCATCCTGTGTGACGGGCTTCGTCTTTTTACGAAAGGTGGCCGCAGGGCGGCGGAAATCACGGCTTAACTGCTAAAGTCGGGCCGATTGACAGGAGAGTCACGTGAACGCGCTCGCTGCAACCGCTACCGACGACGCCGAAGGCCGCATCCTGGATGCGCTGCTGGCGCGCGGCCGGCTCAAGGAAGGAGACCTGGCACGCGCGCGGCCGTTGCATGCCGAGGCCGGCGGCAGCCTGCTGGGCCTGCTGGTGCGCTTGGGCTTGGTGTCTGAACGCGACCAGGCACAGGCCAGCGCCGAGGTGCTGGGCCTGCCGCTGCTGGAGGGCAAGCAGGTGCCGGAGGCCCCGCCGCAGGCGCTGGCCGAAGGGCTGCCGCTGTCGCTGCGCTTCCTGAAGCAGTTCCATGTGTGCCCGCTGGACTTGAATGAACACGGGGTGCGGCTGTGGCTGGCCGATGCGCATGACGCCTATCCACAGCAGGCCGTGCAGTTGGCGCTGGGGGTTCCGGTAACACCGGTGCTGGGCATGCGCGCGGAGATCGATGACCTGGTCGAGCGCTGGTTCGGCCAGGGCCGTAGTGCGATGGGCGCGATCGTGGAAACCGCGGATGGCGAGGGCGGTGCGGTCGACGATATCGAGCACCTGCGCGACCTTGCTTCGGAAGCGCCGGTGATCCGTCTGGTCAACCTGGTGATCCAGCGTGCGGTGGAACTGCGCGCTTCGGATATCCATGTCGAACCGTTCGAGAGCCGGTTGAAGGTCCGCTATCGCGTCGATGGCGTGCTGGTGGAGGGCGAAAGCCCGCCAGCCAACCTCACCGCAGCGGTGATCAGCCGCATCAAGATCATGGCCCGGCTCAACATCGCCGAGCGCCGCCTGCCGCAGGACGGCCGCATCATGCTGCGCGTGCAGGGCAAGGAGCTGGACCTGCGCGTGAGCACCGTGCCGACCGCGCATGGCGAAAGCGTGGTGATGCGCCTGCTCGACCGCGAAACGGTGGTGTTCGATTTCCACCGGCTCGGCTTCACCGACGCCTTCCTGCCGCAGTTCCGCAAGGTGCTGGAGCAGCCGCACGGCATCCTGCTGGTGACTGGCCCGACCGGCTCGGGCAAGACCACCACGCTGTACACCGCGCTGAGCCAGCTCAATACTGCCGACGTCAAGATCATCACGGTCGAGGACCCGGTCGAGTACCAGATCGAGGGCATCAACCAGATCCAGGCCAAGCCGCAGATCGGCCTGGACTTCGCCAACGCGCTGCGCAGCATCGTCCGCCAGGATCCGGACATCATCATGATCGGCGAAATGCGCGACCTGGAAACCGCGCGCATCGCCATCCAGTCGGCGCTGACCGGCCACCTGGTGCTGTCCACCCTGCACACCAACAATGCGGCCGGCGGCATCACCCGCCTGCTCGACATGGGCGTGGAAGACTACCTGCTCACCTCCACCATCAACGGCATCCTGGCCCAGCGTCTGGTGCGCCGGCTGGAGCCCACCCACGCCGAGCGCTACGAAGCGTCGCCGGAAGAGATCGAACGGTTCGAGCTGCGCCGCCTGCAGCCGGAGGGGCCGATCCACCTGTACCGCCCGAAGCCCTCGGCGCTGGCGCCGACCGGGTACCTGGGGCGTACCACCATCATGGAATTCCTGGTGATGAACGATGCGTTGCGGCGTGCGGTGATGCGTCGCGATGGCATGGGCGAGATCGAGCGCATCGCCCGCGAAGCCGGCATGCGCACCATGTACGAAGATGGCCTGTCCAAGGCGTTGAGCGGACAGACCACCATCGAGGAAGTGCTGCGCGTGACCGAGGAAAGCTGATGCGCGCAGGACGCCGGGGCTGACATGCCGAACTATCGCTACAAGGCGCTCAACCCGCATGGCGAGGTCTTCGACGGGCAGATGGAAGCGGCCAGCGAGGCCGAGCTGATCGCGCGCCTGCAGGACCAGGGCCACCTGCCGATGGAGACGCAGCTGGCCGACGCCGGCGCGATCGGCGGCAGCAGCTGGCGCACCCTGCTACAGCAGCGCCCATTGCAAGGTGCCGCATTGCTGCAGTTCACCCAGCAGCTGGCGACCCTGCTCGGTGCCGGCCAGCCGCTGGACCGCGCGCTGTCGATCCTGCTGGGGTTGCCCGAGGACGAACGATCGCGCCGCGCGATCACCGACATCCGCGACGTGGTGCGCGGTGGTGCACCGCTGTCCACCGCGCTGGAACGCCAGCATGGGCTGTTCTCGCGCCTGTACGTGAACATGGTGCGCGCCGGCGAAGCCGGTGGCAGCCTGCATGAAACCCTGCAGCGCCTGGCCGACTACCTCGAGCGCAGCCGCGCGCTGCAGGGCAAGGTCATCAACGCGCTGGTCTACCCGGCGATCCTGCTGGTGGTGGTGGGCGGTGCGCTGTTGTTCCTGCTTGGCTACGTGGTGCCGCAGTTTGCGCAGATGTACGAGAGCCTGGACGTGGCGCTGCCGTGGTTCACCAACGCGGTGCTGCAGCTGGGCCTGTTCGTGCGCGACTGGTGGGTGCTGCTGCTGGTGGTGCCGGCGCTGGTGGCACTGTTCTTCGAGCGCAAGGCGCGGCAGCCGGCATTCCGGCTGGCGCTGGATGGCTGGCTGCTGCAGCGGCGTGGCATCGGCCGCCTTGTCGGCGAGCTGGAAACCGCGCGGCTGGCGCGTACGCTGGGGACGCTGCTGCGCAATGGCGTGCCGCTGCTGGGCGCGCTGGGCATCGCCCGCAACGTGCTGGGCAACCGCGCACTCGCCGCCGACGTGGAAACGGCCGCCGATGAAGTGAAGAACGGTGCTGGCCTGTCGCTGGCACTGTCGCGCGGCAAGCGGTTCCCGCGCCTGGCGCTGCAGATGATCCAGGTCGGTGAAGAATCCGGCGCGCTCGATACCATGCTGCTGAAGGCCGCCGACACCTTCGAACAGGACAGTGCCCGGCGCATCGACCGCATGCTGGCCGCAATGGTGCCGGCGATCACCCTGGTGCTGGCCTCGGTGGTGGGCGCGGTGATCGTTGCCGTGCTGGTGCCGCTGTACGACCTGACCAATGCCATCGGTTGATGATGGCACTCCCCGCAACCCCGATACTCCGCAACTGAAAGGACCGTCCATGATTGCCAGTCGCCGACCGCTCCGCCTTTCCTTCACCGCCGCGCGCAACCAGTCGGGCATGAGCCTGCTGGAGATCATCATCGTCATCGTGCTGATCGGCGCGGTGCTGACCCTGGTCGCCAGCCGCGTGCTGGGCGGCGCCGACCGTGGCAAGGCCAACATCGCCAAGGCGCAGGTGCAGACCGTCGCCTCCAAGATCGACAACTACCAGATCGACACCGGCAAGCTGCCGGGCACGCTCAATGACCTGGTGACCGCACCGGCTGGTGTTGGCGGCTGGCTCGGCCCCTACGCCAAGCCGGCCGACCTGAATGACCCGTGGGGCCACGCGCTGGAATACCGTGCGCCGGGCGATAGCCAGCCGTATGAGCTGGTCAGCCTGGGCAAGGATGGCAAGGCCGGTGGCAGCAGCGTCGACGCTGACATCCGCTACCAGCCGTAACCGCGCATGACGTATTTCCTGCCGCGCCGGTTGCCCCACCCGCGCCTGCACGGCAGGCG
>DQIG01000363.1 GCA_003525885.1 Stenotrophomonas sp.
CCCCCGGCGGATTTTAAGTCCGATGCGTCTACCAGTTTCGCCATCCGGGCCTGCAGCGCGGCGCCGATTGTAGCCCAGCTGCAGAATCGCAGCCGGATTGCCGCGGGGCGGCAGCGTGCTTAACTGTCGCTCCCATTCATGTCATAGTCCAAACCATCGTTCCCAGGGGGGGAGCCGCCCGATGTCGCTGCACGCGATTGCCTATGCCAGTGAGGCCCGCGCCGATCTGCAGACAACCGATCTTGACCGCCTGCTGGCCGATGCCACGGCATTCAACCGTGTAGCCGGTGTCACCGGTGTGCTGATGTTCGACGGCAGCCGTTTCCTGCAGTACCTGGAAGGCCCGGAGGACGGTATCGATTCGGTGTACCAGCGCATCGTCAATGCGCGAAGCCATGGCCAGCTGAAGGTGTTGTGCCGCGCGCCGGTGGCGCAACGGGCGTTCCCGCGCTGGTCGATGGGGACCCGGCGCATCGATGCGGACCTGCTGGTACAGATCGTCGACGCCGCATGGCCGGGCTTCCTGCTTGGCAGCGGTGGTTTCGAGCGCCTGCTTCAGGCCTGGACCGGCGCCGATGGTGAACTGGAGCCAGCAGCGGTCGCACTGGGCTCCTGACCCCACCTTGGCGACCGGGCACCCGGGCCGTTAGGCTGTAGCCTTTCTGGTGTGGATCTGCCCGGAGTGGTACAGCGAATGAGTTGGTCGGCCATGCCCATGGCAGCACACATGCGATTTCATCCGTTGCACGGGATGCGCCGGTGAGCGCGCCCCTTGCGGCTGCAGAGTCGCCGCGCTTCGCGGTTATCGGGCTGGGCTACGTCGGCCTGCCGCTGGCGGTGGCCTTCGGCCGACAGTGGCCGACGCTGGGCTTTGACATCGACGCCGAGCGCATTGCCGAGTTGAGCGATGGCAGGGACCATACGCTGGAAGTGGAGGCCGATGAGCTGGCCAGTGCACAGCAGCTGCACTACGGCAGCGATCCGGTCCTGCTCGATGCATGCAATGTCTACATCGTCACCGTGCCGACCCCGATCGATGCCTACGAGCAGCCCGATCTGGAGCCGTTGCGTTCGGCGACGCGGTTGATCGCCAGCCACCTGCGCGCGGGTGACCTGGTGATCTACGAATCCACGGTGTACCCCGGCACCACCGAAGAGGTCTGCGTGCCGCTGCTGGAACAGATCTCCGGGCTGCGCTTCAACGAAGACTTCTACTGTGGCTACAGCCCGGAGCGGGTCAGTCCCGGCGACCGCCAGCGGCGCCTGGCTGATATCCGCAAGATCACCTCGGGGTCGACACCGGAAGTGGCTGCGGTAATCGATGGCCTGTACCAGCGCATCATCGCCGCCGGTACCTTTCCGGCGCCGTCGATGCGTGTGGCCGAAGCGGCCAAGGTGGTCGAGAACATCCAGCGTGACGTCAACATCGCGCTGGTCAACGAGCTGGCGCTGATCTTCGACCGGCTTGGCATCGATACCCAGGATGTGCTCGACGCCGCCGGCAGCAAGTGGAATTTCCTGCCATTCCGGCCTGGCCTGGTCGGCGGCCACTGCATCGGCGTGGACCCGTACTACCTGCTGCACAAGTCCGAGAGCGTGGGCTATCACCCGGACCTGATCCACACCGCGCGGCAGGTCAACAACCGCGTCGGCGAGCATGTGGCGTCGCGGGTGCTGGCGATGCTGGCCGAACGCGGCCGCGCACCTGCGCAGTCGCGCATCCTGGTGCTGGGCGTGACCTTCAAGGAGGACTGCCCGGACCTGCGCAACAGCCGCGCGCTGGAGCTGGCGCAGCGCCTGCACGATGCAGGTGCACAGGTCGAGGTCAGCGACCCGTGGGTCGGCCCGGCGGCATTGGCTGACGCGGGCGTGCATTGGCTGGCCGAGCCGGTGGCAGGAAGCTACGACGCCGTGGTGCTGGCAGTGGCGCATGCCCGATTCAAGGCCATGGATGACGCGGCAATCCGGGGGCTGCTGGCGCCCGGTGGCATCGTCTACGACGTGAAATCGGCCTGGCCGCGCAATGTGGTTGACGGTCGCCTGTAAGCGTCGGTGGCATCCGGCGCGGTAGACTCGCAGGCAGTTGCAATCAAGGAACGCCATGCACCGGTATATCGTCTACCTGCTCGCCATCCTGATGTTTCCCATCTGCCTGTGGTTGGCCACGATCTGGCCGGCCTGGTACTGGGGCGTCGGCCTGACTGCCGCGATGGTGGCGCTGGGGACCTGGGACCTGCTGCAGAAGCGCAGCACGCTGCGCCGCAACTATCCGGTGATGGCGCATTTCCGCTATGGCCTGGAATCGATCGGTCCGGAAATCCGCCAGTACTTCGTGCAGAGCGACCTGGAGGACGTGCCGTTCTCGCGCCAGCAGCGTGCGTTGATCTACCAGCGCGCCAAGAACGAGATGGACACGGTGCCGTTCGGCACCCTGCGTAGTACCTATGCGGTGGATTACGAGTGGATCAACCACTCGCTGGCGCCGACCGCCATTGCCAAGCACGATTTCCGCGTGTTGATCGGTGCGAACTGCGCAAAGCCCTATTCGGCCAGCGTGTTCAATATTTCGGCGATGAGCTTCGGCTCACTGTCGGCCAATGCGATCCGTGCACTGAACGAAGGCGCGCGGCGCGGTGGTTTCTACCACGACACCGGCGAAGGTTCGATTTCGCCCTATCACCGCGAGATGGGCGGCGATCTGGTCTGGGAGATCGGCTCGGGCTACTTCGGTTGCCGTGACGAAAAGGGCGGTTTCAGCGAAGAACGCTTCGTCGCCAACGCCACCCACGATCAGGTCAAGATGATCGAGATCAAGCTGTCGCAGGGTGCCAAACCCGGCCACGGCGGCGTGCTGCCGGCACCGAAGGTGACCGCCGAGATATCGGTGACCCGTGGCGTGCCGATGGGCGTGGACTGCGTATCGCCGTCGCGTCACTCGGCATTCTCCACGCCGGTCGAGCTGCTGCAGTTCGTGGCCCGCCTGCGCGAGCTGTCCGGTGGCAAGCCGGTCGGTTTCAAGCTGGCCATCGGCCACCCATGGGAATGGTTCGGTATCGCCAAGGCGATGCAGGAAACCGGGCTGCTGCCGGACTTCATCGTGGTCGATGGTGCCGAAGGGGGCACCGGCGCGGCACCAGCCGAATTCGTCGACCATGTCGGCGTACCGATGCATGAAGCACTGCTGCTGGTCCACAACACCCTGGTCGGCCTGGATCTGCGCGAGCGCATCCGTATCGGTGCGGCCGGCAAGATCACTAGTGCGTTCGACATCGCGCGCACCATCGCGCTCGGCGCCGACTGGTGCAATGCCGGTCGTGGCTTCATGTTCGCACTGGGCTGCATCCAGTCGTTGAGCTGCCATACCGACAAGTGCCCGACCGGCATCGCCACCCAGGACCCAGCGCGCTGGAAGCACCTGGATGCACCTGACAAGGCCACCCGCGTGTACAGCTATCACGAGCACACGCTGCATGCCTTGAAGGAACTGCTGTGTGCCGCGGGCCTGAACGATCCGGCCGAACTGGGGCCGGAGCACATCCTGCGCCGTGTCTCGCCGGTGGAGATCCGTTCGCTGGCGTCGCTGTATCGCTATCTGGAACCGGGCGAGCTGCTGCACAAGGTGCCCGACCATGCAGTGTTCCATGCGTTCTGGGCGGATGCGCGCAGCGATTCGTTCCAGCCGCCGCCGAAGATCCAGGCGCTGCGCGCCAGCAAGTCGCGATAACGTGTTGTTGTAGAGCCGAGCCCATGCCCGGCTGCCTTTCTGTAGAGTCGAGCCATGCTCGACTGCTCCTCTCGATGTCGGAACGAAGAACAGCCGAGCATGGGCTCGGCTCTACAAGGAGATGTCATGCAGTTCAGGACCGGCACCATGGACGATGTGGCAGCGCTGTGGGCACTGCGCACGCGCTGTGTGCGCGAGACCTGCAGCAGCCACTACCCGCCGGAGGTCATCGCGCCGTGGTCGGCCTCGCCACCGCCGCTGCAGTACGCGAGGCTGCTGGGGCAGGGTGGTTGCGTGGTGGCCGAGGACGGACAGGGCGGCCTGCTCGGTTTCGGCGTGTTCGATGCAGATGCCAATGAAGTCGACGCGTTGTTCGTCGATCCGGATCTTGGCGGAAAGGGGATCGGCCAGGCGCTGATGCAGCGCCTGCTGGCGATGGCTGATCGTGAGCGTGAGGTGGTGCTGTCGGCCTCGCTCAATGCCGTGCCGTTCTATCAACGGCAGGGCTTTGTCAGCGTGCGCGAGGAAGCCTATGCGCATCCCAGCGGTGTGGCGCTGGCCTCGGTGAGCATGCGCAGGCCGTGGTGATGTAGAGCCGAGCTTGCTCGACGCTACAACGCAGGCGTCACCGCGCGGCCAACCACCCGATCACGCCCTCGGCGGCACGCAGACCGCTTGCGTAGCACGCAGTCAACAGGTAGCCACCTGTCGGCGCTTCCCAGTCCAGCATCTCTCCTGCGCAGAACACACCGGGCACTGCCCGCAGCATCAGGCCATCATCGAGTGCGTCCAGGCGCACGCCACCGGCGGTGCTGATCACTTCGGCCATCGGCCGGGGGCGCAGCAGGCGTAGCGGCAGGCGCTTGAGCGTAGCGGCAACGGCAGGCAGGTCGTGGCCCGCGTCCTTGCCGAGGATCTCGAACACCAACGCGGCCTTCACCGCATCCAGGCCGGCCTGGCGGCGCAGGTGCTCACCGAAGCTGCGGCCCTTGCGCGGGCGTGACAGGTCGGCCAGCAGGCGCGCCTCGTCGCGGCCCGGCACCAGGTCCAGCCACAGCATCGCGTGGCCATCGCGGTTGATGGTCTCGCGCAGGTCCGCTGCAAGCGCATAGACCAGGCTGCCTTCGATGCCGTACTCGCTGGCCACGCATTCGCCCTGCAGCGACTGCGGCTGCCCGGCCAGGTCGATCCAGTACGCGACCACCGGCTTCAGCGGCGCGCCGGCATTGCGCTGGGCGAAGAACGGAGTCCAGTCCACGTCGAAACCGCAGTTGGCCGACTGCAGTGGTGCGATGTTCACGCCACGCGCCTGCAAGGCGGTAACCCAGGTGCCATCACTGCCCAGCTGCGGCCAGCTGCCGCCGCCCATGGCCAGCAGGGTGGCATCGGCATGTACTTCAACGGCGCCATCTTCGGTTTCAAAGCGCAAGGCGCCGTCGTCACTCCAGCCGATCCAGCGGTGGTTGGCGTGCAGGCGCACACCCTGTTCCTTCAACCGGCGCACCCAGCCGCGCAGCAGCGGTGCTGCCTTGCGGTCGACTGGGAACACGCGGCCGGAGCTGCCCACATAGGTCTCCACGCCAAAGCCGGCGGCCCAGTCGCGCAGTGCCTGCGCGTCGAAGCCATCCAGCCAGCGACCGACCGTTTCGGCCTGCTCGCGGTAGCGGCTGTCGAACAGCGGGCGCGGATCGGAATGGGTCAGGTTGAGCCCGCCCTTGCCGGCGATCAGGAACTTGCGGCCGGGCGAACCCTTGGCCTCGTACAGGTCGACCTCCAGCCCAGCGGCGCGCAGGTGCTCGGCGGCGAACAGGCCGGCCGGGCCGCCGCCGATGACGGCGACCCGCGGGGGCGTTGCGGTATTACGGCTTGACATCGAGCAGCTCGACATCGAACACCAGCGACGAGCCAGCCGGAATCGGGCCAACCCGGCGGTCGCCGTAGCCGTAATCCGGCGGGATCATCAGCGTGCGCTTGCCACCGACCTTCATGCCTGCCACGCCCTCATCCCAGCCGCGGATGACCTGGCCGGCGCCGAGCGCGAAGGTGAACGGTTCGCCACGGCTGACCGAGCTGTCGAAGGTCTTGCCGTGCTTGGTTTCGGTGCGGTTGTCGTAGATCCAACCGGTGTAGTGCACAGTGACCTTGCTGCCGGCAACGGCTTCGGTGCCGGTACCTGGAATGGTATCGATGCGCTCGAAGGTGGTCAGGGTGCCGCCTGGTGGCGGGCCGGACGGTTCGGTCGAGCAGCCAACGGCGGCGAGGGACAGCAGCAGGGGAAGCAGCAGGCGGCGCATCGGGCGTCTCCGGAAGGGCGCAGGGCGAGGGCGGCAAGGGTAGCGCATCGGCGCCGGGTATCATGGGGGGCATGGCAAAACTCCTGCTCAATCTGCGTAATGTCGGCGACGACGAATATGCCGATGTCTGCACGCTGCTCGACCAGCACGGCATCGCCTGGTATCGCACCGAACCCAGCCCCTGGGGCATTTCCAACGGCGGCCTGTGGCTGCGCGAGGACGCCGATCATCCGCGTGCGAAGGCGCTGATGGCGGAATACCAGTCGGCGCGCGGTGTGCGCGTGCGGGCCGAGCGCGAGCAGGCGTTGCGTGACGGCACGGCGGAGACCTTCGGCAGCCTGTTCCGGCGCCGGCCGCTGTTCGTGGTGCTGGTGCTGCTGGGCATGGCAGCGGCGGCGGCGCTGGTGCTGCTGCCGTTCATGCTGTTGCGGGGGTAAGGGGGCTTCTGGCCGGGTTGCACCCGGCACCCTTGACAGATTCCGGGTGTCTGCCGGGCTTGGGGTCGGATCCCTCTGCTGCGCAGAGGGCTCTGATCCCTGAATCTGTCTGTGCGGGCAGGAGGCGCTAAAATGGCAGGATGATCGCCAATACCACTGCCTACCATTTCGCCGTCATCGACGCTCCCCAGGCCCTGTGCGACCAGCTGCTGGCACGTGCCGAGGCGGCGCAGCTGCGCGGCACGATCCTGGTGGCCGGCGAGGGGCTGAACCTGTTTCTGGCCGGTGCGCCGGAGGCAGTCGAGGGCTTCTATACGGCCCTTCGTGCCGATGCGCGCTTTGCCGACATGCGGGTCAAGACCAGCCTGAGCGAGCACCAGCCGTTTGCGCGGCTGAAGGCCAAGGTGAAGGACGAGATCATCAGCTTCCGCCGCGATGACGGCCAGCCGCTGGACTATCCACGTGCACCGGCGGTCGATCCGGCCACCGTGCAGCGTTGGTTGCGGCAGGGGCATGATGACGCCGGCAAGCCGGTGGTGATGCTCGATACCCGTAATCTGCAGGAAGTGGAGTACGGCACGTTCAAGGATGCGCTGGTGCTGCCCATCCACAAGTTCACCGATTTGCCCGAGGCGTTGGCGCCGCACCGTGACGCGCTGAAGGACAGCACCGTGGTCAGCTTCTGCACGGGTGGCATCCGCTGCGAGAAGGCTGCGCTGTGGATGGTCAACGACGGCATGGACAATGTGCTGCAGCTTGATGGCGGCATCCTCGGCTACTTCGAGGAGGTGGGCGGCGAAGGCTACGAAGGTCGCTGCTTCGTGTTCGATGAGCGCGTCGCGCTGGATGCCGAACTGAAGCCGATGATCGACCAGGCGCTGCCGGAGCCGCGTCCCAGCGCGTTCTGACGCTTCCCCGCTGGAGCCGGCCGCTGGCCGGCTGCCAGGGCACTTTGCCTGCCTGCCGGCCAGCGGCCGGCACTACCAATCGCGCTTGGCGCGGATCATGGCACCCCGGGCCATGCTCGGTAGGCGCTGAACCCGCCCCACGGGAATCAGCATCCCGCCATCGTCACTGGCCGCAGCGCCCGGCCGACCCCATGCATGGGAGATCCTGTGACGGAAATACGCCTGATGATCCCGTTGTCGATCCTTGACCTGGCCCCGGTCTGCGAGGGCAGTGACACCACCGCCGCTTTCGCCAACATGCTGGAACTGGCCCAGCACGCCGATGCGCTGGGCTATCGCCGCTACTGGCTGGCCGAACACCACAACATGCCCGGCATCGCCAGCGCGGCCACCGCCGTGCTGATCGGCCACGTGGCGGGTGGCACCCAACGCATCCGCGTCGGTGCCGGCGGCATCATGCTGCCCAACCATTCTCCACTCGTCATTGCCGAACAGTTCGGCACGCTGGAAGCGCTTCTCCCCGGCCGCGTTGATCTCGGTCTCGGCCGCGCGCCCGGCACGGACATGCGCACGGCTGGCGCACTCCGCCGCAATATGGAGGCCGGCGCCGAAAATTTTCCGCATGACATCATGGAACTGAAGCATCTGCTTGGCACCCCTGTCGAAAACCAGGCGATCCTCGCCGTTCCCGGCACGGAAGCCAATGTGCCGATCTGGCTGCTCGGCTCCTCGCTCTACAGCGCTCATCTGGCCGCAGCGCTCGGCCTGCCTTACGCTTTCGCTTCTCATTTCGCGCCCGACATGCTGCTTGATGCGATCGCCATTTATCGCGAACGCTTCCAGCCCTCGGCCGATCTCGACAAGCCTTACGTCATGGTCGGCGTCATGGGCGTTGCCGCCGATACGGATGCCGAAGCGGAAAAGCTGTTCACCTCATCGCAGCAGCAGTTCGTCAACCTTCGCAAGAATGTCCGCACCCGTTTTCCGAAGCCGGTCGACAGCATGGAAGGCCACTGGACGCCGATGGAAAAGATGAATGTCGAGCACACGCTGCGTTACGCTGCCGTCGGCTCGCCCAAAACCATCGAGGCCAAGCTCTCCGATTTCCTCGGCGAAACCCAGGCTGACGAACTGATCGTCTCCATGCCGATCCACGATATCGACAAGAGACTGCACTCGGTCGAACTCTTCGCCTCCCTGTCTCTGATGGAAAAGCCCGCAAAGGCGGCCTGATCTCCTGTCACAACAAGTTCATTTGCCAGGGTTAGCTTTTGTTAACTCTGGTGAAAGAGGAACTCTGCTGTGACAGACGCCATTGCCCCTGGCTCCACCCCCTCCCATTCCTATCATCCGCTGGAACATCGAAGCGCGATCGGCAAGTATTTCCTGCCGATCTTCGCAATCATCCTCATCGCCGGTCTCGGTTATGTCGGATATGCGCTGAGCCAGGATCTCGAATCCGCCGCCTCCGTGCCGTGGTTCCTGCTTGGCCTCGCCCTGCTGATTGCGCTCGGCTTCGAATTCGTCAACGGCTTCCATGACACCGCCAATGCGGTGGCGACCGTGATCTATACCCGCTCCATGCCGGCCGAGATTGCCGTCGTCTGGTCCGGTTTCTTCAATTTCCTCGGCGTGCTCTTCTCCACCGGCGCGGTCGCCTTCGGCATCGTCGCACTTCTGCCGGTCGAACTCATCCTGCAGGTCTCCTCCGGCGCCGGCCTTGCCATGGTGTTTGCGCTTCTCTCCGCGGCAATCATCTGGAACCTCGGCACCTGGTATCTCGGCCTGCCCTCCTCCTCGTCCCACACGCTGATCGGCTCGATCATCGGCGTCGGCCTGGCCAACCAGTTCCTGGCGCCGCAGGGCACCGCAACGAGCGGCATCGACTGGTCGCAGGCCTCGAATATCGGCATGTCGCTGCTCGTTTCCCCGATCGTAGGTTTCGGCCTCTCGGCCCTGCTGCTTCTCGTCATGAAGGTCCTTGTCAAGAACAAGGCGCTCTACGAGGAACCGAAGGGCAACAAGCCTCCGCCGGCCTGGATCCGCGGCCTACTGATCTTCACCTGCACCGGCGTCAGCTTTGCGCATGGCTCGAATGACGGGCAGAAGGGCATGGGCCTGATCATGCTGATCCTGATCGGCCTCGTGCCGACCGCCTTTGCGCTCAACCGCACGCCGGATGAGCAATACGTAAAAGCCTATCTCTCCGCTTCGCAGAATGTCGAAACGGCGCTGCAGAAATATGTGAAGCCGGGCGTCACGGTGACCGATGCCCGCGCGGAAGTCGCCAAGGCGGTCAAGTCAAAGACCTGGACCGACCAGACGACGCCTGCCCTGCAGCAGTTCGTCCACACGTCCAGCG
Organism: Stenotrophomonas sp.; assembly: GCA_003525885.1. Taxonomy (GTDB): domain Bacteria; phylum Pseudomonadota; class Gammaproteobacteria; order Xanthomonadales; family Xanthomonadaceae; genus Stenotrophomonas. The sequence goes on from DQIG01000363.1 coordinate 9,726, forward strand.
AACAGATCGCCAAGTTCCCGACGCTGGAATCCGTCCCGACCTCGCTCGTCGGCAATATCCGCAACGATGTCTATCTGATCGGCGAAGCGCTGAAACTGATCGACAAGAGCAAGCTCCTGACCGTGGAGACCTCCGATCTCGATGCGGTCAAGGCCTATCACGGCGCTGTCGACAACGCGACGAAGTTCATCCCGCTCTGGGTCAAGGTGGCGGTCGCGCTGGCGCTCGGCCTCGGCACCATGGTCGGCTGGAAACGCATCGTCGTCACCGTCGGCGAAAAGATCGGCAAGACGCATCTGACCTATGGCCAGGGCGCGTCCGCGGAAGTCGTCGCCATGCTGACCATCGGCGCCGCCGACCATCTCGGCCTACCGGTCTCGACCACCCACGTCCTCTCGTCCGGTGTCGCCGGCACGATGGCGGCGAACGGGTCCGGCCTGCAATGGTCGACGGTGCGCAATATGCTGCTCGCCTGGGTGCTGACCCTGCCCGCCTCGATCGGCATTGCCTTCCTGCTCTTTATCCTGCTGCGGCAGGTTTTCTAAGGACTGTCATCGCTTTCGGCCTGCCCCTCACCCTAACCCTCTCCCCGCATGCGGGGAGA
>DQIG01000289.1 GCA_003525885.1 Stenotrophomonas sp.
TTGGTTGGCACGGATCCTTCATTGCTCGCGGCAGGCCGGTGCCGACCAAGGTCGGCACCCACCACGGCAAGTACCGATCAAGGTGAGCCAACCATGGTCGGCTTCTACCGGTAGGTGCCAACCTTGGTTGGCACGGATCCCTCATCGCTCGCGGCAGGCCGGTGCCGACCAAGGTCGGCACCCACCACGGCAAATACCGATCAAGGTGAGCCAACCATGGTCGGCTTCTACCGGTAGGTGCCAACCTTGGTTGGCACGGATCCTTCATCGCTCGCGGCCTGCGCTGTGCCAACCAAGGTTGGCACCCACCCGGGCAGATACCGGGGTTTCCCCCGTCCAGCGCTTACAGCTTGTAACCGGAGTGGATCGAAACGATGCCGCCGGTCAGGTTCTTGTAGTGGCAGCGCTCGAAGCCGGCCTGCCCCATCATCGCCTTCAGTTCTTCCTGCGGCGGGTGCTTGCGGATGCTCTCGGCCAGGTACTGATAGCTGTCCGAATCGTTGGCGAACAACTTGCCCAGCTTGGGCAGGATCCTGAACGAGTGGAAGTCGTAGATCGGCTTGAACCAGTCCGCGGTAACTTCGGAGAACTCCAGCACGCGGGCCTGGCCGCCCACCTTCAGCACGCGGTACATCTCGCGCAGGCCAGCGTCCTTGTCGGTCACGTTGCGCAGGCCGAAGGCGATGGTGACCAGGTCGAAGCTGTTGTCCGGGAACGGCAGGGCTTCGGCGTTGCACTGCACGTAGTCCAGGCCGAGCACCAGGCCACGGTTGGTCAGGCGGTCACGGCCGACCGACAGCATGCCGGCGTTGATGTCGCCAAGCACCACCGAGCCCTCGGCGCCAACGCGCTCCTTCAGCAGGGCGGCGATGTCGCCGGTGCCGCCTGCCAGGTCGAGCACGCGGTCGCCCGGCTTCACCTGCGCGGTCGCCACGTAGTAGCGCTTCCACGCCCGGTGCACGCCCAGGCTCATCAGGTCGTTCATCAGGTCGTAGTTGCGCGCGACCGAGGTGAACACCTGGCCGACCAGCTTCTGCTTGTCCTTGGCGGCGACGTCGCGGAACCCGAAATGGGTGGTACCGGCTTTGTAGGGGGATTCGCTCATGGCCCCGATTATCGCACCGCCGGGGGCCAGCGGCACCCCCTGCCCGTATCATGGCGGGCCACGACTTACCGGAGCCCCCGCATGATCACCACGCCCGACTACCAGGCCCTGCTGCAGACCGCCATCGCCGAAGCCCGCCAGGGCCTGGCCGAGGGCGGCGTGCCGATCGGCGCGGCGCTGTACCACAACGACGGCCGCCTGCTCGGCTGCGGCCACAACCGCCGCGTGCAGGAAGGCGACCCCTCCGTGCACGGCGAGACCGACGCCTTCCGCAAGGCCGGCCGCCAGCGCCGCTACCAGGACACCATCATGGTCACCACCCTGGCGCCGTGCTGGTACTGCTCGGGCCTAGTGCGCCAGTTCAACATCGGCACCGTGGTGGTGGGCGAATCGCGCACGTTCCAGGGTGGCATCGACTGGTTGCGCGAAAACGGCGTCAACGTGATCGACCTCGACAACCAGGAATGCGTGGATCTGCTGGGCGGTTTCATTGCGCAGCATCCGGAGATCTGGAATGAAGACATCGGTGAATAAGCATCGCGCAGTGTCCTGTTGAATCCGCTTAATGAACGCTTCAGTGCCGGCACGCCCTAGTGCCGGCAGCGTTTGCGGCCATTGCCGTGAACCCGTGCACAGTCAGCTGCGCTGCGTGCACACGCTGCGGTAACACCCCACCCGGCTGCCGCGCCTAGGGTGGGGTTACCGGGACTCCTTTCCCCGGCGGAGCCAGCCATGTGCGCGCACGCCGTACGCCCCCCGCCCGACCCGATCCTCGACGCCATCCGCAAGCGCCTGCAGCAGCAGTACGCACTGCATCAGCGTGGCGCGCTGTTCTGGACCGCCTACCAGGGCCTGCAGCTGGAACTGGTGCGTGGCCATCCGCTCGACCATGAGCGCCTGTGCAATGCGATGGCCGACATGGCCGAAGACCTCGGCGCGGTCGAGCATGCGCAATTGATAGGCAATCGCAACGCCGGCTCCACGCCGCGCTGACACGGCATGCACCGGCGCATACGCCACACTGCGATGAACCCCCACTCCCCTCCACCTCAACCGATTGGATCGACATGCACGCTGAAGTCCCCACCATTCCCCCGGTCATCAACGTCGACGCCGAGCTTGACCATTGGCGCCGCCAGCATGCCGACGGTGCACTGCCGCACAACTCCTTCGGCTCCTACGTGCCGTGGATCAAGTTCGCCTGCGATTCGCTGATCACCCAGCCGCGCGCCAGCAATGCGCAGCGCGACGAGATGTTCCAGACCCAGTACGCCCTGCAGATCATGCCGCGCCTGAGCGAAGCCCAGGCCCGCGAATTCGTCGACCGTTGCTGGCAGCACGTCTACCAGACCAGCCCGGTGCGCCTGCAGGACGCGCCGCGCCTGCGCGCCTGAGCTGAAGCGCGACGGCTGCACGGCCCCTGCACGAGACACTGCCGATCATCCTCGTCACCTGAGTGGGACGACGACGATGAAAGCACGCAACCTGTTCAATACGATCGCCAAGAAGGCCGCGGCCGCCACCGGCTCGCCGTGGACCTTCCTGGCCGCAGTAGCAATCGTGGTCATCTGGGGCATCAGCGGCCCAGTGTTCGGTTTCAACGACACCTGGCAGCTGGTGATCAACACCGGCACCACCATCATCACCTTCCTGATGGTGTTCCTGATCCAGCACACGCAGAACGCGGACACCGCCGCGATGCAGATCAAGCTGGACGAGCTGATCCGCGCAACGGCCGAAGCCAACAACGAACTGTTGGATCTGGAAGAACTGGACGAGGAACGGCTGGAAGAGATCCGGCGCGAGTACGAGCAGATGGCGCGCGAAGCTGGCGACGCGCTGGCACGGGTGCGCGCCTGCCATGTGGCGCGGCGCGACGACGAGGCGGTGTAGCAGGCCCTGAAATGGCAATACCGGCCAGCGGCCGGCACTACCATCGATCATCAAGGTAGAGCCGGCCGCTGGCCGGCTTTCTCTCACCCGCGCTCGTGCCAGCCGCCGCCCAGCACCTTGTACAGGGTGATGCGGTTGGTCTGCTGCGCCAGCTGGGCCTGCAGCTGGGTCTGCTGCGCGTTGTAGGCGGTACGCCGTGCATCGAGCAGGGTGACAAAGCTGTCCAGGCCGGCGTCGTAGCGTGCCTGCGACAGGCGGTTGGCCTGTTCGGCCGCTTCCACCAGGCGCTGCTGTGAACTCACCTGCTCATCCAGGCTGACGTTCAATGCCAGCGCATCGGCGGTTTCGCGGAAGCCCACCTGGATCGACTTCTCGTACTGCGCCAGTGCGATATCACGATCGGCGTTGGCAATGGCCAGGTTGGCGCGCAGCTTGCCGCCCTGGAAGATCGGCAGGGTGATCTTCGGCAGGAAGCTCCACACGCGCGTTCCGCTGTCGAACAGGTTGGACAGTTCACTCGAGCCACTGCCAATGCTGCCGGTCAGCGAGATGCTCGGGAAGAACGCGGCACGTGCCGCACCGATGTTGGCATTGGCTGCCAGCAGCTGGTGTTCGGCCGCCATGATGTCCGGGCGCTGCAGCAGCACATCGCTGGGCAGGCCCGCCGGTGGCGGTGCCAGCGCCAGCAGCTGCGGTTCTATGCTGTCCGGCAGCAGCGCCGGATCGAGCTGGCCACCGGCCAGCAGGGCCAGCGCATTGCGGTCCTGGGCCAGCTGGCCGCGCAGGCGCGCGGCATCGGTACGCGCGGTTTCCACCAGCGTGCGAGTCTGGGTCAGCTCCAGCGCAGAGCTGCCACCGCGCTCGTGGCGGGCCTCGGCCAGGCGCAGCGAATCCTCGTAGGTCTTCAGCGTGGCATCGGCGATCTTCAACCGCTGCGCATCGGCCCCATAGGTCAGCCACGCCGTCGCAGTCTCAGCCACCAGGCTCAACTGCGCGTTGCGGCGGTTGGCGGCCACAGCGAAGTACTGCTGCAGTGCCGCTTCACTGAGGTTGCGCACGCGGCCGAACAGATCCAGCTCGAACTCGGCCACGCCGACACCAGCGGTGAACTGCTCGGTGACACCGGCGTCGGTGCCCTGGCGCTGCATCTGGCCGGTGACGGCCACGCCAGGCACGCGGTCGGCACGCTGCACGCGGTACTGGCCGCGTGCGCGTTCGACGTTGAGCACGGCCACGCGCAGGTCGCGGTTGTTCTGCAGCGACTGGTCAATCACCTGCTGCAGGCGCGCATCGGTGAAGAAGTCGCGCCAACCGACAGCGGCAACATCGGCCACCTGGCCCTGCGTGGCCTCGGCCGGCCACTGCGCAGGAATCGCCGGAGCGACGGCGGTGTTCTTCGGCACCAGGGTGGAGCAGCCGGCCAGCGCGAGCGCGGCGGCCAGGGATACAGCAAGAAAAGAGAATTTCATGGCGACACCTTGGGGGTCACGGTGGTAGCGCCGGGCCATGCCCGGCAGCTACGTGGTGAGGCATCCGCCGGGCATGGCCCGG
>DQIG01000428.1 GCA_003525885.1 Stenotrophomonas sp.
CGCAGGAATGCACGTGATCATCCAGCACGGTGACCAGGCGACCGTCTGCCAGCGCATCGCGCACCGAGTGCACCGGCACGAAGGCCAGGCCGATATCGCGCAGCGCCAGCGCGACCCGTGCCTCGATGGTGTTGGCCACCATGTGCACTGGCAGTTCCTGCGGTGTTTCGTGGTCGGGCCAGTGGATCGGCCACAGTTCCAGCTTGCCGGTGCTGGGGAAGCGGTAGTGCAGCAGCGTGTGCTGCAACAGATCGGCCGGCGTGCGTGGCGTGCCGCGGCGCTGCAGGTATGCTGGCGAGGCAACGACGCGGCGTGGAAACACGCCCAGGCGACGTGCGTTCATGCGTGAATCGCTGGGTTCGCCGACACGCAGCACAGCGTCGAAACCTTCCTCGATGACATCGACCAGCCGGTCACTGAAATCCAGGTCGAGGCGGATGTCCGGATACGCGGCCATGAACTCGGCCATCAACGGCAGGGTGAGGTCGCCCACCAGCGGCAGGCCGATGCGCAGCGTGCCGCGAGGCGTGGCGTGCGGCTGTGCCAGTTCGGTGCGCGCGGCATCGCGTTCGTCGAGGATGCGCCGGCAGCGTGCCAGGAACAGCTGGCCCTCGGCGGTGAGCGTGATGCTGCGCGTGCTGCGGTGGAACAGGCGCACGCCCAGTGCGTGCTCCAGCCGCGCAACGCATTTGCCGGCCGCCGAAGCGGAGATGCCCTGCAGGCGACCGGTCTCGACGAAGCTGCGGGTGTCGGCGGCGTGGACGAAGGTCTGCAGGTTGGCGAGGTTGTCCAGGACTGACATGGGCGTACGGGCAATGAAAGCAGCAGGGTAGGGGCGGGTGATCGCGGCGGGCGGCGCCGCCACCGCAACACTGTGGTGCGGGACGCAGCGGCGACCGTTGCGGCCTTGCAGTTCCGGGCATGATGCCGATTACGGACTACGCGGTCCATGATGCCCGGAGCGGCAACCGGCTTTTTGCGCCGTGCTGTGCTGCCTAACGTGGCGGGCCTCTCCCCACGGATCACCGCGATGAATGCCGTTCTTTCCCTTGAACCCGCGCCGATGCTGCCTTCGGTGCAGCGGCTGCTGCAGCAGGTCCACCCGCTGCGGCTGGTCGGTGCGGTGGTGCTGGTGCGTGAGCACGGTGTGCTGCGCCATGCCAGCGCGACCGGGCTGGCTGATCGCGAGGCGGCGATGCCGATGCAGCGTGACCAGCTGTTCCGGCTGTCATCGGTCAGCAAGCCGCTGCTGACCACGGTGATCCTGCGACTGGTGGCCGAAGGCGTGCTCGACCTCGATGCACCGGTGCAGCGCTGGCTGCAGGACTTCCGCCCGGCGCTGGCCGATGGCCGCAGGCCGCCGATCAGCCTGCGCCAGCTGCTCAGCCACAGCAGCGGGCTGGGCTACCGCTTCCTGGAAGCCGATGCGGACGGCCCCTATGCGCGCGCCGGGGTCAGCGATGGCCTGGATGCAAACCCGCTCTCGCTGGCCGAGAACGTGCGCCGCATCGCGCAGGCTCCGCTGCTGTTCGAGCCGGGCAGCCAATGGCTGTACTCGCTGGGCGTGGATGTGGCCGGTGCGGTGGCCGAAGCGGCGACGGGTGAAACGCTGCAGGCGCTGTTCACGCGGTTGCTGGCCGCTCCGTTGGGCCTGCGCGATACCGCCTTCGCCACGCGCGATGCCACACGGTTGGCCACGCCCTATGTGAGCGACGCGCCGCAGCCGCATCGCCTGCGGGAGGGCGAAGTGGTCGCACCGTTCGAAGGCACGGTTGGCATCGAGTACAGCCTCGCGCGTGCCACCGACGCCAGCCGCTTCGCTTCGGCCGGTGCCGGCCTGGTCGGTACCGCCGATGAGGTGATGGCGGTGCTGGAGGCCTTACGCGACGTACAGCGCTCTGGTCTGTTGCCGCCCGCGCTGGTGGCGGAGATGGCCACCGCGCAGGTAGGCGAGCAGGGGCCGCCGGAACCGGCCGGCTGGGGCTTCGGGCTGGGCTTTGCGGTGCTGCGCGACGCCGCCGCCAGCGGTACACCGCAGCGCGAAGGTACCTGGCGCTGGGGCGGTGCCTACGGGCACAGCTGGTTCGTTGATCCGGCGCGTGGGCTGAGCGTGGTGGCGCTGACCAACACGCTGTACGAAGGCATGGATGGTGCGTTCGTCGATGACCTGCGTGATGCGGTCCATGCCGACCTGGAGGCCACCCGATGAGTGGCCATGCTGTTGATGCCAGCAGCCCGGCCGGTGAAGCCACGCGACTGCCGTGGGCGGGCCTGCTTGCCCTGGCCGGCGGCGGCTTCATCACCTTGCTGACCGAGACCCTGCCGGCCGGCGTGCTGCGGCCGATGGGCGAAAGCCTGGGCGTGAGTGACGCGGCGGTCGGCCAGCTGGTGAGCGTGTACGCGCTGGGCTCGGTGATGGCTGCACTGCCGATGACCGCATTGACCCAGCGCCTGCCGCGGCGGCCATTGCTGCTGGCCGCCATCGCCGGCTTCGTGGTGGTCAACACGCTGACCGCGCTGAGCAGCAGCTATGCGCTGATCCTTGCTGCGCGTTTTCTGGCCGGCGTGAGCGGTGGCCTGCTGTGGTCGCTGGTAGCCGGTTACGCCGCGCGCATGGTGGTGCCCTCGTTGCAGGGGCGGGCGATCGCGGTGGCGATGGTGGGATCGCCCTTGGCACTGTCGTTGGGGGTGCCGGCCGGCACCCTGCTTGGGCAGCAGATCGGCTGGCGCTGGGCGTTCGCATTGATGAGCGTGTTGGGCGTGGTACTGCTGGGCTACGCGCGCTGGGCGTTGCCTGCATTGCCGGCCGCCGGTGCCGGGCAGCGCACCTCGCTGGCTACGGTCTGGCGCATGCCTGGTGTACGCAGCGCGCTGCTGGTGATGGTGCTGTACGTGCTGGCGCACAACGTGCTGTACACGTACATCGAGCCGCTGGCGGTCGATGCGGGTGCCGGTGCGTGGCTGGACCGGCTGCTGCTCGCCTTCGGCGTGGCGGCAATCGCCGGCATCGGGATTGCCGGTTGGGGCGTGGATCGCCACCTGCATGCGCTGGTATGGGCGGCGGTGATCGGCTTCATCGTGCCGGTGCTGGCCTTGCTGGTGTGGCCGGGCGTGGCGAGCGTGCTGCTGCTGGCGACGATCCTGTGGGGCGTGGCGTTCGGCGCCGTGCCGACCCTGTTCCAGACCGCCTTGGCACGGCGCGCCGGGGCCGCAGCGGATCTGGCGCAGTCGATGCTGGTGACTGGTTGGAACCTGGCCATTGCCGCCGGCGGCGTGGCAGGCGGCGTGCTGCTGCAGGCCAGCGGCACGAACCAGTTGGGATGGCTGCCGTTGCTGCTGCTGGCGGTGACCGCCGCGTGGTTGCTGGCGCGGCCGAAGGCGTGGGCGTAGGCGCCGATCAATGATGACGCGGTGCCGGCCAGCGGCCGGCACTACCGTGGGCCTTGCTGTTGCCTTACTCCAGCGGTACCTGCTCGATCGGCACGCTGCGCGGGTTCTGCATGTGCTCGCGTGCAGCGCCGTACTGCTGCTGCCGCTTGTGGTGGAAGGCGACGAATTCATCGCGCGGCAGCGGCCGCGAGAACAGCCAGCCCTGGCCGAATTCCACGTGCCGGCTGTGCAGGTAGGCCAGTTGCGCTTCGGTTTCCACGCCCTCGGCCACCACCCACAGGCCCAGCTCCTTGGCCATGTCGATGATGTGCGGCGTGACCGGGCTGGTGGCGCTTTCAGTGCCGATCGCATCGATGAATGACTTGTCGATCTTCAGCGCATCCAGTGGCAGCTGCTCCAGGTACTGCAGGCTGGAGAAGCCGACACCGAAATCATCGATGGCCACGCTGTGGCCGGCGCGGCGGGCGGCGGCGAGCATGGTGCGCGCGCGGTCCAGATCGAGGAAGCCGCGTTCGGTGGCCTCCATCCAGATCTGCTGCGGCAGGATGCCGCTGCCGGCCATGTGCCGGGAAATCATCTTCAGGGCGCGGCCACTACTGATGTCCTCGGCGGCGAGGTTGATCGCGATGTGCGCGCTGCGGTCGGCCACCAGCAGCTCGCGCATGTCACGCACCACGTTCTCGATCACCAGGTCGGTGACGTCGGCGATCATGCCGGCCTCTTCGGCCAGCGGGATGAACAGGTCCGGCCGCACCTGGGTGCCATCCGGGCGTTGCCAGCGCACCAGGGCCTCGGCGCCGACGCAGATGCCGGTGTCCAGTTCGATGATCGGCTGGTAATGCAGGTACAGCTCGCGGCGACGGATGGCGGTGGCCAGTTCGCCGCGCAGCGACAGGCGGCGCCGCGACAGCCAGATCACCAGGCCGGCCCCGGCAGCGGCCAGCAGCAGGCCCACCGGCACGTACAGCCATGCCTGTTGGCGGAAGGCCGCAGCCAGCGCAGTGCGCGGCGTGGTGGCGATGGCCAGCCATTCCTCGTTGCGCGCGGTGGCGAACAGGGTGTTGTGATCCAGGCCTTTGCCCGGGTCGCGCAGCAGCGCCTGCAGCAGGTCCGGATCCAGACCTGGCTGTTTGGCCAGCAGGCGTCCGTCGGGGCTGGCCAGTGCCAGCCGCACATTCGGGTCGGCGATGACATCGACGAAGCGGCGCGGGTCTACCAGTGCGTCGTAGGACCCATACAGGATCGCCAGCACCTGGCGGCGCCCGCTGATTTCCGGGCGCACGTCCACCGCGATGCCGGCGCCGTCGCTGGTGACGTGATCCGGCGTGGGCTGATCCACATCGGACAGGAAGGGACCCCAGGAGGTGCAGCGCAGCTTGCCACCTTCGAAGTAGCCCATCTGGTCGATCGATGGGGTGGTCATGACCAGGGTCTGCATGCGCCGGATGTGTTCGGGACTGCAGGGTAGGTAGCCACCGGCCTCGGCCGATTTCAGTGCCGCCAGCGCTTCCTGGTAGGACAGGTCGGAGCGGCGCAGGGTACGGTCTGCGATGTCGCGCAGGCGCTGCTGTTCGACGCTGATCGCGCGGTCCCAGGTGGCATAGGCCATGACCGCGATCGGCACCGCAGCGGCCAGCAGGGCCAGCGCGGTGCCGCCGATGATGACGCGCAGGCGGCTCATGGCCGGGGCTCCAGCGGGGCGGGCGGGGCAGGGCGCATGGTCGGGCCGGTCCTTGGGCAGGTGCGGCTATCTGAGCATGGCGCCGGGCCGGGCGGAATGGGATCAATACGGTATTCGGTCACATTGTGGTGAAAGCGGCCGACTTTGACGCAATGGGGCCGACTGGCGCTGGCGCTCGACGTCGCGGAGGACTACCGTCGGACGCTTCGCCCGCCCTTTTGCCCGCGCCCATGACCGAGCCCGCAACGCCTCCCGAGCACCTGCGCCGCAGCCTGTCCAACCGCCACCTGCAACTGATCGCCATTGGCGGTGCCATCGGCACCGGCCTGTTCATGGGGTCGGGCAAGACCATCAGCCTGGCCGGCCCGTCCATCGTCTTCGTCTACCTGATCATCGGCGCGATGCTGTTCTTCGTGATGCGCGCGATGGGCGAGCTGCTGCTGTCGAACCTGCAGTACAAATCCTTCATCGATTTCTCCACCGATCTGCTCGGCCCGTGGGCCGGGTTCTTCTGTGGATGGACGTACTGGTTCTGCTGGATCGTCACCGCCATCGCCGACGTGATCGCGATCGCCGCCTACGCACAGTTCTGGTTCCCCGGGCTTGAAGCCTGGAAACCGGCATTGGCCTGCGTGATGCTGCTGCTGGCGTTGAATCTGGTGACGGTGAAGCTGTTCGGTGAAATGGAATTCTGGTTCGCGCTGATCAAGATCGTGGCGATCTGCGCGCTGATCATCACCGGCGCCGGGCTGGTGGCGTGGGGCTTCACCTCACCCAGCGGCCACACCGCGTCGCTGTCGAACCTGTGGAATGACGGCGGCATGTTCCCGATGGGCCTGGTCGGCTTCTTCGCCGGGTTCCAGATTGCGGTGTTCGCCTTCGTCGGTATCGAGCTGGTCGGCACCACCGCCGCCGAAACCGCCGACCCCGAGCGCAACCTGCCCAAGGCGATCAACTCGATCCCGGTGCGCATCATCATCTTCTACGTGCTGGCGCTGATCGCGATCATGGCGGTCACTCCGTGGCGCCAGGTGGTGCCGGACAAGAGCCCGTTCGTGCAGCTGTTCGTGCTGGCCGGCATTCCCGCCGCCGCCAGCCTGATCAACTTCGTGGTGCTGACGTCCGCCACGTCCTCGGCCAACAGCGGCATCTTCTCCACCAGTCGCATGCTTTACGGCCTGGCCGAAGAGGGCCACGCGCCGCGCGGTCTCTCGAAACTGTCGCGCGCCGCAGTGCCGGCCCGTGGCCTGCTGTTCTCGTGCCTGTGCCTGCTGGGCGGCACGCTGCTGATCTACCTGATTCCCAACCTGGTGACTGCCTTCACCCTGGTGACGACACTGGCGACGGTGTTGTTCATCTTCGTCTGGTCGCTGATCCTGGTGGCCTACATGGCCTATCGCCGTCGCTACCCGGAGCGCCACGCTGCGTCGATCTTCAAGATGCCCGGCGGCGTCGCCATGTGCTGGGCCTGCCTGGTGTTCTTCGCGGCCGTGCTGGTGCTGCTGAGCCTGCAGGGCGACACCCGCCAAGCGCTGATCGCCAGCCCGGCGTGGTTCGTGCTGCTGGGCGTAGGCTATTGGGTGCGCCGGAGGACCGCGAAGTGATCCAGGTCTTCCGTCACATCGATTGACCCATCGTCTCCAGAGAGTTTCATCCACGCATGGCGTGGATCTACTGCCCGCTGCTGGGAACTGTCGAAGGCGGGGTGGG
>DQIG01000430.1:0-2703 GCA_003525885.1 Stenotrophomonas sp.
ACACGGCCGGCGTCGTCGGGTACCTCAGGCTCGCAGCAGGATCACTCCTGCGCGGCGTCCTCGCTGCTGGCAGCCGCCGGGGCGCCATCGGTCGTGGTCGCGGCCGGGGTAGCCACTGCCACCTCGTCCTCGTCCTCGTCGATCGAGGCATCCATGCGCTCCACCGCCTGCAGCTTCTCGTCCTTGGACAGGCGGATCAGGGTCACGCCCTGGGTGTTACGGCCGACGCGGCTGATTTCAGAGCCACGCGTACGCACCAGCGTACCGCCATCGGAGATCAGCAGGACCTCGTCACCCGACCCCATCAGCACCGCGGCGACCAGCTTGCCGTTGCGCTCGGTGGTCTGGATACCGATCACGCCCTGCGTGCCACGGCCCTTGCGCGGGTAATCCGGCAGCGGGGTGCGCTTGCCGTAGCCGTTCTCGGTGGCGGTGAGGATGTACTGCACGCTGCTGTCATCGGCGCCGTCGATCACCGCATCGCCCGTGGCGGCGGCTTCCTCGACACCGTTGTCGTCCTCGTTCTCGTCCTCGATGCCACCGGCACTCTCGGCCACGATCAGGCTGACCACTTCCTCGCCGGCCGGCATCTTGATGCCACGCACGCCGGTCGCGGTACGCCCCATCGAGCGGACCTTGTCTTCACCGAAGCGCACGGTCTTGCCGTTGGAGGCGAACAGCAGGATGTCGCGCTCGCCGTCGGTCAGGCCGACGCCGACCAGGGCATCGCCCTCGTCCAGGTTGATCGCGATCTTGCCGCGGGCCAGACGGAAGGCGAACTCGCCCAGCGGGGTCTTCTTGACCGTACCGTTCTTCGTAGCGAAGAACACGAACTGGCCATCGGCATACTCGCGCACCGGCAGTACGGCCTGCACGCGTTCACCCGGTTCCAGCGGAATCCAGTTGATGATCGGACGGCCGCGGGCGTTGGAGCCGGCCTCGGGCAGCTGGTAGACCGGCAGCCAGAACACCTTGCCCGAACTGGTGAAGGTCAGCAGCGTGTCATGCGTGTTGACCAGCCACAGCTGTTCGATGAAATCCTCTTCCTTGGTCGCCGCCGCACTGCGGCCACGGCCACCACGACGCTGCGCACGGTACACGCTCACCGGCTGCCGCTTCACGTAACCGGCATGCGACACGGTGACCACCACGTCTTCCGGGGCGATCAGGTCGAGGATGTCCAGATCTTCTTCGCTGTGGCGGATTTCGGTACGACGTTCATCGCCGAACTCGGCCCTGACGCTGATCAGCTCTTCACGGATCACCTGCAGCAGGCGGTCGGGATCTTCCAGGATGTGGATCAGCCCGGCGATCACTTCCAGCAGCTGCTTGTATTCCTCGGTCAGGCGGTCCTGCTCCAGCCCGGTCAGGCGGTGCAGGCGCATTTCCAGGATCTGGGTGGCCTGGATCTCGGTCAGCTGGTAGCCGCCCTCGATCAGGCCCACGCCCTTGGGCAGGTCATCCGGACGCGACGCTTCGGCACCGGCAGCACCCAGCATCGAGCCGACCAGGCCCGGCTCCCACAGGCGCGCGAGCATGCGCTCACGGGCTTCGGCGGGATTCGGCGAGGTCTTGATCAGCTCGATCATCTCGTCGATGTTGGCCAGCGCGACGGTCAGGCCTTCCAGCACATGGGCGCGGGCGCGCGCCTTGCGCAGCTCGAACACCGTACGGCGGGTGACCACTTCGCGGCGATGGCGGACGAACGCCTCCAGCATCTGCTTGAGGTTCATCAACTGCGGGCGGCCATCGACCAGCGCCACCATGTTGATGCCGAACACCGATTCCATCTGCGTCTGCTGGTACAGGTTGTTCAGCACAACCTCGGCAGATTCACCGCGCTTGATTTCGATGTAGATGCGCATGCCGTCCTTGTCGGACTCATCGCGCAGCTCGCTGATGCCTTCAATCTTCTTTTCCTTGACCAGCTCGGCGATCTTCTCGATCAGACGCGCCTTGTTCACCTGGTAAGGAATTTCGGTGACGATGATCGATTCACGGCCGTTGTCGGCCACTTCGATATCGGCCTTGGCACGGATACGCACGCGGCCGCGGCCAGTGCGATAGCCGGCGATGATGCCGGCGGTGCCGTTGATGATGCCGGCGGTCGGGAAATCCGGGCCCGGGATGTATTCCATCAGGCCGTCGACATCGATTTCCGGATTGTCGATCAGCGCGATGCAGGCGTTGATCGATTCGGTCAGGTTGTGCGGCGGGATGTTGGTCGCCATGCCCACCGCGATACCGGCCGAACCATTGACCAGCAGGTTCGGGAACCGGGTCGGCATGACCGTCGGCTCCAGTTCCTTTTCGTCGTAGTTGGGCTGGAAATCGACGGTTTCCTTGTCGATGTCCGCCATCAGCTCATGCGCCAGGCGCGACATGCGCGCCTCGGTGTATCGCATCGCCGCAGCGGAGTCGCCGTCGACCGAACCGAAGTTACCCTGGCCATCGACCAGCATGTAGCGCAGCGAGAACGGCTGTGCCAGTCGCACCAGCGTGTCGTACACCGACTGATCGCCATGCGGGTGGTACTTACCGATGACGTCACCGACGATACGCGCCGACTTGAAGTAAGGCTTGTTGCTGTGCGCGTTGAGTTCATTCATCGCAAACAGCACACGACGATGCACCGGCTTGAGGCCGTCGCGCGCATCTGGCAGCGCGCGGCCCACGATCACGCTCATGGCGTAATCGAGATAG
>DQIG01000430.1:2850-3104 GCA_003525885.1 Stenotrophomonas sp.
GCTCATGGCGTAATCGAGATAGCTCTTGCGCATCTCGTCTTCCAGGTTGACCTGGATGATTTCCTTGGCGGTTTCTGCCATTCGGGTTCCGTTGTCTGGTAGCGGTCCAGTCCGGCACATCCGCCCGTGGGCGGTCGCGCCGGAACCTCGATTCAACCTGTGGATGCTACCACAACAGGCCGTTTTCCGCCTCCCTTTACGGGTATTTTACCGGCACAAATCAGGAACTTAGGGGGTTGCCGGCCAGCGGCCGG
>DQIG01000305.1:0-298 GCA_003525885.1 Stenotrophomonas sp.
GGCCGAGGAACAGGAACGAGCCAGCCGGTCGATTCGGATCGGACAAGCCCGCGCGCGAACGACGCACCGCGTCGGACACCACCTTGATCGCCTCTTCCTGGCCGACCACGCGGTTGTGCAGCACCTCTTCCATGCGCAGCAGTTTGTCACGCTCGCCTTCGAGCATCTTGTTGACCGGAATGCCGGTCCAACGCGAGACGACCTCGGCGATCTCCTCGTCGGTGACCCGGTCCTGCACCAGCTTGAAGTCGTGGTTCTCCACTTCCTGCGCGGCCGCCAGCTGCTTTTCCAGCTGCGG
>DQIG01000305.1:449-779 GCA_003525885.1 Stenotrophomonas sp.
CAGCTGCTTTTCCAGCTGCGGCAGCACGCCATACTGGATCTCGCTCATGCGGGCGAAATCCTGCCGGCGCTGGGCAGACTCCAGTTCCACCTTGGCCTGTTCGACCTGTTCCTTGATCTTGGTGGTGCCCTGCAGCGCGGCCTTCTCGGACTTCCAGACCTCGTTCAGGTCAGAGAACTCGCGCTCCAGTCCGTCGATATCGGCTTCCAGATCGGCCAGGCGCTGTCGCGAGGCCTCGTCCTTTTCCTTCTTCAGCATCTCGCGCTGGATCTTCAGCTGGATCACACGACGTTCCAGGCGGTCCAGCTCTTCCGGCTTGGAGTCGATCTC
>DQIG01000305.1:930-11813 GCA_003525885.1 Stenotrophomonas sp.
CTTCCGGCTTGGAGTCGATCTCCATGCGCAGGCGCGAGGCCGCCTCGTCCATCAGATCGATGGCCTTGTCCGGCAGCTGGCGGTCGGTGATGTAGCGATTGGACAGCGTCGCAGCGGCCACGATGGCCGGGTCGGTGATCTCCACCCCGTGGTGCACCGCGTACTTTTCCTTCAGCCCGCGCAGGATCGCGATGGTGTCCTCCACCGACGGTTCGCCGACAAACACCTTCTGGAAGCGGCGCTCCAGCGCAGCATCCTTCTCGATGTACTTGCGGTACTCGTCCAGCGTGGTGGCGCCCACGCAGTGCAGTTCGCCACGTGCCAGCGCCGGCTTGAGCATGTTGCCCGCATCCATCGCGCCATCGGCCTTGCCGGCGCCGACCATGGTGTGCAGCTCGTCGATGAACAGGATGATCTGCCCTTCGCTCTTGGCCAGGTCGTTGAGCACGCCCTTCAGGCGTTCCTCGAATTCACCGCGGAACTTGGCGCCGGCAATCAACGCGCCCATGTCCAGCGACAGCACGCGCTTGCCGCGCAGGCCCTCGGGCACTTCGTCGTTGATGATGCGCTGGGCCAGGCCCTCCACGATCGCGGTCTTGCCCACGCCGGGTTCGCCGATCAGCACCGGGTTGTTCTTGGTCCGGCGCTGCAGCACCTGGATGGTGCGGCGGATCTCCTCGTCACGGCCGATCACCGGATCGAGCTTGCCGCTCTCAGCACGCGCAGTCAGGTCGATGGTGTACTTCTCCAGCGCCTGCCGCTGTTCCTCCGCATTCTCCGACTGCACGTTCTCGCCGCCACGCAGCTTGTCGATCGCAGCCTGCAGGCGGGTCTTGTCGGCACCGGCGGCGCGCAGCGCCATGCCCAACGTGCCGCTGTCTTCCAGCGCCGCGAGCACGAACCACTCGCTGGCAATGAAGGCGTCGCCGTTCTGCTGGGCCAGCTTGTCGGTCTGGTTCAGCAGGCGTCCCAGGTCATTGCCCATCGAGACGTTGCCGGCCTGGCCGGACACCTTGGGCAGTGCATCCAGCGCCTCGGCCAGGCGCTCGCGCAGTACCGGCACGTTCACCCCGGCCTGGGCCAGCAGCGGGCGCGTGCTGCCGCCCTGCTGATCCAGCAGCGCGCTGAACAGGTGAATAGGTTCGATGATGCTGTTGTCGCGGCCCACGGCCAGCGACTGTGCGTCTGCCAGCGCCTGCTGGAAACGCGAGGTGAGCTTGTCCATCCGCATTGCGAAACCTCATCGGTCATCAGGGCCGGCCCGCGCCGGCGATGCTGGAAAGATGCGGTTGCCCCACCCAGTTTCAAGGGTGGCTGCGACTGCACCCCGAGGCCAGTCAGCCTGTGGCCAGCATGCCGGAGCGGGTGTGGTCGGCGCGTTGATCCCGATCAGTTCCTCGTGGCGGACGGGCTCAGCGGGTGATCGCGCTGCGGATCGCCCGCAGTTGCTGCTTGACCGCCCGCGCCTGCGCGGCGTCCATGCGCAGCAGGGCCTTCTGCCCGATCGAGCGCGACTGCAGGGCGGGATCGACAAAGCGATAGCGGCCGCGTTCATCGCGCTGTACTGCCGGTGCCTGATCCAGTTCCGGGGTGTCCAGCAGATGGTCGATCACCACCACCAGACGGTCGTTGAAGTAGCCCTCGGGCCGGCCCAGGTCGACGTAGGCCTGCTGGATCAACGGATAGAAGCGCTTGTAGGTGGCCGCCGTTGCCGCCGGGTCGAGCGCGGTAAATGCCTGCACGTAGGGCGCATAGCGCGCCGCGTTGCTTGCGGCGATGCGTTCCCCGCCCTCGCCAGGCTCAACCTGAAGGTTGCCCGGCAGCGGCCGCGCGGCCAGCACGGTCGGCGGCACACTGGGCTTGTCCAGGTTGTCGACCTGGGTGACCAGACGCTGGATCAGATGATCCCGCAGCAGCAGGGTCAGCGGGCCCTCGCCCTGGAACAGCTGGCTCAGTGCGCCCCAGGCCGTGGCATCGCTGTCGGCCAGCTTCGGCAGCGCCGGGTCGGCCGCGGCCTCGGTATCCAGTGGATGCCTGATCGGCGGTGGTGCTTGCGCGGATTCTGCGGCCGCCTGCGGTTGCGGCGGTGCGCTGGTACTGGCGGGGGTTGATTGCACCGGCACCGAAACACCGTCTGCCAGGCTTTTCAGCTGATCGCGGAACAACCAACCACCCGTGCCACCGATCACCACCACGCCCAACACCCAAGGCCATACCGCCTTTCCACTCTGCATGATGCAGCACCTCGTTTCACACGCATGGAGAAGGTGTGACCCCACCGATTCCAACGGGTTCCCCACTTGTTCCGCTGCCGTTCGGGTTGAGGCCTGCAGGAAGGCCGCGCTCACACTTGCTTTGCATGCCGCGCGCGAGGCTGTGGCCTTGTTCTGTGGAGGCACTGCCATGCAGTACGCGCTGTTCTACTGGACCGGCATCCAGGGCCGTGGGGAGTTCGTGCGGCTGGCGCTGGAAGATGCCGGTGCCGACTACATCGACATGGCGCGGGTGCACGGCGATGCCGTGATGCAGCCGTTCCTGGATGGCAACAGCGAGGGCGCGCAGCCCTTCGCCCCTCCATTCCTGAAGGCGGGCCGCCAGGTCATCGCGCAGGTCGCGGCGATCCTGGATTTCCTCGGCCCGACCTTGGACCTGGTGCCGCAGGCAGCCTCTCGCCGGATGCAGGCGCTGCAACTGCAGCTGACCATCGCCGATCTGGTGGCCGAGGTGCATGACACCCACCATCCGATCGCTGCATCCAAGTACTACGAAGAGCAGAAGACCGAAGCCAAGGCACGGGCCGCCTCCCTGCGTGGCGAACGGCTGCCGAAGTTCCTCGGCTATTTCGAGCAGGTGCTGGCCGCCAACGGTGGCCGCCATGCACTGCGCGAGCATTCCTACGTGGATCTGTCGCTGTTCCAGCTGCTGAGTGGGCTGGACTACATGTTCCCGCGCCGCATGCAGGCGCTCGGCCCCACCCTGCCCCTGCTGCGCGCGCTGCAGGAGCGGGTGGCGAAGCGGCCGAACATCGCCGCCTACCTGCGCTCGGAACGGCGTCTGGCGTTCAACACCAATGGCATCTTCCGCCACTACCCGGAGCTGGATGGGGAGCGGTAGTGCCGGCCGCTGGCCGGCAACCGCACGATGCGTCCGAGGTCCGTGAGCATGCCGGCCAGCGGCCGGCACTATCGTGTGGTCAGCTGTTCTCACCCAACGGCTTCACCGGCTGCTTCTGCAACGACAGCAACCCCAGCAGCAACGCCAGAGCCACATAGGCACCGGCGAACTGCAAGCTGATGATGCGCGCCAGGCCATCCAGGTCCCACGGCAGGTAGATGCCGCCGCGCGGGTCCACCGAGTGGATCAGGCCGAACAGGGTCAGCACCGCCGCCACCAGCAGGAAGCCACAGGCACGGCGCAGGCGGCCATCGACCATCGCCGCCACCGCCGAAATCCACAGCATCGAGGTGATGATGAAGCCGTTGCCGAGGGTGAAGATCACCGCCAACTCAGGCAGGCCATGGCCGTCGAGCTTGGTCAGCAACTGCGGCAGCTGGTCCGGTGCGATCCAGCCTGGTGCCTTGATCGCCAGCAGGTAGGCCACCGACGGCAGGAAACCGAACACCATCGCGCCAGTATGGTGGCGCGGCGTCGCCTGGAACGCCTGGGTGGTGATGTCGATGGCCACGTACACGATGATCGGTGCCAGCACCGCCAGCGGCAGCCATTGCACCAGCCCGGAGATGATGCCGAGCATGCCACCAATGCCGACGAACAGGCCGGTCAGCAGTGTGTAGCCGCTGCGCGCGCCCATGTGCTTGTAGGCGGGCTGGCCGATGTACGGCGTCGTCTGCGCCACGCCACCACAGATACCAGCCACCAGCGTGGCTACCGCTTCCACCAGCAGGATGTCGCGGGTGCGGTAGTCATCACCGGCCGCGCGTGCGCTTTCAGACACGTTGATGCCGCCGACCACCATCAGCAGCCCGAACGGCAGCAGCAGCGGCAGGTAGGTCATCGCGGTAGGCAGGCCGTCGAGGAAGCCCAGCGTCGGCAGCGGCAGCACCACCTGCGGCGGCACCCACTCCGGCACATGGAAACCGGGCGCGCCCAGCCCGGCCAGTCCAAGGCCGTAATACAGCACGGTGCCGAACACGAAGGCCAGCAGCACGCCCGGGCCACGCACCGGCAGCTTGCCCTTGGCGATCAACACATACAGCAGCAGGCCCAGCGTAGTGAAGCCGACCAGCGGCGAGCGCAGCGTTTCCAGCAACGGCAGCAGGCCCATCAGCACCAGCGCGATGCCCGCGATGGAACCCAGCAGCGCGGCACGCGGCAACGCGCGGGTGACCGCTTCACCGAAGAACGACAGCACGAACTTGAGCACGCCCATGATGACCAGCGCAGCCATGCCCAGCTGCCAGGTGGCGATGCCCGCCGCGTGCGGGTCCATGCCCTGCTGCTTGAACGCGACGAAGGCCGGGCCGAGCACCAGCAGCGCCATACCGATGCTGGTCGGTGCATCCAGGCCGAGCGGCATGGCGGTGACGTCGTCGCGGCCGGTACGTGCGGCCAGCCGGCGCGCCATCAGGGTGTACAGCAGGTTGCCGACCAGCACGCCGAAGGCCGTGCCGGGGAACATGCGGCCGAACACTACGTCGGCGGGGAACTGGAAGATCCCGACCAGGGCCATGGCGATGAAGCCGAGGATGGAGAGGTTGTCGACGACCAGGCCGAAGAAGCCGTTGAAGTCGCCGGCGACGAACCAGCGGCGCGGTGCGGCGGAAGCGGGAGCGGACATGGAAGGGGCGGTGGGGGTGGGGACCGCCGATGGTAGGCCCAGCGGGGCCGGCGCGCCAATTCCACGGTGGAATGATGGGTTCCAGGCATCGGTGGGCCCCTGATGGCGGCGGCCTACCGATGGGGTCAGATCCGTTTTCCGCAGGAAAACAGATCTGACCCCGGCGTTGCCGGCCAGCGGCCGGCACTACTTCTTCAGGAAGTTGTCCACCAGCAGATGCTTCACGTCGTCGAAGCGGCCATTCAACACCGCCTTGGCCGCGTACAGCGCCGTTCCGGCCACCTGCTTGGCCTCGATCTGCGGCGGCATCACCAGCTCGGCGCGGCTGGTATGCACGTCCAGCAGCGCCGGGCCGCGCTGCGACAGGAAGTCCAGCACCGCTTCCTCCAGGTCCTCGCTGCGGGTCACCGTGCGGCCGTGATAACCGATCACTTCGGCCAGGCGGCCAAAGTCCGGGTTCTTCAGGTCGGTGTAGTTGTCCAGCAGGCCCTCCACCTTCTGCTCCAGCTCGACGAAGTTCAGCGAACCGTTGTTGAACACCACCACCTTGATCGGCAGGTTCTCCTGCACCGCGGTCAGCAGATCACCCAGCAGCATCGCCAGGCCACCATCGCCGGACAGCGAGATCACCTGCCGGCCGGGGAAGGCCTTCTGCAGGCCCAGCGCCTGCGGCATCGCGTTGGCCATCGTGCCGTGCAGCAGGCTGGTCAGCGTGCGGCGGCGGCCATTGACGCGGACATGCCGCAGCACCCACACCATCGGCGAGCCGCCGTCTGCGGTGAACAGCGCATCGTCGCTGGCATGCTTCGACAGCAGCGCGGTCAGGTGCTGCGGATGGATCAACTCGCCTTCACCCGGCTGTTCTTCCTGCTCGCGCTTCCTCAGCGCCTTGTCGCGGCGCTCGATGCACTCGTCCAGGAAACTGCTGTCCTCACGCGGCGGCAGCATCGGCAGCAAGGCATCCAGCGTCGGTGCGATATCACCGACCACGCCGAGGTTCACCGGGTGGCGTCGGCCAAGGTGGCTGCCATCGCGGTCGACCTGGATGATCGTGGCCTTGTCCGGGTAGAACTGGCCCCAGGCGAAATCGGCGCCAAGCAGCAGCAGCGTGTCGCACTCCATCAGTGTGTGGAAGCCGGACTCGATGCCGAAGATGCCGGTCATGCCCATGTTGTACGGGTTGTCCGGCTCGACAAAGTCCTTGGCGCGCGAGGTGTGCGCGATCGGTGCCTGCAGGCGTCGGGCCAGTTCCAGCAGCTGCGCGTGCGCGCCCTGGCAACCAGCGCCGGCATAGACACCGATGCGCTTGCCCTGCCCCAGCAGCTCAGCGATGCGCTGCAGTTCGGCGTCGGAAGGACGCAGCACCGGCTGGGTGTAGTGCACCGAGAACGGCACATCATGCTTCACCTCGGCCTGGCTGATATCAGCCGGCAGGATCACCACCGCCACACCGCGACGGCTGATCGCCGCCTGGCAGGCCAGGGTGACAACGCGCCGGGCCTGCTCGGCGCTGTGCACCTGCTCGCAGAACACCGAACAACTCGCGTACACCGCCTTGAAGTCCACTTCCTGCGGGAATTCCATGCCCAGCTCGCTGGTCACCACCTGGCTGGCGATCAGCACCATTGGCGCACGGTTGCGATTGCTCTCGAAAACGCCGTTGATGAAGTGCAGGCTGCCGGGGCCACAGGAACCGGCGCAGGCGGTCAGCTCGCCGCTGACCAGCGAATCGGCGCCGGCGGCAAAGGCTGCTACTTCCTCATGCCGTACGTGCACCCAGGCGATCTCACTGCCATGCATCGCATCGGTCACATGATTGAGCGTATCGCCCACGATGCCGTAGCAACGGCGGACACCGGCCTGCTGCAGGGCGTCCACCACGATTTCGGCCACGCGCTTGCTCATCGGATACATCCTCGAACGGGGGAACGTCCGAGGCTAGACCCGAGGAAGTGATGCCTCCGTGGGCACGTTGCCCGTCGCCTCGATGTGCAAACTGCGGGTAGACGTCTCGTCAATCACTGACGTTGATCCAACCCACCACCGCGCCCTGCTTCGGGTTGCGGTAGCGCAGCTTCACCCAGCCGTCCTGTTCATCGAGCATTTCCACGCGGTCGCCCTTCACCAGGTAACGCTTGGTGCTGGTCGCGCCCGGGCGATCGAACAGGAACACGCGCGCCGCCAGCACGGAGGCCTGCTGGCCACGCAACGGTCCCTCGGGTAGCGCGCCCAGGCCATCGGCGATGGCCGTGTCCAGCACGCGTCCGTCGGCAGCATAGGTCCGCCAGACGGCCAACGGCCCCTGATCGTCGGTCTGCACCCAATGCAGGGCCGCGTTCAGCGTATCGCCCAGCATCAGAAGGCGCTCGCTGCGGTACAGATAGAGCTTTGCGCCCGCAAACCGATACTGGTCGGTGTACCACATCGGGCCGCTGCGGCAGCTGCTGGTCAGCGTGCGGGTCTTTGCGTCGACGCTCAGCCCCATCAGTTCACCGCAACTGTCGTTGCCGTGCGTTTCGGCCTGCAGCGCGCGATACGAGGAACTGGCCGGATCGAACCGGTATACCGCCACCGCTTCGTTGACCATGCCCACCGACGCACGCGCGACGAGCTCCGGGTAGCCATCGAAATCGACGTCTTCGAGCGACCATCGCGAATTGCCGTCGGCATCCGCCGCGCCTGCCAGCGTCTGGCGCTTGCCCGACGGCGACAGCTGCACCGCGATGCTGCCATCCTGCTGGGGATCGGCATGCGCCTGCACGTGAGCGGCCACCTGGAACCGCAGCGTTTCGCCGTCATCGCCACTCGCCTGCGCCGACGGTGCCAGCAGTCCTGCCAGCACCAGGCCCAGCACGCATTCCCTGTGTTTCATCATCGCTCCCTGCGGCACCGCGGCGGCACCTTCAACTCAGAACGATACCTCGACCGGCTGCCGCGACCACAGCACCGATTGATGCTTGGTCTGTTGCTTCCACGCCAGGCGGATCGCTTCGATATCGGCGCGGCGCTGCGGGGTGTCCTCGTGCAGCACCACCAGCACCTTGGTGCGCAGGCGGTTGGGCGCGGCATCGCCGCGGAACAGCCACTGCCCATAGGCATCGAACACGGTCAGGCCGTCCGGGAAGCGCGGAGTCACTTCCTTGTCCAGGAAGGTGCGCCACTGTGCGTCGCTGATGGTGTCAGCCTGCGGGCGGTTGCCGGCGCCCTGCTCTTCGCCCACTCCGAAATACAGCTCGCTGCGCACCCAGCCGTGGCCGGCGGACGGCCGTGCGGCATCGCCCTTCAGTTCGGCGGTGGTGGCCGTGGCATAGCCGCTGGGCGCCTGCGAGGACAGGCTGGCGCAGCCGCTGGTGGCCAGCAGCACGGCGAAGACGAGGCCAAGGTGTTTCATCGGTACAGCTCCGGGGAAGGGGGACAAAGCGAGCCGGCAGCGTACAGCGCCACCGGCCCGGCGTGCTGATGCCAACAGGGCATCAGCTCATGCCGGACCGGCAGGGGCTTGCATCGGCACCGGTCATCACGCGAAGATAATATATCGCTTCATCCGGATGGATGTAAGTGAAACTATCTCCCCCTTCCCCGTCGTCGTTGTTGCTGGAGCCCCCATGTCCGTCCGCCTGCCCGCGTCGCCGCTCGGCCTCGCCATCGCCCTCGCGCTTTCCTCCGCTGCCGTCCCGGCCCTGGCCCAGGACGCCACCAACCTGGACACCGTGATCGTCACCGGCACCCGTGCCGCCGACCGCACCGTGCTCGAATCCACCTCGCCGGTGGATGTGCTCACCGCCGAGGACATCCGCAAGGCCGGCGTGGTCAATGGTGAACTGGGCAGTGCGCTGCAGGCATTGCTGCCGTCGTTCAACTTCCCGCGCCAGTCCAACTCCGGCGGTGCCGACCATGTGCGCGCCGCGCAGTTGCGCGGCCTGTCGCCGGACCAGGTGCTGGTGCTGGTCAATGGCAAGCGCCGCCACCACACCGCGCTGGTCAACACCGACAGCAAGATCGGCAAGGGCACCACGCCGGTCGATTTCAATTCGATCCCGGTCAGCGCAATCAAGCGCATCGAAGTGCTGCGCGACGGCGCCGGTGCGCTGTACGGCTCGGATGCGGTGGCCGGTGTGATCAACGTGATCCTCGACAACGGCGGCGACGGTGGCGAGATCGAGGCGAGCTACGGTGCCAACCACACCGACCTCAAGCCGATCGGCCGCACTCTCACCGACGGCCAGACCGGCAACATCAGCGCCAAGGTCGGCACCTCGCTGGGCGAAGACGGCGGCTTCCTGCGCGTCGGCCTGGAGTACAAGCACCGCAACGGCACCAACCGCGCCGGCTTCGACCAGATTCCGCCGTGGGACCAGACCCCGGACAACCTGGCATTGCAGGGCAAGCGCAACTACGTGCTGGGCGACGGCAAGAGCAAGGACATCAATCTGTGGCTGAACACCGAGATTCCGGTGGGCCAGACCTCGACGTTGTACGCGTTCGGCACCTTCAACCAGCGGGATACCGAAGGCGCGAACTACTTCCGCTACCCCGATGGCGATGCCAACTGGAAGCAGGTCTATCCGAACGGCTACCGGCCGATCTCCGAGGGCGAGAACCGCGACGTGCAGGTCGTGGCCGGCGTGCGCGGGCAATGGGGTGAATGGAGCTATGACGGCAGCCTGGACTACGGCCAGAACGACTTCACCTATCGCCTGCGTGATTCGCTCAACGCCTCGCTGGGCCCGACCAGTCCAACCCGCTTCAAGACCGCTGACTACGAGTACGCGCAGACCGTGGGCAACCTCGACCTGAGCCGCGTGTTCACCCAGAGCGACAGCATCAGCCACACCCTCGGCCTGGGCGTGGAAGCGCGCCATGAGCGCTACCAGACCCGTCCCGGCGACCCGGCCAGCTATGCCGCCGGCCCGTACACCGACCGTCCGACCGGCTCGCAGGCCGGCGGCGGCCTGACCCCGCAGGATGCGGCCCGCCTGTCGCGTGATGTGGCCAGCGCCTATGCCAGCCTGTCCAGCCAGTTCGGCGAGAAGTTCTCCACCGATCTGGCCGCGCGCTACGAGCACAACGACGACTTCGGCGGTGAACTGACCGGCAAGCTCGGCCTGCGCTATGAGTTCACCCCGGCGTTCGCGTTGCGCGGTGCCATCTCCAACAACTTCCGCGCACCGTCACTGGCGCAGATCGGCTACGAATCCACCTCCACCGGCTACAACGCCGGCGGCCAACTGGTGCAGGGCCGGCTGCTGTCGGTCAACAACCCGATCGCGCGTGGCCTCGGTGCGCAGAACCTGAAGCCGGAAAAGTCGATCAACACTTCGCTTGGCTTCACCAGCCGCATCGGCGAGCACTTCGACCTGTCGCTGGACTTCTTCCAGATCGACATCGACGATCGCATCGCGCTGTCGGAGAGCATCACCGGTGATGCGCTCACCGACTACGTGGCGGCCAACTACGGCGTCAGCGGCCTGCAGAGCGCCAGCTTCTTCGTCAATGCGGCCGATACCCGAACCCGCGGCGCCGAGCTGGTGAGCAACTGGCGCCAATCGCTCGGCGATGGCCAGCTGCTGCTGACCGGCACCTATGCGTATACCAAGACCACGCTGAAGAACGTGCTGGCCACCCCGGCCCAGCTGCGCGCGCTGAACCCGGACTACGTGCTGTTCGGCATCGAAGAGACCAACACGCTTACCGATGCAACGCCGCGTACCCGCGGCAGCTTCTCGGCCGCATGGAGCAACGACCACTGGTCGCTGAGCACCCGCGTGAACCGCTACGGCAGCGCCACCCGCGTGTTCAACTTCGGCGATGGCTACATTCCGCGCCAGACCTACCAGGCCGAATGGCAGCTGGATGCGGAAGTCGAATACCGCATCACCCCGCGCTGGAGCGTGGCCATCGGCGGGCAGAACCTGACCGACAACTACCCGGATCGATCCAACAGCGATATCCACTACTTCGGCAACCTGCCGTACGACGTGCTGTCGCCGATCGGCAGCAACGGTGCGTATTACTACGGCCGCGTCCGCTATACCTTCTGATTGCTCTGGGTGTAATTGCCTTGGGTGGGTGCGGACCGTTGGTC
>DQIG01000288.1:0-13032 GCA_003525885.1 Stenotrophomonas sp.
ACCCGCATCGGCCGATGCGGGTTTTCTGGTGTCCGGGCGTGTGTTGCTGTCTATCTACCCAGGGCGCAGTCCCGCATCGGCCGCGCACGATTATTCGCGCGCAGATTATTGCGGTTGTTGTTATTGACGGCGGTGGCCAGGCGGATCGACATGGCATCGACCCTACCCCGGTTTCCGGTACGGCGCAACCGTTGCGTTGGCAACCACTCCCCGGAGCGCATAATGGCCCGCCGTAGAACGTGTAATGGAAATGCAACACCGCACTGGACGCAACGCGGCGCTGGCCGCCCTGTTCTGCCTGGGCCTGGCCGCCTGCCGGACCCTGCCCCCACCCTCGCCCCTGCCGCCGGCGCAGCTGCAGAGCCTGGAGCAACGCGGCACCGACGGCAGCTTCGAGGGTGCCTTTGATACCGCGGAAACCTTCGAGCGCTTCAACGATCCGCGCGCCATCGCCTACTACGAGCGTGCCGCCGCGGTCACACCCTGGACCTTCCACAACACAAGGGCGGAAGAAGCACTGGGCCGGATCTGGACCTCCGGCACGCTGCGCTATGCCGACAGCCCCCACATCAACCCGGCACCGGTGCTGCGCGCATCCTGGCAACGTGGCGAACGCGCCTATCTGGCGGCGGCCTACCACGGCAATCCCTATGCGTTCTTCGGGCTTGCCAAGGCCTATCGTCAGCGTGGCGACGCGCAACAGGCGCTGCGCTGGGACCTGCGCGGAATGATCTACGAGCGCTACCCGAGTTCGTCGTCACGTCTACCGGATGCGGTAGCCGCACAGGGCGACACCGTGCATCCTCTGGTTGCGCAGATCCAACGTCGCGCCGAGCGTGGCGATGCCGAAGCGCAGGTGGACCTGGGCGCGCTGCTGGAGAAAGGCATGGGGCTGCCGCGTGATCCGGCGCGTGCGCTGCAGCTGTACCAGCGCGCAGGCGAGAAGGGAAACGTGTTCGGCCAGTACTTCGCCGGGCTGCTGCTGGGCCGCAGTGCGCCGGGGGTGGAGAAGGACACCGAGTCGGCGGCACGCTGGTTCGCCCGTGCCGAGGCGCAACGTTTCTACATGGCGGCGCCCAGCTACTGGGAAAAGGCGATCAAGCCGCCGTTCTTCATCTTTTCGGAGTAGAGAAGCGGCCCCGGCGGGAGGCGTGCCGACCAACGGTCGGCACCCACCCTCGCGGAATTCATTCCGTCATGGGGTTCACACCAGCAGCCGTTCCACCAGCCGCTGGTACAGTCCCGGCAACGCCTCCAGATCGTCCACGCGCACGTTCTCGTCCACCTGGTGGATGCTGGCGTTGACCGGCCCCACTTCGATGCACTGCGCGCCCAATGGCGCGATGAAGCGGGCATCGGACGTGCCGCCGCCGGTGCTTTCCTCCGGTGCACGGCCGATGTGCTCGGCCAGCACCGCACGGGCGGTGGCGCGCAGCGTGCCTTCCGGGGTGTAGAACGGCTCGCCGCTACGATGCCACTTCAGCGCGTACTGCAGGCCATGCCGGTCCAGCAGCGCGGTGATGTCCGCCTCCAGCTTCGGCGCATCCCAGTGCGGGTTGTAGCGGATGTTGAAATCCACCTCGAGCTCGCCGGGAATCACGTTGTTGGCACCGGTACCGGCATGGATGTTGGAGATCTGCAGGCTGGTCGGCGGGAAACTTTCGTAGCCGTCATCCCAGCGCCGCGCACTCAGCTCGGCCAGGGCCGGCGCCGCCTGGTGGATCGGGTTGCGTGCCTTCTCCGGATACGCCACGTGGCCCTGTACGCCCTGCACCCGCAGCTTGGCCGACAGGCTGCCACGACGACCTACGCGCAGCAGGTCACCCAGCGTCGCGGTCGACGACGGCTCGCCGGTGATGCACCAGTCGATGCGTTGGCCGCGCTCGGCGAACAACCGCGCAACGTGGCGCACACCGTCGATGGCATCGCCCTCCTCGTCGCTGGTCAGCAGCACCGCCAGCGTACCGGGGTGGTCGGGATGAGCGGCAACGAACTGCTCGGCGGCGACCACGAAGGCCGCCACGCTGCCCTTCATGTCGGCGGTGCCGCGACCATACAACACGCCATCACGGATCGTCGGCGTGAACGGATCGCTGGTCCAGGCCTCGCGCGGTCCCGTCGGCACCACGTCGGTATGGCCCAGCAGCACCAGTACCGGCGCGCCCTTGCCGTGGGTCGCCCACAGGTTGTCGACCTCGCCCAGCCGCAGGTGATCGCACTGGAACCCGGCCTGCTTCAGGCGT
This sequence comes from Stenotrophomonas sp., assembly GCA_003525885.1. Classification (GTDB taxonomy): domain Bacteria; phylum Pseudomonadota; class Gammaproteobacteria; order Xanthomonadales; family Xanthomonadaceae; genus Stenotrophomonas. Next base: position 2,244 of record DQIG01000288.1, read on the forward strand.
GCCGCCAGCAGCGCCTGGCAGCCGGCATCGTCCGGCGTCACCGACGGCCGCGCGATCAGCTCGCAGGTCAGGTCGAGGACCGCGCTCATGCGCCGTCCACGCCGAAGCGGGCCTTGAAGCCGTTGTCACTGAAACCCTGGCTGACCGTGCCGTCGGCGGTGACCACCAGCGGGCGCTTGATCAGCTGCGGGTACTCGCGCAGCAGCAGCTTCCATTCGGCCTCGGAATCGGCGGCCTTGCGGTTGTCCGGCAGCTGCCGCCAGGTGGTGGACGACTTGTTCACCATCGCCGCCAGGCCACCCAGCTGCGCTGCCCACGCCAGCAGGGTTTCCGGGCTGGGTTTGTTGTCGCGGTAGTCGACGAAGGTGTACGGCACGCCGAAGCGGTCCAGCCACTTGGTCGCCTTCTTGCAGGTATCGCAGTTCTTCAAACCGTAGACAGTGGTGCTCATGGCCATCTGTGATGCTGGAAAACAGAGGGCCAGAATCTCACAACAGGCGCTCGGACACGACCCGGAACGGCACCCTTGGCAGCCGGAAGGCCAGTCCCTCGTGCAACGCCACGCCCATCGCCTGCAGTCGCGGGCAATGCAGTTGACCGAGCAGGCGCAGGGGCTGCAGGCTGTCGACCGCGACCGGTAGTGCGATGCGGGTGCTGGCCCAGTGCCGGTCACAGGTGCGGGCAATGGCCTCGTCCTGGCAGGTCAGGAAGCGCAGCAGGGCCTGATGGCCGCCGAAGGCCGCCGCCCATCCGGCATCGTCCCAGCCTGCGGCGGCCTGCCACTGCAGGTGCAGCGCAGGAGCACTGCCCTGCCCGCCTTCGATCAGGGTGTACCCATCGCCACCAGCACGCACCACATGCTCGAAGCGCGCGGACAGATGGGGCTGCATGGCATCGCTGAAAGCGCGCGCGCCGGCGACGAAGGGCAGCTGGTCCATCACGTTGCGGTCGAACAGCACCACCGGTGTCCCGTCCGGAGCATCGTCACGACGCAGGTACCAGCGCCAGTTGCTCTGCCTTGGAGACGGCATCAGGGAACGCAGCGGTCCGGCCAGCGCCGGCCCGAAGTGGCCGTGACGGTAGCTGAGGATGGTGTAAGGCGTACGTCCGGCATGGACCACGTAATGATGGCCCGGCGGTGGCATCGGCGCGTGGCGCACATCGACCCACCAACTCACGTAGACCACGTCGCGCACATCGCTGACCAGCGCCGGCATTGGCCAGCGCCGCGACAGCGCGCGGCGCAGCCGGGTCCAGTGCGGGGCGTGCAGCAGGCGCGGCAGCATCCGTCCGAGCAGAGTGTCGGACGGATGCCGGTAGATCGCGGACTGCGCCAGATCCTCCGGCGCAGTCATCTTCAGTCAGCCAGGCCGCGCAACAGGTCGTTGACGCTGGTCTTGCTGCGGGTACGGGCATCGACCTGCTTGACGATCACCGCGCAGTACAGCGAATGGGTACCGTCCTTGCTCGGCAGCGAGCCGGACACCACCACGCTGTACGGCGGGATGTAGCCGTAGGTGATCTCGCCGGTGGCACGGTTGTAGATGCGGGTGCTCTGGCTGAGGAACACGCCCATGCCGATCACACTGTGGTGGCCCACCACCACGCCTTCCACCACTTCCGAACGGGCACCGATGAAGCAGTGGTCCTCAATGATGGTCGGGCTGGCCTGCAGCGGCTCCAGCACGCCGCCGATGCCGGCGCCGCCGGACAGGTGGCAGTGCTGGCCGATCTGGGCGCAGGAACCGACGGTGGCCCAGGTGTCGACCATGGTGCCTTCGCCGACGTAGGCGCCGATGTTGGTGAAGCTCGGCATCAGCACCACGTCCTTGCCGAAGTAGGTGCCGCGGCGGGCGATCGCGCCCGGCACCACGCGCACGCCGCCACGGCGGAACTTCGCTTCGTCATAACCGGCGAAGCGCGATTCGACCTTGTCCCAGAATGGTGCCGGGCGTGCGTCGACCACCGCCATGTCGTTGACGCGGAAATACAGCAGCACGGCCTTCTTCAGCCACTCGTTGACCTTCCAGCCACCCTGGCCATCCGGCTCTGCGACGCGGAACTCACCGCTCTCCAGGCCGTCGATCACGCGGTTGACCAGCGGCTTGGTCGAGCCTTCCAGCTCGTGCAGGGTCAAGGTGGCACGGCGCTCGAAGGCGCTCTCGATGCCGAACTTCAGTTCTTCCACGCCCGGCGCCGACGGCTTGCGCAGCGACTTGCGGGCGATGGTTTCGGCGCGGACGGCTTCGGCGCTCTTGGCCGGTGCCTTCTTCACAGCAGCCGTTTTCTTCGCCGGAGCCTTCACCGCAGCGGTCTTCTTCGGCGCAGTGGTCTTCTTCGCGGCCGGTGCGGCGGCAGCAGGTTTCCGGGCCGCTGCGCTCTTGGGGGTCGCGGCGGTCTTCTTGGCGGGCTTGGTGGCCATCAGGCGGGGTCTCCGGCGTTTCGATCGGGGTCCAGGCAGGCCAGCATCGCGTCATGCAGCTGCTGCCGGGCAGGTTCAGTCAGGGGGAGGTCGTGTTCGTCACTGATCACGAAGGTGTCTTCGGCGCGTTCGCCGAACGTGGCAATGCGCGCATCATGCACGCGCAGGCCCTGGTTGCGCAGCACGAACGCCACATCGGCCAGCAGGCCGGGACGATCGGGGGCGACCAGGGCAAAACGGGTTGCGCCCGGTTCATCGCGGAACTCGATGCGCGGGGCGAAGCGGAAGTGCCGCAGCTGCCGCGGTACCACCCGGCGCGACGGCCGCAGGCGCGACAGGTCACCACTGAGTGCCTCGCGCAGTGCTGCCTCCAGGTTGGCACTGCTGCCATCTGCAAAGGTGTCGGCCGGGTTCACTTCGAAGGTATCGAAGATGGTGTCGGCCGGACCGTCCAGCACGCGTGCGCGGTGGATGCCATAGCCCTTGCGGTCCAGGGTCATCACGATCGCAGCGAACAGGCCGTCGCGGTCCGGCGAATGCACGAACACCTCCAGCGCGGGGTCGTCGACGCTGATCCGGCGAACCTTCACCAGCGCCTGGCCCTGCTTCACCGGCACCAGTGCGGCGGCCTGCCAGGCCAGCTGCTCCGGGCGCAGGCGGATGAAGCCCTCATCCGGCATCACCGCGAACTGGCGGTCGATGGTGGCATCGTCGTAGCCCTGCTCGCGCACCAGTGCGCGCACGCTGTCTCGCGCCTCGGCCACGCGCTCGGCGGCCGGCACCGGATGCTCGAGCCCCTCGCGCAGCGCGCGTCGGGTGGCAAAGTACAGGTCGGCCAGCAGGCGATCCTTCCAGGCATTCCACAGTTTCGGGCTGGTGCCGGCGATGTCGGCACAGGTCAGCAGGTACAGGTAGTCCAGGCGGTCGCGGCTGCCGACCAGGGTGGCAAAGCGATGGATCACCACCGGATCGGCGATGTCCTGCTTCTGCGCGGTCACCGACATGCGCAGGTGCTGTTCGACCAGCCATGCCACCAGTTCGGTATCGGTGCCACTGAGCGCATGCGCCTGGCAGAACGCACGCGCGTCCACCGCCCCCAGCTCCGAGTGGTCGCCGCCACGGCCCTTGGCGATGTCATGGAACAGGCCGGCCAGCAGCAGCAGTTCCGGCTTGCGCAGGCGTGGCCACACTTCGTGCGCGATCGAAAATCGCTCATCGGCACGGCTGCTGGCGAACTGGCCGATGTTGCGCAGGACCATCAGCGTGTGCTGGTCGACCGTATAGACATGGAACAGGTCGAACTGCATGCGCCCGCTGACCTGGGCGAACGCGGGAATCCACTGGCCGAGCACGCCCAGCCGCGCCATGCGCGAAAGCGTGTCGACCGGGCGTTGGCCACGCAGCAGGGTCATGAACTGCTCGCGTGCATCGGTATCGGCCCGGTCATAGGCCGGAAGCAACGGCAGAGACTCGGCCAGCGCACGCGCGGTCAGCGAGTGCAGGCCGCGCACCTGCGGATTGTTGGCCCAGCTGGAAAACAGTGCGAACACCTGGCCGATGTCGCCGCGCGGCCAGTCAGCCTCGTTGGCGGCCAGGTAGCCGCGGCGCAGGGAAAAGCCCACGGTCAGCGGTTCCGGCTGGGCTTCGCCATCGAACTGTTCCTCGAAGCGCTGCAGCAGGCGGTCGCTGATCCGGCGCACAACCAAGGCGGCGCGGTAGAAGCCCTGCATCATTTTCTCGACACCGAGATTCTCGGCATCGTCTTCGAAGCCCAGGCGCGCGGCCAGGGTCTTCTGGTAATCGAAACGCAGGCGCTCTTCCGGACGGCGTGCCACCAGGTGCAGGCCGAAGCGCAACCGCGCCAGCACCGCGCGTTCCCGCTTCAGGGCCGCCGCTTCGTCGGCGCCCAGATGGCCGAGCCCGACCAGTGCCTCCAGGTCGCGCACGCCGAATGCACGCAGCGCCATCCAGCCCAGAGTATTGAGATCGCGCAGGCCGCCGGGCCCATCCTTCAGGTCCGGCTCCAGGTTGTCAGCGGTATCGCCGAAGCGTTGGTGACGGTTGCGCAGCTCTTCCAGTTTGGCCAGGAAGAACGTGCGTGCCGGCCACAGCTCCCGATCGTCGACGGCCTCGCGCAGCGCGCGGCGCGCCGCATCATCGGCCAGGATCGGACGCGCCTCGATCAGCGCGGTCAGCACAGTCTGGTCAGCCGCCGCCTCGCGGCATTGCAATGCAGAACGCACCGCATGGCTGACGGCCAACCCGCAGTCCCACAGCAGCGCGAACAGGCGCGCCAGTGCCGCTTCGTGCGCCAGTTGGGCAGGCGGATCGCCGAACACCAGCAGGTCGATATCCGAACGCGGAAACAGCTCACCGCGACCATAGCCGCCGACCGCGAACAGCGACAGCCCACTGTCGGCTGGCAGGCAGCGCTGCCAGGCCAGGCGGATCAGATGGTCGGCAGCGCGCGCGCGCAGCGCCAGCAGGCGCTCGATGTTGTCGCCCTGGTCGAAGCGGCGGTACAGGCGCGCATCGGCCTGCTGCAGCGCCTGGCGCGCGGCAGCAGCCCAATCCGGGTCGTTGAGCGACGCGGCCGGCGTGTCCAGCAGCGAACTCGCCGGCAGCATCTTCAGGAGACCTGCGACTCGCCTGGCGAAAGGGTCAGCACGTCCACGCCGGTCTCGGTGACCGCGATCATGTGCTCCCACTGCGCCGACAGCTTGCGGTCCTTGGTCACCACGGTCCAGCCATCCGGCAGCACCTTGTTGTAGCGGGTGCCCTCGTTGATCATCGGCTCGATGGTGAAGGTCATGCCGGGCTGCAGCACCAGGCCCTGGCCCGGGCGGCCGTAATGCACCACCTGCGGCTCGTCGTGGTAGACCTTACCGATGCCGTGGCCGCAGTACTCGCGCACCACGCTGAAACGCTCGCCTTCGGCATAGCTCTGGATGGCATGGCCGATGTCGCCCAGGGTGGCGCCCGGACGCACTGCACGGATGCCGCGCCACATGGCTTCGTAGGTGGTCTCCACCAGGCGGCGGGCCATCACCGACGGGGTGCCGACGAAGTACATGCGGCTGGTGTCACCGTGCCAGCCGTCCTTGATGACGGTGACGTCGATATTGATGATGTCGCCATCCTTGAGCACCTTCCCTTCGCTGGGGATGCCGTGGCAGATGACATTGTTGACCGAGGTGCACACGGTCTTCGGGAAGCCGCGGTAGCCGACGTTGGCCGGAATGGCGCCCTGCACGTTCACGATGTGATCGTGGCAGATGCGGTCCAGTTCCTCGGTGGTGACACCGGGCTTGACGTGGGGGGTGACGATGTCGAGCACTTCGCTGGCCAGGCGGCCGGCGATGCGCATCATCTCGATTTCCTGCGGGGTTTTCAGATTCACGCTCATGGCACCCATTATCGCCGATCCGGCCACAATCTGAACGAACGCCACCCAACTGGCGTTCCGGGCCATGCACGGTTCCGGCAAGGAAAGTGAAAGCGTGATGGCCTCCACCCTTTCGCCCGCCTATTTATCACGGATTACAGACACTTACGCTGCCTAAGCTGGCCGCGACCGTCGTCAAAGCGGCGCCGAACGTGCCGCCTTCGCCTTGTTCAACGGACCTTCGGGTCAGGGAGGTTGTCCATGCGATCCCCAGTTCGATCCCTGCGCGCCTGGGGCCTGCTGGCCCTGCTGCTGGCCGGTCCGGCCCTGGCCCAGGCCGCCGACACCACGACCTTCAACGTCACCCTGGTGGTCACCAAGGCCTGCACCATCACGGCGGCGGCCGCCACCAACGTCGACTTCGGCACCGCGGCCTCGACCACCGCCACCCCCACCCTGGGCCAGGGCACGGTGACCGCGCAGTGCTCGGCCTTGACGCCCTATACGATCTCGCTGAATGCGGGCGCCAATGCCAGCACCGCCAACGACGTCACCACTCGCCGGATGAAGAACACCAATGCGGCGGTGACCGCCAACAACTACGTCGGCTACCAGCTCTACCAGGATGCCGCGCACACCCTGGTCTGGGGCGCCACCTCCGGCACCAACACCCAGGCCGGCATCGGTACCGGCCTGGCCGTGCCCTACATCGTCTACGGCCAGATCCTGAACCTGAGCACCAACAACCCGGCCACCGGTAACTACCTGGATACGGTTACTGCCACGATCACCTATTGATGGAGCACGCCCGCATGGCCGGACCCCGCCCGTGGCGCGCCACCGGCGTGGCGCTGCTCGCCCTGTGCCTGCTGGCCGCCGCCACCGCCGGCGCCACCAGCCTGCAGGTCGCCCCCACCAGCCTGCAGCTGGAAGCCCGCCAGCGTGCCGGCGAGCTGTGGTTGACCAACAGCGGCACCTCGCCGGTGAAGCTGCAGGTACGCGTGTTCCGCTGGGTGCAGCAGGACGGCCAGGAACAGCTGCTGCCCACCGATGAGTTGATGGCCACTCCGCCGATGCAGGAACTGGCCGCCGGCCAGCAGCAGCTGGTGCGGGTGATGCGTCCGGACAGGGAACCGCCGCCAGCACAGCAGTATTACCGCCTGATCGTCGACGAGGTGCCCGACCTGGCCACCCGCACGGGTGGCATGCAGTTCGTGCTGCGTTATTCGATTCCGGTGTTCGTGCAGCCCTCGGCCGGCGCGCTGGCACCGCAGCTGCAGGCCCGCCTGGTGCAGTTGGCGGACGGCCGCAACGGCGTCGAGGTGGCCAATTCGGGCAACGGCTACGCGCAGATCGCCGATCTCGCGCTGGGCAGCGCCACCCGCCCGCGCATCGTCCATCCCGGGCTGCTGGGTTACGTGCTGCCCGGCCAGGTGATGCGCTGGCCGATCGAACGCACGGCAATCGACCGCGACAACGACCAGATCACGGCCAAGCTCAATGGCGACTCGGAACAGACGCCACTGTCGCCCCCTCCGGCTCGCTGAGGCGTTGATGGGCGCGCTGTTGGCTGCCCTGGCTCCCGCGGCGACCGAGGCCGCCGATGTGTCCGGCGTGGCGGCGGCTGATGTATCCGGGGTATCGGCAGATGCGATCCTGCCACCCCCGACCCCGCTGACCGCCAGCCAGGCGCTGTACCTGGATGTGTCGCTCAACAGCACGCCGCGCGGCCTGCTGCCGTTCACCGAGAACCGCGGCCGGTTGCAGGCCAGCCCCGAAGTGCTGCGCCAGCTCGGCTTCAACGCCAGCGGCGATGCACCGGTCTACCTGGACCAGATCAGCGGCGCGGTGGTGCGCTACGACGCACACATGCAGACCTTGGCACTGGACGTGCCGCTGGACCAGCTGACCCTGCCCACCACCGTGCTCAGCCGGCCGCAGACACGCGCGCCCACCGGCAACGCCTCGCCCGGCGTGCTGCTCAACTACGACATCTACGGCAGCCGGGTGGACACGCTCGGCAACCTCAGCCTGAGCTCGGAGCTGCGCGTGTTCGGTATCGGCAACGGCACTTTCGAAAACACCGCCATCAGCCGCCGCTACCAGCAACCCGGCGACCGCCATTGGCGCGGCGAGAGCGTGCGCCTTGACACGCGCTGGAGCCTGGATTTCCCCGACAGCGCAACGACCCTGGAGGTCGGCGACTTCTACAGTGGCTTCGTCGACTGGACCCGCCCGGTGCGCCTGGGCGGCCTGCAGATCGGCCGCAACTACGGCCTGCAGCCCTATCGCGTGCTCACGCCCACGCCGAGCTTCCTCGGCCAGGCCGTGGTGCCCTCCACGGTCGAGCTGTATGTCGATGGCCTGCGCCAGTACAGCGGCCAGGTACCGGTCGGTCCCTTCCAGCTGGCAGCACAGCCCGGCATCAGCGGCACCGGCAACGCGCAGGTGGTGGTGACCGACGCGTTCGGCCGCATGCAGACGCTGGAATTCAGTTTCTACGGTACCCAGCAGCTGTTGGCCAAAGGCCTGTCGGACTGGTCGGTCGGCGTCGGCCGCCTGCGCCGGGATTTCGGCGAGCGCTCCTTCGCCTATGACGATCGCACGGTGGCCAGTGCCAGCTGGCGCGGCGGTGTCACCGACACGTTCACCGGCGAGGCGCATGCCGAAGGCGGCGGTGGCCTGGCCCAGGCCGGCATCGGTGGCTGGTGGCTGCTGGGCGCCGCCGGTGTGTTCAATGCCGCCTATGCGCACAGTGACTACCGCGGCCTGCAGGGTGGGCAATGGGCGCTGGGCTACAGCTGGAACAACCGTCGCTTCAACGTCAATCTGCGCAGCGTGCGCAGCCACGGCGACTACCGCGACCTGGGCGCGCTGCAGGGCAACCTGCCACCGAGCATCAGCGAACAGGCCACGGTCGGCCTGGACCTGCTGAAGCTGGGCACGCTCAGCGCCAGCTATCTGCGGCTGCGCTACCCGGATGGCGAGGACAACCGCTATGCCAGCCTGTTCTGGTCGCGCACCTGGAGCCAGCGCTGGTCGGCCTACCTGTCACTGAACCAGAACCTGGACCGCAGCGACGACCGCAGCATCTACCTGTCGGTGACTGCCAGCCTGGGCAACAACCGCCAGGCCAGCCTCTCCAGCCAGCGCAATGGCGACAGCCAGAGCTGGGTGGCGGACGTGACCCAGCCGGTGCCCGGGGATGGCAGTGCCGGCGGTGTCGGTTGGCGCGCGCAGCTGCGCCACGGCGAGGACGGCAACGGCGGCCTGGCCGAAGTCGGCATCCTCAACGATGTCGGCCGCTATTCGTTCGGTGCCTCGCGCCAGGGCGGGCTCAACTATGCCTATGCCAGTGCCAGCGGCAGCCTGGTGTGGATGGGCGGGCACACCTTCGCCACGCGCGAGGTGTCCGATGCGTTCGCGGTGATCAGCACCAATGGCGTCGGCGGCGTCCCGGTGCGGCTGGAGAACCGCCTGATCGGCGTCACTGATGATCGCGGCCTGCTGCTGGTCAGTCCGTTGCTGTCCTGGCAGCGCAACCGGGTCTCGATCGACACGCTGGATCTGCCCGAAGACATGCGCGCCGACCGCATCGAGGACTGGGTCACGCCGCGCCAGCGCGCCGGCACCCGCGTGACCTTCCAGCTGCGCTCGCGGCCCTCACTGAGCCTGACCCTGCTGGCGATGGACGGGCAGCCATTGGAGGTGGGCAGCGAGGTACAGCTGCCAGATGGCCGCCAGGCTACGGTCGGCTACGACGGCCTGCTCTACCTGGAAGATGTCGCCGCCGGCAGCGTGCTGTACGTCACCACCAGCCGCGGCCCTTGCCGGGTGAAGGTGCCGGACCTGCCCAAGGTCGTGGCGTCCGGCGCCCGGCCGAAGCCGGCGCCGCAGCAGTGCATTCCGGAGGTGGCGCCATGAGGATGCTGCTGCTCGTCCTGCTGCTGTGGGCCGGCCTGCTGGCGGCGGCGCCCGCCAGTGCCACCGCGGTCTGCACGGCGGTGGCCAATCCGACCCTGCCGTTCGGCAACATCAACAGCAATGCGCCCGGCCCGAGCACGGCCAACCTCAACATCACGGTGACCTGCACCACCGCCGCGCTGAGCCTGCTGGCCACCACCGGCGTGCGCGTCTGCGTGGGCATCGGCGCAGGCACGGGCGGCGGCAGCAGTGCCACCTTCCGCACGATGGCCACCTCCACCAGCGACACCATGAATTTCCAGCTGTACAACAACGCCAGCTTCGGCCAGGCCACCGGCCTGGTTCCGCACGGCACGCCACCGGCGCAGGAACTGACCATGAGCTACAACGTACCGCTGCTGACCGGCGGCAGTGGTGCACAGACCGTGCAGCTGTTCGGGCAGATCCCGGCCAACCAGGTCCTGGCCTCCGGCGCGTACAGCAGCACCTTCAGCGGTGCCAGCGTGGTGCTGACCTGGGCCTGGAACGAAGTCCTGCTCGGCACCGCCACCGTCCCCGCCACCTGCAACGGCGGCGCCACCGGCACCAACAGCGCCAGTGCGGCCTTCAGCTTCACCGCCACCGCCAATGTGCTGCCGCAATGTGGCAGCTACGTCACCACCAACATGAACTTCGGCAACGTCACCGGCGGCATCCCGGCCAATATCGACCAGACTGCCACCCTGACCCTGACCTGCCTGAAGAACACCGCCTTCCAGGTTGGCCTCAACAACGGCCAGAACAATCCCAGCGCCACCACCACCCGGCGCATGGCCACCACCATCGGCGGCAGCACCTACTACCTCACCTACGAGCTGTACCGGGATTCGGCACGGAGCCAGCGCTGGGGCAATACGTTGACGGTCGATACGACCAGCAGCACCGGCACCGGCAGCGCGCAGCAGCTGACCATCTATGGCCGCGTGCCGCCGGTCACCGGCCAGCCCCCGGCCGGCACCTACAACGACCTGGTGCAGGTGACGATCACTTATTGACCTGCGTGCCGACCAACGGTCGGC
>DQIG01000288.1:13196-49076 GCA_003525885.1 Stenotrophomonas sp.
ACGGTCGGCACCCACCGGGAGGGTTTGAGTCGGTACCCACCGGGAGGATTTGGATCGGCACCCACCGGGGAGGGTTTCGGTAGATCCACGCGGTGCGTGGATGCGGGCATGACACACACCGGGCAAGCGCGACGCTACAGTTCCAGCGCATCCGGCCGATACCGCGCAGCGAGTCTTTCAGCACGGTGGATGGCAGTGGTTCGCGCACTTCTGATCGGGGCGATGCTGGTCGCCAGCACGCCGGCATGGGCCGAACCCAGCAGCAGCACGCTGCAGATCCAGCTGACCGTAGTCGAATCCTGCAGCGACGATGCCGGCGGCCCCCGCTGTCCGGCGCCCCACCAGCGCAGTGACGCCCCCCAGGTGCCGCCCCAGGTCCGCGACCTCGCACCACCGGCGACGGACGAGAACGCAACACCCGCCGTGACCCTCATCTACTGATGCGCGCGCTGCTGATCCTGCTTGCACTGCTGCTGGCGCAGCCCGCAGCGGCGCTGGAGCTGTTGCCGACCACCCTGCAGCTGCCGGCCGAAGGTGGCCGTGCCGAACTGTGGCTGCATAATCCAGGGCCCGGTCGCTGGCAGGGCCAGGTGCAGGTGCTGGCCTGGGATCAGCAGCTGGACGCCGAACGCCTGCACCCCAGCGACCAGGTCCGGGTCAGCCCGGCGCGGCTCGACCTGGCCCCCGGCGGCACCCAGCGCGTCTGGCTGCTGCCAGGCGATCCGACAGCGGCGATCGGTGAACAGGCCTATCGGATCGTACTGGCACCGGCGTTGTCGGGACTGCCGCGCTACTCGCTGCCTCTGTTCCGCGGCCCAGAGGGACCGGCACTGCAGCCCCGGCTGCAGGGTCACGTCGAGGCCCTGGGGTCTCAGACCATGTTGCGACTCAGCAATCCCGATACCCTGCACAGCCGCCTGCACGATCTGCGTTTCATCACGGCGGACGGCCAATCGTCGCTGCTGCTCGGCGGGCTGGCCGGCTACGTCCTCGCTGGCCATGAACGCCGCTGGCCCCTGCCCGCCCGGGCCGATGGCTATGCAGGTGGGCACTTCCAGGCCCGCCTGCAGGACGGCCGCGAGGTCGATCTGACCGCATCTGACCCTGCAATTGCAGCGAGCGCTCCCAGCGGGCTATAATCGACCGGATTCCTGCCGCCTGCGTGCGCGGGAGCCCGTCCACACCGGACGTCACCGGTGAATCCACACCTGCTGCCCCCATCCGTGCCGGGGTGCTCCGCAAGGAGTTCGGCCACGGAGGCGACAGGGAAGCCCAACCCCGGAACCGATCGCGCTTCCACGCGTCCCGCATACCTATCCCGCGGGCGGAATCGCTGGTTCCATATCAGGAGTATTGCAATGCCCCAGGTCACCATGCGTCAGATGCTGGAAGCCGGCGTCCACTTCGGCCACCAGACCCGCTACTGGAACCCGAAGATGGCTCCGTACATCTTCGGCGCCCGCGGCAAGATCCACATCATCAACCTGGAAAAGACCGTCCCGCTGTTCAACGACGCGATGAACTTCATCTCGTCGGTTGCCCAGAAGCGCGGCACCGTCCTGTTCCTGGGCACCAAGCGCAGCGCCCGCGAAACCATCAAGGAAGAAGCCGAGCGTTGCGGCATGCCGTTCATGAACCAGCGTTGGCTGGGCGGCACCCTGACCAACTTCCGTACCGTCAAGCAGTCGGTTGCCCGCCTGAAGGAACTGGAAGCCGGTGAAACCGACGGCACCTTCGAGAAGCTGGTCAAGCACGAAGTGCTGGGCCTGCGTCGCGAGCGCGACAAGCTGGAAGCCTCGCTGGGCGGCATCAAGGACATGAACCGTCTGCCGGACGCCATCTTCGTGATCGACATCGGCCACGAAGACATCGCGATCAAGGAAGCCAAGAAGCTGGGCATCCCGGTCATCGCCGTGGTCGACACCAACTACAACCCGGAACTGGTTGATTACGCCATCCCGGGCAACGACGACGCCATCCGCGCTGTGCAGCTGTACGCCCGCGCCGCTGCCGACGCCGTGCTGGAAGGCAAGGCTGCTGCTCCGCACGCCGCTTCGGTGCGTGAGGAAGAGTTCGCTGAAGCCGCTGCTGAAGGCGAAGAGAAGCCGGCCCGCCGCGCTCCGGCCAAGAAGGCTGCCAAGAAGGGCGACGACGCCCAGGCCTGATCCAGGCCCCGGGGTGGACGCCCGGCGTCCACCCTCCCTGCACGCAGCCCTTGGCGCGTGACAGGACCGTGTCACACGGGCCGGCCACCATGCCGGCCCAACCCCTTTCTTTCGTGAGGTAATCCCGTGGAAATCACTGCTTCCCTGGTCAAGGAACTGCGCGAGCGCACCGGCGCCGGCATGATGGAATGCAAGAAGGCGCTTACCGAAGCCAACGGCGACATCAACGCTGCTGCTGAAGCCATGCGCAAGTCCGGCGCTGCCAAGGCCGACAAGAAGGCTGACCGCGTGGCCGCCGAAGGCCGTCTGGGCCTGGCCCAGGACGGCGGCAAGGCCGTGCTGGTCGAAGTCAACTCGGAAACCGACTTCGTCGCCAACGATGACAACTTCAAGTCCTTCGTCAACGCCGTCGCCGCCGCTGCCCTGGCATCGGGCGCCACCGACGTCGAAGCCGTGAAGGCTGCCAAGCTGGCCGACGGCCGCACCGTTGAAGAAGCCCGCGCCACCGCCGTGCAGACCCTGGGTGAGAACATCCAGATCCGCCGCATGGTGAAGGTCGATGGCAACAACACCATCGGTGCCTACGTCCACACCAACGGCAAGGTCGGCGTGCTGGTCGACCTGGTCGGCGGCGACGTCGAGCTGGCCCGTGGCCTGGCCATGCACGTGGCCGCGCTGAAGCCGCCGCACAACAAGGCTGCGGACGTCCCGGCCGAGTTCGTCGAGAAGGAAAAGGAAATCGAGCTGGCCAAGATGTCCGAGAAGGACAAGGCCAAGCCGGCCGACATCCTGGAAAAGATCATCAGCGGCAAGATCAACAAGATCGTCAGCGACGTGACCCTGTACGGCCAGACCTACGTGCTGGGCGACACCACCGTCGAGCAGGTGGTCAAGGCCGCTGGCGCCGACGTGGCAGGCTTCAAGCTGCTGATCGTTGGCGAAGGCATCGAGAAGGTGGTGGAAGACTACGCCGCCGAAGTTGCCAAGGCGATGCAGGTCTGATTCCAGCCTTCCGGCTGTGAAGCGACCAGAAGGAGCCGCGGGAAACCGCGGCTCTTTTTTTATGCCCGGGACAATGGGAGGCCCATGCTCCAACTGTGGGTGTGCACCGCTGGTGCGCACACCGACGCAGGGCACACCGGCACCTTTGCGTTGCGCGCGAATCAAGCCGATACTCAGGCGCAGGGAATCCACAGTCACTTAGCAGGAACGAAAATCGCGGACTGTGATGCATTCCTAGGTATTCTTGTCCCAATGGAATTGAACGACCCGACATGCCTCCCGAGCTGACAGCTGCCCTGGCGCTCTGCCGCAACCTGCCTTCGCCACCCGGTATTGCCCTGCGCATCATCGAACTGGCCCAGGACCCGGAAGCGGACATCGCCACCGCCGCCGACATCATCGCCATCGACATGGCGCTGAGCGCTCGCATGCTGCGCATCGCCAATTCGCCGCTGTATGCCAGCCGCCGCCGCATCGAGAACCTCGGCCAGGCGCTGACCATGCTGGGCCTGAACGCCACGATCAGCCTCGCCCTCGGCTTCACCGTCACCCAGGGCCTGACCGGTGGCGCTGGCGCCGACCATGACCTGCGCCAGCGCGCGTGGAAGCGCAGCATCCTCAGTGCCCTGGCCGCCAGCCAGCTGGGCCAGGCGCGCGGCCTGCGCCGGCTGGAGGAGCTGATGCTGGCCGGCCTGCTGCAGGACCTGGGCGTGCTGTGCCTGGCCCAGGCCGAGTCGGAGCGCTACCTGCCGCTGCTGCGCGAAGCACGCGACAACATCGACCTGGTCGCCCGCGAGCGCGACGAACTGGGCTGCAGCCACGCCGAGGTCGGCGCCTGGGTGGCCGAGCAATGGGGCCTGCCCCGCTACCTGGTGGAGAGCATCAGCCACAGCGAGGACGAGGACACCGCCGAATCGCCATTCCAGGCCTGCGTGCAGCTGTCCGGCGCGGTGGCCGACATCTGGCTGGACAGCGACGCCGATGCCGCGCGCGAGCGCGCCCTGCAACAGGTGCACGACCGCCTGGAACTGGACAGCGCGCGCTTCGACCAGGTGCTGGCGCGCATCAGCGAGGCCCTGCCCGACATCGCCAGCCTGTTCGATGCCGGCCTCAATTCGCCATCCCGTGTGCGCGAGCTGATCGATCACGCGCAGGAACTGGCCACGCTGCGCAACCTGCGTGAACTGCAGGATGCCGACCAGGCCCGCCGCCGTGCCGACGAGTTCGAGGCGCGCGCCAAGCGCCTCGCCGACCAGGCCCATCGCGACGCGTTGACCGGCGTGCTCAACCGCCGCCAGCTGGAAGCGGTGCTGGAGCAGGAATTCCTGCGCGCCGGCCGCCAGGGCTGGCCACTGTCGGTAGCCTTCATCGACCTGGACGACTTCAAGAAGATCAATGACGCCCACGGCCACCTGACCGGCGACGAGGTGCTGCGCGCCTTCGCCGGCAAACTGCAGGGCCAGCTGCGCAACAGCGATACCGTGGCCCGCTTCGGCGGCGAGGAATTCGTCGCACTGCTGCCCAACACCAGCGAAAGCGTGGCCCTGGACGTGATCCGCCGGGTGCTGGCCAACATCGTCGCCACACCGATGGCCGAACTGGAGGGCGGACCGCTGTTCGTCACCTTCTCCGCCGGCGTGGCCACCCAGGGCGGCTACGAACGCTTCGCCGACGTGCAGGACCTCCTACGGGCCGCTGACGACGTGCTGTACCGCTCCAAGAACCTGGGCCGCAACCGGGTGATCGCCCGCTCGCCGGGCGCCCTCGGCCACGACGAGCTGTCAGCCACCGCCGGCGCCGAGCTGGGCTGAACGGGAAGCCCCGGCCGACCGGAGCGAACCACCGGATTCTGCGCCGCAGTGCACAAAACACTTTGGCACGACGCTGCATGCGCGTAGAATCGCCCGCGATTTCCACGCATCCGAGGTCCCCATGTCCAAGCTCGCCTATCGCCGCATCCTTCTGAAACTATCCGGGGAGGCGCTGATGGGAGATGAGGACTACGGCATCGACCCGAAGATCATCAATCGCCTGGCCCGTGAGGTCATCGAAGCCCAGCAGGCCGGTGCCGAAGTGGCGCTGGTGATCGGCGGCGGCAACATCTTCCGCGGCGCCGGCCTGGCCGCTGGCGGCATGGACCGGGTCACCGGCGACCAGATGGGCATGCTGGCCACGGTCATCAACGCCCTGGCCATGCAGGATGCCCTCGAGAAGCTGGGCGCCAAGGCCCGCGTGATGAGCGCGATCAAGATCAACGACGTGTGCGAGGACTACATCCGCCGCCGCGCCATCCGCCACCTGGAGAAGGGCCGCCTGGTGATCTTCGCTGCCGGCGTCGGCAGCCCGTTCTTCACCACCGATTCCGGCGCCGCCCTGCGCGCGATCGAGATCGGCGCCGACCTGCTGCTGAAGGCCACCAAGGTCGACGGCGTGTACGACAAGGACCCGAACAAGCACAGCGATGCGGTCCGCTTCGACAGCCTGAGCTACGACGAAGTGATCCGCCGCGGCCTGGAAGTGATGGACACTGCGGCCTTCGCCCTGGCCCGCGACAGCGACCTGCCGATGCGCGTGTTCGACATGGGCCAGCCGGGCGAACTGCTGAAGATCCTCAACGGCGCGAACATCGGCACCCTGGTCCAGGGCCGCGACCCGGCCTGAGCCTGAGCGCAAAGCGACGACCGGGCCGATTCAGGCCCGGCAGCGTCCCGTATTCGCCTATAATCGCCCGATTCCAGATACATCCAGGACCGGGCGATGCTCAACGACATCAAGAACAACGCGCAGACGCGCATGGCCAAGAGCATCGACGCTCTGAAGCACACCCTCACCTCCATCCGGACCGGGCGTGCCACGCCGGCCCTGCTGGACCGCGTGACGGTCAATGCCTATGGCAACGCCAGCACCCCGCTGAACCAGGTCGCATCGATCTCCAACGCTGATGCCCACTCGCTGCTGGTCACGCCGTTCGACAAGAGCATGATCAAAGAGATCGAAAAGGGTCTCTACAACGCCGAGTTCACCCCGAACACCCTGGGCACCGCGATCCGCATCAACATGCCGCCGCCGACCGAAGAGCGCCGCAAGGAGCTGGCCAAGCAGGTGCAGAAGGAAGGTGAAGGCGCCAAGATCGCGATCCGCAACATCCGCCAGGACGCGAACAAGGAAATCGCCAAGCTGGACAAGGACAAGGCGATCAGCGAAGACGAGAAGAAGCGCGGCGAAGACGACATCCAGAAGCTGACCGACGCCAACATCAAGGACGTCGACAAGGTCGTCGCCGACAAGGAAAAAGAACTGCTGTCGGTCTGAAGTCGATGCCTTCAGCCCCGCCTCCATTGCCGGCCGCCCTGCCCCGCCACATTGCCATCATCATGGATGGCAATGGGCGCTGGGCACAGCAGCGCCGTCGCCCCCGCGTGATCGGCCACCGTGCCGGCGCGCGCGCGGTCAACCGCACCATCGAGCGCTGCCTTGAACTGGGCATTCCGGCGCTGACCCTGTTCGCCTTCTCCAGCGAGAACTGGGGCCGGCCACAGGAGGAAGTGGACGCGTTGATGAAGCTGTTCCTCGGCGCGCTCGACCGCGAAGTGGACGAGCTGCATCGGCGTGGCGTGCGCGTGCGCTTCATCGGCGAACGCGAGCGCTTCGGTGCCGGGCTGGTCAGCCGCATGCAGCTGGCCGAGCAGCGCACCGCCGACAACACCACCCTGACCCTGTCGATCGCCGCCAGCTATGGTGGTCGCCAGGACATCGCCCGCGCCGCGCGCGCCCTGGCCGTCGAAGTGGCGGCCGGTCGCCTGTTGCCCGAGCAGATCGACGAATCGCTGCTGGGCAGCCAGGTGGCCCTGGCCGACCTGCCGCCGCCGGATCTGTTCATCCGCACCGGCGGCGACACCCGCATCAGCAACTTCCTGCTGTGGCAGCTGGCCTATACCGAGCTGTGGTTCACCGAGGCCCTGTGGCCGGACTTCGATGCCGGGCAGCTGCAGCAGGCGCTTGACGCCTATGCCGGCCGCGAGCGTCGTTTCGGCCTGACCAGCGCCCAGATTGCCGCACTGGCCACCGAGACTTCCAGCCCATGACCAAGACCCGAGTCCTTGCCGCGCTGATCATGGCGCCGGTTGCCATTGCGGCGATCCTGCTGCTGCCCACGCAATGGCTGGCCGCCGCCGCCGCCGCGGTGCTGCTGATCGGCCTGTGGGAATGGCTGAAGCTGGCCGGTATCGAAGACACCCTGGCGCGCACCGTGCTGCTGGTGCTGAACCTGCTGCTGATGGTGCTGCTGGTCTGGGCCGACGGCAGCACGCTGGTCCTGTTCCAGATAACCACGCTGGCCGGCGTTGCCTGGTGGCTCGCCGCGCTGGTCTGGCTGCGCTTCTTCAACTTCGGTGCACAACCGTCGGCGCCCTCGCGGATCCTGAAGATGCTGGCCGGCACCCTGGCCATCGTGCCCGCCTGGGCCGCACTGGTGCTGATCCATGCCGGCGGCGATCCGCCGGGCAAGCAGGGCCACCTGTGGCTGCTGGCCGCGCTGGCGCTGGTGTGGGCGGCCGACTCGGGCGCCTATTTCGCCGGCCGCCATTTCGGCAAGCACAAGCTGGCCCCGCGGATCAGCCCCAACAAGACCTGGGAAGGCCTGTTCGGCGGCTTGCTGGCCGGTGTCGCCGTGGCCGTCGGCCTGGGCTGGCTGGCCGGCATCGATACCGCACACCTGCCTGGCCTGCTGATCACCTCGGTGGTGGCCGTGTTCGCCTCGGTGCTGGGTGACCTGTTCGAGAGCCTGATCAAGCGCCATGCCGGCGCCAAGGACTCGGGCCACCTGATCCCCGGCCATGGCGGCGTGCTCGACCGTGTCGACGGCGTCCTCGCCGCCGTGCCGGTGTTTGCGCTGGGCAAGGAAATCTTCGGGTTCTGACCATGAATGCTGCTGCAGACCTGCGCCGGGTCGCCGTATTCGGCGCCACCGGCTCGATTGGTGCCTCCACGCTGGACGTGATCGCCCGCCACCCGCAGCGCTACCAGGCCACCGTGCTCGCCGCCGGTCGCCAGGTGCAGGCGCTGCTGGCGCTGTGCCGCCAGCACAAACCGGCACACGCCGTGATCGCCGACGAATCGCTGTTCGCCGAACTGCGTGACGGCCTGCGCGACGCCGGACTGGCCACCGAGGCCCATGCCGGCCATGCCGCGCTGGACCAGCTGGCCGCCAGCGATGCCTGCGATACCGTGGTCGCGGCCATCGTCGGCGCTGCCGGCCTGTCCTCGACCCTGGCCGCAGCCGCCGCCGGCAAGCGCATCCTGCTGGCCAACAAGGAATCGTTGGTGCTGGCCGGCGAACTGCTGACCCGCACCGCCGAACGTGCCGGCGCCGAAATCATCCCGATCGACAGCGAACACAGCGCGATCTTCCAGTGCCTGCGCTCGCGCGACGCCAGCGTCGACGGCGCCGGGGTGCGCCGGATCCTGCTGACCGCCTCCGGTGGCCCGTTCCGTGGCCGCAGCCGCGCCGAACTGGCCCAGGTCACCCCGGCCCAGGCCGTTGCTCACCCGAAGTGGTCGATGGGGCCGAAGATCTCGGTCGATTCGGCGACGTTGATGAACAAGGGCCTGGAAGTCATCGAGGCCCACCACCTGTTCGGCGTGCCCGGTGAACGCATCGAGGTGCTGGTGCACCCGCAGAGCCTGGTCCATTCGCTGGTCGAGTTCGTTGACGGTTCGACACTGGCGCAGATGGGCCTGCCGGACATGCGCACCACCCTGGCCGTTGGCCTGGGCTGGCCGCAGCGCATCGAATCGGGCGTGGCCGGGCTGGACCTGCTGGCCCAGGGCCGGCTGGACTTCGAGGCCCCGGACACCGACGCCTTCCCCTGCCTGGCCTTGGCCTGGCAGGCAATGCAGGCCGGCGGCACCGCGCCGGCGGTGCTGAACGCCGCCAATGAAGAGGCGGTTTCAGCGTTTCTTCAGGGCCGGATCGGTTTCCTGACGATCCCGGAGCTGGTTGCTAACGCTCTTTCAACACTGCCGACGCAAGCAGCCGATACACTGGAGGTCCTGTTGTCCGCCGACCAGCGGGCACGCCAGCTCACCCTGAACGCCATCGACGCCGCCTGAACGACCGCCTCGCCCAGCATGACGCCGCCGCCCCTGCCCGCCACTGTGAGCCTGCATGACTGACTTCATCGGATCGGTCTGGTGGATGATTGTCAGCCTCGGGCTGCTGGTCACGTTCCACGAGTTCGGGCATTACTGGGTCGGGCGCCTGTGCGGGGTCAGGATCCTGCGTTTCTCGGTCGGCTTCGGCCGGCCGCTGTGGTCGCGCCGCGACAGGCACGGTACCGAGTTCGCCATCGCCGCCATCCCGCTGGGTGGCTACGTGAAGTTCCTCGACGAACGCGAGGTCGAAGTCCACCCGCACGAACGCGGCCAGGCCTTCAACCACAAGACCGTCTGGCAGCGCATCGCCATTGTCGCCGCCGGCCCGATCGCCAACCTGCTGCTGTGCATCCTGCTGCTGTGGGCGATGTTCGTGATCGGCAAGCAGGATTACTCGCCCACCATCGGCCGCGTCAGCGGCATTGCCGCCAGTGCCGGCCTGGCCAGCGGCGACCGCGTGCTGCGCGTCGACGACCGCCAGGTGGTCACCCTTGGCGAGGCCAGCATGGCGCTGACCGCGGCCGCCATGGACCGCCGCGACGTGAAGCTGGAAGTACTGGATACGGCCGACCAGGTGCGCACGCGCACCCTGCCGCTGTCGCAGCTGCCGGCCGGTTTCGATGAGCGGCGAGTGCCGATCCTGGCTGGCATGTACTGGCAGTCGTGGCTGCAGCCGGCGCTGGTCGAGTCGCTGACCCCGGACTCGGTCGTCAGCGGGCAACTGCAGCCGGGCGACCTGATCGTGGCCATCGACGGCCAGCGCATCGACGGCGCCGACCAGGTGATCGGTGAGATCCAGGCGCTGGGGCGTGCCGGTGGCCCGGGCATGATCGAGGTCCTGCGTGGCGGCGAGCGCCTGGCACTGGAAGTCACGCCGCGCAAGGGCCAGGACGCCAAGGGCGACCCCGCCTGGCAGATCGGCGTTCAGTTCCCGACCAAGTTCAGCCCGCCGTACGACACCCTGCTGCGTTACGGCCCGTTGGATTCGGTCACCGTGGCGGTGCGTGAAACCGGCCGCCTGGCGGCCGACTCGCTGGGCATGATGGGCCGCATCGTGACCGGCAAGGCCTCGCTGCAGAACGTTTCCGGGCCGGTCACCATCGCCCGCGTGGCCAATGTCTCGGCCAAGCGCGGCCTCGACTGGTTCCTGCAGTTCCTTGCCCTGCTGTCCCTCAGCCTGTGCATCATCAACCTGCTGCCGATTCCGATCTTGGACGGCGGCCACCTGCTGTATTACCTTATCGAGTTGGTCAAGGGCAGCCCGCTGAGCGAGCGCGCCATCGCCGCCGGCCAATACATCGGCCTGGCGTTGCTGGCCGGGCTGATGGGGTTGGCGTTCTACAACGACATCCTCGGCCTGGTCCCGCGATGAACTTTTCCACGTTGTTGCCGTCTACAGCGTCGGCATCCCGCACCAATGAAATCGACCTTCCTACCGGACGTGACATGACGCGACTCCCCAATCGCCGCCTGCTGGCCCTCGCCCTCGCCGCCGTCACCGGCGCTCCCGCCCTGGCCCAGGCAGCCGAGCCCTTCACTGTCAGCGACATCCGCGTCGATGGCCTGCAGCGCATCAGCTCGGGCACGGTGTTCACCTACCTGCCGGTGGAACGTGGCGAGACGGTCACCGACAACAAGGTCGGCGAGACGATCCGCGCCCTGTACAAGACCGGCTTCTTCGAAGACGTTCAGCTGGACCGCCAGGGCACGATCCTGGTGGTGACCGTCAAGGAACGTCCGGCGATCAACAAGCTGACCGTGACCGGCAACAAGGACATCAAGTCCGACCAGCTGCTCAAGGGCCTGTCCGACATCGGCCTGACCGAGGGCGGCACCTTCGATCGCCTGAGCCTGGACCGCGTGACCCAGGAACTGCGCCGCCAGTACAACGACCGCGGCAAGTACAACGTCGACATCACCCCGACGGTGAGCCCGCTGGACCGCAACCGCGTGGATATCGCCATCGCCATCAAGGAAGGCAAGGCGGCCAAGATCCGTCACGTCAACCTGGTCGGCACCGAGAAGTACGAGAGCAAGGACATCCTGGAGACCTGGGAGTCCAAGGAGCACAACTGGGCCTCGTGGTATCGCCGTGACGACCAGTACTCCAAGGAAAAGCTGTCCGGCGACCTGGAGAAGCTCAACTCCTGGTACCTGGACCGCGGCTACGTCGATTTCAGCATCGATTCCACCCAGGTCTCGATCAGCCCCGACAAGCGGGACATGTTCCTGACCGCGGGCGTGACCGAGGGTGCGCAGTACAAGATCTCCGAGATCAAGGTCAGCGGCGACACCATCCTCCCGCAGGAGGACGTCGAGCGCATGGTGATCCAGAAGTCCGGCGACACGTTCTCGCGTGCCCTGCTGGAATTCAGCTCGGACACCATCACCAATTCGCTGTCCAACATCGGCTACGCGTTCGCCAAGGTGAACCCGATCCCGACCACCAACCGCGCCGAGCAGACCGTCGCCATCAACATGCAGGTCGTGCCCGGCCCGCGCGTGTCGGTGCGCCGCATCCTGTTCCGCGGCAATACCCGTACCTCCGACGAAGTGATGCGTCGCGAGCTGCGCCAGTTCGAGAACAGCTGGTACTCGCAGGCCGCGATCGACCGCTCCAAGATCCGCCTGCAGCGCCTGGGCTACTTCGAATCGGTTGAAGTGGAGACCCCGGCCGTCAGCGGCAGCAACGACCAGGTCGACGTCGTCTACAACGTCAAGGAAACCACTTCGGGCAGCTTTGTGTTCGGCCTGGGCTACTCACAGTCCTACGGCATGACCACGTCGGTGCAGCTGTCGCAGAACAACTTCCTCGGCGGCGGCAACCGCGTGTCGGTCGAAGCCTCGCGCAGCAGCTACCTGCAGCGCTATGGCTTCAGCTACACCAACCCGTACTTCACCGATGACGGCGTGTCGCTGGGCTACAACCTGTCCTGGCGCGAGCTGGACTACTCCGACTTCAACACCGCGCAGTACAACAGCACCAATGGTTCGGCGCAGGTGGTGTTCGGCGTGCCGCTGACCGAGACCGATACCGTCTCGCTGATGTTCGGCATCGACAGCAACCAGATCACCACCTACCAAGGCTCGACCCCGCAGTCGATCATCGACTACATCAATGCGGTCGGTAAGCGCACCTTCCATGCCTGGCGCACCGAGCTGGGCTGGGCACGCGATTCGCGCAACGACTACTTCATGCCGACCCGCGGTACCTACCAGCGCGTCGGCCTGGAAACCACGCTGCCGGGTTCGACCATCGAGTACTACAAGCTGAACTACCAGATCAGCAAGTACTGGCCGATCATGCCCTCGCTGGTGATCAACACCCGCGCGGAAATCGGCTACGGCGATGCCTACGGCAAGGACTACACCCGCGTCATCGACAACGGCGACGGCACCACCCGCACGGTCACCGCCAGCGGCCTGCCGTTCTTCGAGAACTTCTACGCCGGTGGTACCAACTCGGTGCGCGGCTTCGAGGACAACACCCTCGGCCCGCGCGAAGTCACCACCGGTTATCCGGAAGGCCAGCCGCTGGGTGGTTCGCTGAAGACCGTCGGTTCGGTCGAAGCCTACTTCCCGCGCCTGTTCGACAGCCCGTCGGCACGCGTGTCGGCCTTCGTCGACTTCGGCAACGTCTACAACGGCACCAAGAACTTCAAGGCCAACGAGCTGCGCGTGTCCACCGGTGTGGCCCTGCTGTGGCGCGCCCCGGTCGGCCCGATCTCGATCAGCTACGCGTTCCCGCTGAAGAAGGAAGACGACGACAAGATCGAACGTCTGCAATTCACGTTCGGTGGCCAGTTCTGAGGAACGTCGTTCCTCAGAACTGATCCACCTCCGGTGAATTGCCCGCGCATTTCACCTATCCCCCGCGCCGTTGCGCATGCCATCCATGGCATGCGCCCTTCGGGCCGTTGCGTAGCAACGTTGGGAATCGCTCCTGCGATTCCCAGGGGCGCGCCCCCCTTAACAAAGGGGGGCTCTCCACCAGACGGGGTGCGAAGCGCCGGGCATTGCCCGGCGTTTTCGTTTGGCCCGTATACCGGAAGCGCCCGCTCTGCTTTTGATCTTTTCTGTTTTTCCGTGGCTGGCACTCGCGCCACGCCGTCGGAGGTCGGACGGGGCGGGGCTGCGGGGGTGTGAGCCGCATGGATGCGGCGACCAAGGCTACATGGACGTACTTGCGCCGCCCCCCGCAGCCCCGCCCCGTCCGACCCAGCCCATGACACTGGCTCTGCCGGCCGCGAGGGGCCCTGCCGTTGGCTGCATGCCCCCCCGCATGACCGAAATGGCGTCACACGTTAAACTCCCGCCGTGAATACTCCCACCTACACCGCCCAGCAACTCGCCGAGCAGTTCGGCCTGCAGGTCCATGGCGACCCCGCCACCGCCATCCATGGCGTGGCCACCCTCGCCCATGCCGGCCCTGGCCAGCTGACCTTCCTCGCCAACCCGCGCTACCGCGCCCAGCTGGCAGACAGCCAGGCCTCGCTGGTGGTCCTGCGCGCCGACGACGCCGAGGCCGCCCCTGGCGCCGCGCTCGTTGCCAAGGACCCGTACACCACCTTCGCCAAGATCGCCGCGCTGTTCGACATCGCGCCGACCCGCCCGCCAGGCATCCACCCCAGCGCGGTCATCGATCCCAGCGCCCAGGTGGCCGCCAGCGCCCATGTCGGCCCGTTCGTCTCGGTCGGTGCGCGCAGCGTGGTCGGCGAGAACTGCATCGTCGGCACCGGCAGCGTGATCGGCGAGGACTGCAGCCTGGACAACGGCTGCGAGCTGATCGCACGCGTGACCCTGGTCACCCGGGTCACGCTGGGCAAGCGCGTCCGCATCCACCCCGGTGCCGTGCTCGGCGCCGACGGCTTCGGCCTGGCGATGGACGCCGGCAAGTGGATCAAGGTGCCTCAGCTGGGCGGTGTCCGCGTCGGCGACGATTGCGAGATCGGCGCCAACACCTGCGTTGACCGTGGCGCGCTGGAGGACACCGTCCTCGCCGAGGACGTGCGCCTGGACAATCTGGTACAGATCGCCCACAACGTGCAGATCGGTGCCCACTCGGCCATCGCCGGCTGCACCGGCATCGCCGGCAGCGCCAAGATCGGCCGTTACTGCCTGCTTGGCGGTGCCGTGGGCGTGGTCGGCCACCTCGAGATCTGCGACAAGGTCGTGATCACCGGCAAGTCGGTGGTCCGCAATTCCATCACCGAGCCGGGCGAGTACTCGTCCGGCACCCCATTGACCGACAACCGCACGTGGCGCAAGAACGCCGCGCGCTTCAAGCAGCTGGACGCATTGGCTCGCCGCGTCCTGGCTGCTGGCAAGGAGAAAGAATGAACGATTCGCTGCAGCTTCCGATCGACGTCTGCCAGATCCAGGAACTGCTTCCGCACCGCTACCCGTTCCTGCTGGTCGACCGGGTGCTTGAACTCGACGTCGAGGCCAAGCGGATCCTGGCGCAGAAGAACGTCAGCATCAACGAGCCGTTCTTCCAGGGCCATTTCCCGGGCCGCCCGATCATGCCCGGCGTGCTGATCATCGAAGCGCTGGCGCAGGCCGGCGGCGTCATGACCCAGCTGACGCTTGGCCGCGATGCGCAGTCCAAGCTGTTCTACATGGTCAAGGTGGAAAACGCCCGCTTCAACAAGCAGGTCGTGCCCGGCGACGTGCTGATGCTCGATGTGCAGATGAAGCGCCTGATCCGCAACATGGGCTGGTACTACGGCGAAGCCAAGGTCAACGGCGAAGTCGTCGCGTCGGCCGAGGTCATGTGCGCCGGCGCCAAGGGCTGATCCACTGGAGGCAGGAATGACTGACAACGCACCGCGGATCCACCCCACCGCCGTCATCGATCCGGCCGCACGCCTGGCCGACGATGTCCAGGTGGGCGCCTTCACCCTGATCGGCCCCGACGTTGAGATCGGCGCCGGCACGGTGGTGGGCCCCCATTGCAGCATCCACGGCCCGACGCGGATCGGCCGCGACAACCGCTTCGTCGGCCATGCCGCGATCGGTGGCGAGCCGCAGGACAAGAAGTTCGCCGGTGAGCGTACCGAACTGGTGATCGGCGATCGCAACGTGTTCCGCGAGTTCGTCACGCTGAACCGTGGCACCGGCGGCGGCGGCGGCATCACCACCATCGGCAACGACAACTGGATGCTGGCCTACACGCACGTGGCGCACGACTGCCATGTCGGCAACTTCTGCGTGTTCTCCAACAACACCACCCTGGCCGGCCACGTCACCGTGGGCGACTACGTGATCATCAGCGGCTTCGCCGGTGCCCACCAGTTCTGCCGCATCGGTGCGCATGCCTTCCTCGGCATGGGCGCGCTGACCAATGGCGATGTGCCGCCGTTCACCATGGTCGGTACCGATTCGCTGGGGCGTCCGCGTGGCATCAACAGCGAAGGCCTGAAGCGACGCGGCTTCGACGCCGACCGCATCTCGGCCATCAAGCGTGCCTACCGAACGCTCTACGTGGCGGGGCTGCCGCTGGCCGAAGCCAAGCAGCAGCTGACCGAACAGGCGCGTGACAGTAACGACGTGAAGGCCATGCTGGACTTCATCGAGCACGCCGAGAGGCCGTTGCTGCGATGAGCAGCACGACCGGCCAGGCGCCGGCCGGCGCCGCGGTGATCCCGCTGGCCTCGATGGCTGGCAGCGTTCCCGCGCAGCGGGTGCTCAGCGACCGCCCGTTGCGGATCGCGCTGGTCGCCGGCGAAGCGTCCGGCGACCTGCTCGGTGCAGGCCTGGTGCGTGAACTGAAAGCGCGCTTCCCGAATGCCGAGTTCGCCGGTATCGGCGGCGATGCCATGCGCAGCGCCGGCTGCCAGACCTGGCACGATGCCAGCGAACTGGCGGTGATGGGCCTGACCGAAGTACTGCGCCACCTGCCACGCCTGCTCAAGCTGCGCTCTGCGTTCCGCCAGCGTGCGCTGGAATGGCAGCCGGACGTGTTCATCGGCATCGACGCGCCCGACTTCAACCTGGGCATCGAGCGCTGGCTCAAGCAGCGCGGCGTGCGCACCGTACACTACGTCAGCCCCTCGGTCTGGGCCTGGCGCGAAAAGCGCGCCGAGAAGATCGGCAGCAGCGCCGATCTGGTGCTGTGCCTGTTCCCGATGGAGCCGCCGATCTATGCCAGGCATGGCATCGATGCGCGCTTCGTCGGCCACCCTATGGCCGATGACATCCCGTTGCAGGGCAGCCGCGAGGAAGCGCGCGCCGCGCTCGGCCTTCCGACCTCGGCCAAGGTGCTGGCGGTGTTGCCGGGCAGCCGCCTGGGCGAGATCTCGCGCCTGGGAGAGCCGTTCTTCGAAGCCGCCTGGCAGGTCTCCGAACGCATTCCGGGCCTGCATGTGGTGGTGCCTGCCGCCAACCCAGCGTGCAAGCGGCTGATTGAAGAGCAGCTGTCGCGCTCGGCGTTGCCGGTGGCCTACTCGCATGTGCTGGATGGCCAGGCCCGCAACGCGATGATCGCCGCCGACGTGGTGGTGCTGGCCTCCGGCACCGCGACCCTGGAAGCCATGCTGGTGAAACGGCCGATGGTGGTCGGTTACCGCGTCAACGAACTGACCTATCGCCTGGTCAAGGCGCTTGGCCTGATCAAGGTCGACCGCTTCGCCCTGCCCAACATCCTGGCCGGCCAGGACCTGGCGCCGGAGCTGATGCAGCACGACTGCACGCCGGACAGGCTGGCCGCGGCCATCCAGCAGTGGTTCGACCACCCGCAGCGCGTGATCGACCTGCAGGACACTTACCTGCGCCTGCACGAGCGCCTGCGCCGCAACGCCTCGGCGCGTGCCGCCGATGCCGTCGGCGAGCTGCTGATGCGCGACCAGGCAAAGGCATGAGCCGCCGCCACGCCGCAGCGGCCAGCCTGGCCCTGTTCGACGGTGCGGCACTGGTCGAGCCGGAGCGCCTGGTCGCCGGTGTCGACGAGGCCGGCCGTGGCCCGCTGGCCGGGCCGGTAGCGGTGGCGGCGGTGGTGTTCGATCCGTCCCGGCCACGGATCAACGGCCTGGATGACTCCAAGCAGCTGACTGCGGCGCGCCGCGAGCAGCTGCATGACCGCATCATCGAGCGCGCCCTGGCCTGGCACGTGGTGCTGGTGGACGTGGACACCATCGACCGACTGAACATCTACCAGGCCACCCTGCAGGGCATGCGTGACGTCGTTGCCGCGGTCGCCCATGTGGCCGGCTTCGCCCGCATCGACGGCAATGTGGTGCCCAAGGGCCTGGTACTGCCGGCGCAGGCGCTGGTCGGCGGCGATGGCATCGACCGCGCGATCATGGCCGCCTCGATCCTGGCCAAGGTCTCGCGCGACCGTTACATGCTGGACGTGCACAGCCGCCACCCACAGTACGGTTTCGAGCAGCACAAGGGCTATGGCACCCCGGCCCACCTGGCCGCCCTGCGCGAGCACGGCCCGTGCGAGGAGCACCGGCGCAGCTTCGCCCCGGTGCGCGAGTGCCTGCAGGCCGAGCAGGCCGCTACGATCGCCTGAACTGCCGCCGGGCATGGCCCGGCGCAACCACGGCAATGTGAACGCATCCAGTAGCGCCGGGCCATACCCGGCGGCATTCGCGTAATCGACGTACCGTCAAGAGCTTGTCGCTTCCCCCTGCCCTCGCTACCCTGACCGGGCACTCCAGCGCTTCCCGACCCCGGCGACGAACCTCCGTCAGCACCCGGGGCCCGCGCGCTCCAACCTGGTCCGGCATGTCCAACTCCCGCTTCGTACATCTCCACGTCCACACCGAGTTCTCGCTGGCGGACTCCACCATCCGCGTGCCGGCCAAGCCGGACCAGGCGGACCCGAAGAAGGCCAAGCAGGCCAACCTGCTGTCGCGCTCGGTCGAGCTCGGCCTGCCCGCGCTGGCGGTGACCGACCTCAACAACCTGTTCGCCCTGGTCAAGTTCTACAAGGCCGCCGAAGGCGTGGGCATCAAGCCGATCGCCGGTGCCGACGTGCTGATCGCCGAGGAAGGCCAGGACCCGTGGCGGATGACCCTGCTGTGCCGCGACCGCGAGGGCTACCTGAGCCTGTCGCGGCTGCTGACCCGTGCCTGGATGGAGGGCCATCGCCCGGAAGGCGGCGTGGCCGTGCATCCGGACTGGCTGAAGGCCGGCAACGCCAACCTGTTCGCGCTGGCCGGCCGGCAGAGCCTGGCCGGTCGCCTGGCGCTGGACGGCAAGCATGAACTGGCCGAGCAGCAGCTGGCCGACTGGCAGCGCGTGTTCGGCGATGGCCTGCACCTGGAGCTGACCCGCACCGGTCGCGAGGGCGAGGAGACCTTCAACCAGTTCGCGCTGATGGCCGCCGGCCAGCGTGGCCTGCCGGTGGTGGCCAGCAATGACGTGCGCTTCCTGTCGCCGTCGGACTTCAGCGCGCACGAAGCGCGCGTGTGCATTTCCACCGGCCGCGTGCTGGACGACCCCAAGCGCCCGCGCGAATACAGCGACCAGCAGTACCTGAAGTCGGCCGAGGAGATGTGCGCGCTGTTCGCCGACATCCCCGATGCGATCGACAACACGCTGGCGCTGGCCGAGCGCTGCAACATCGAGATGCGGCTGGGCACCTACTTCCTGCCCAACTACCCGGTGCCCGACGACGAGACCCTGGACACCTGGATCCAGAAGATGTCGCGCGACGGCCTGGAAGAGCGCCTGGAGAAGAATCCGCTGGCGCCGGGCAAGACCCGCGAAGAGTACTTCGAGCGCCTGGAATTCGAGCTCAACACCATCATCAAGATGGGCTTCCCAGGCTACTTCCTGATCGTGGCCGACTTCATCCAGTGGGGCAAGAACCAGGGCATCCCGATCGGCCCCGGCCGTGGTTCGGGTGCCGGTTCGCTGGTGGCGTGGGCGCTGAAGATCACCGATCTGGACCCGCTGCCCTACAACCTGCTGTTCGAGCGATTCCTCAATCCGGAACGCGTGTCGATGCCCGACTTCGACATCGACTTCTGCATGGACCGCCGCGACGAAGTGATCGACTACGTCGCACGCAAGTACGGGCGCGAGCGCGTCAGCCAGATCATCACCTACGGCACCATGGCCGCCAAGGCGGTGGTGCGCGACTCCGGCCGCGTGCTCGGTTTCCCGTATGGCCTGGTCGACGGTGTCTCCAAGCTGATCCCGAACATCCTGGGCATCCACCTGAAGGATGCACTGGGCAAGGGCAAGGAAGGCCCCAGCTCGGAAATGGCCTCGGCCGAACTGATCCAGCGTTACGAGACCGAGGACGATGTCCGCGACCTGATCGACCTGGCGCTGCAGCTGGAAGACCTGACCCGCAACGCCGGCAAGCATGCCGGTGGCGTGGTGATCGGGCCCGAGCCGCTGAGCGAGTTCTGCCCACTGTACGCCGAACACGACGAGAACGGCCTCGGCAAGAACCCGGTCACCCAGTTCGACAAGAACGACGTGGAAGAAGTGGGCCTGGTGAAGTTCGACTTCCTCGGTCTGCGCACGCTGACCATCATCGACTGGGCGGTGAAGGCGATCAACAAGCGCCATGAGCGCGCTGGCATCCCGCCCGTGGACATCGCCGCGATTCCGCTCGACGACACGCCCACCTACAAGGACATCTTCGCCAACGGCAACACCGGCGCGGTGTTCCAGTTCGAATCCTCGGGCATGCGCCGCCTGCTGAAGGACGCGCGCCCCGACCGCTTCGAAGACCTGATCGCGCTGGTGTCGCTGTACCGCCCGGGCCCGATGGACCTGATTCCTTCCTTCAACGCGCGTAAGCACGGCCAGGAAGAAATCATCTATCCCGATCCGCGCACCGAAGCGATCCTGAAGGACACCTACGGCATCATGGTGTACCAGGAGCAGGTGATGCAGATGGCGCAGATCGTCGGCGGCTACTCGCTGGGTGGCGCCGACCTGCTGCGCCGTGCGATGGGCAAGAAGGTGCCGGCCGAAATGGCCAAGCATCGCGAGATCTTCCGCGAAGGCGCGGCCAAGGACGGCGTGGACGAGGCCAAGGCCGATGCGATCTTCGACCTGATGGAGAAGTTCGCCGGCTACGGCTTCAACAAGTCGCACGCCGCCGCCTACGCACTGGTCAGCTACCAGACCGCGTGGCTGAAGCGCCATTACCCGGCCGAGTTCATGGCGGCCACGCTGTCTTCGGACCTGGACAACACCGAGAAGGTGGTCGGCTTCCTGGACGAGGTGCGCAACCTTGGCCTGACCGTGCTGCCGCCGAAGGTGAACCACTCCGCCTTCATGTTCGAAGCGGTCACCCCGGACACCATCCAGTACGGCCTGGGCGCGATCAAGGGCGTCGGCCAGGGCGCCTGCGAAGCGGTGGTGGACGAGCGCCTTAAAGGCGGCGACTACAAGGACCTGCTCGACTTCTGCACCCGCGTCGGTTCGGCCAAGCTCAACCGGCGCACGCTGGAAGCGATGATCAACTGCGGTGCGCTGGACGAGCTTGGCCACAACCGCGCGTCGCTGATGCTGCAATTGCCGGAGGTGATCAAGGCCACCGATCAGATGGCACGCGAACGTGCGTCGGGCCAGAACTCGCTGTTTGGGGGCCCCGACCCGAGCGCGACCACGATCCAGCTGGACCTGCCCGAAGCCGATGAATGGCCGCTGCTGCAGCGCCTGAACGGCGAACGCGACACGCTGGGCTTCTACCTCAGTGGCCACCCGTTCGATCCCTGGCGCGACGATGTGCGCGACCTGGTCGGCAACGACCTGGGTTCGGTGGAGAAGATCTGGAGCGCCAACAGTGGTGGCGGTGGTGGCGGCGAGAAGCGCTGGCGCCCGGAAGTGCAGACCGTGCTGGCCGGCCAGGTGGTCGGTGTGCGCCGCAAGGGCGAGAGCCAGATCTTCATCCAGCTGGAAGATGGCCGCGGCCGCGTCGAGTGCAGCGCGTTCTCCGACGCGATGGCCGAGTTCGGCCACCTGATGACCAAGGACCGCATCCTGGTGGTCAAGGGCGGCCTGCGTGAGGACGAGTTCAATGGCGGCTTCGCGCTGCGCATCCGCCAGTGCTGGGACTTCGACGAAGTCTGCGCCAACTACGCCACGCGGTTGTCGCTGCGCCTGGACCTGCGCCAGCAGCGCCCGGTCTGGGAGCGCATCGATGCCCTGCTCGACCGCCATCGCCCGGGTCGGACGCCGCTGCGCCTGGACCTGCTGCTGAAGGGCCCGCAGGGCGGCGTCGCCGGCATGCTCGATGTGTCCGGGCAGAGCGCGGTACGCATCGATTCCAAGCTGATGGAGGCGCTGCGCGCCGACCCGGCCGTGCGCACGCTGAAGGTGCGCTACAGCCCGCCATGGGCCAGCTGAGGCCGGTCCTGTTGTCTCCCTGTACTTCCCGTTTTTCCGTTCCAGTCATCAAGGACGATTGCCAATGAAGACCCTGCTGTTCCCGTTCGCTGCCGCACTGGCCCTGGCCGCCTGCTCGCCTTCGAAGATCGAGTTCCAGATCGACAACCCGACCGACACGCCGCTGGCCCTGAGCATCGACGGCCAGGACCTGCCGGTGGCCGCACAGGGCTCGCGCCCGATCTCGCTGGCCATTGGCGAGCACCGCCTGCACACCGACAAGCTCGGCGACGTACGCTTCATCGTCTACGTCGACGGCCGTGGCGGCCTGATCAACCCGACCCTGAGCGAGTATGTGATCGCCCGCGAGATCTACGTCACCGACGAGAGCAAGGCGAAGAACTTCGGCGTCGGCAACACCGGTATCCAGTTGGGCGGCGTCGACTTCGAAGGCCCGTTCGAGAAGAGCCACGACCTGTTCATCGACAAGACCTGGACCTACGGCGTGCGCGAACCGTTCCCGAAGGAAAAGGTGGTAGCCCACGTTGATTCCAGCGGCGGCCAGATCGTCGCCAAGGTGTTCACCGCACCGGACTTCATCGCCTACGTCGAAGAAGGCATGGGCGAGCCCGGCGCGTTCAAGCGCGAGCAGCCGGCCGGCTATGTGGCCCCGGTGTTCAGCCTGGAACCGGCCCCGGCCAGCCTGCCGGCGCTGGTGCCGACCTTCGAGGCGCACGCTGCGCCGCTGCGCGAGGTCTATGCGCGCTGGCTGAAGGCCACCACCGCCGATGAACAGAAGGCCCTGCGCAAGCAGGACTTCGCCGCGCAGATGGCGTTCACCTCGGCCACCGCCAGCCTGGGCAGCGGGCTGGGCCGGGACGCCAATGAGGCCTACAACGACTTCGTCTCCCAGCGCAGCCAGCTGATGGGCCGCAGCGCCCTGGTGGTGCCCTGAGCTGACTGGCGCGCCCTGCCCGGCTGCGCTACCGTCGCCTTCCAGACGAAGGCGTACGGGTGGTTTGCACGCATTCGGCTAGAATTCCCCTCTTCTTTACACGACGGCTTCCGATGAATCCGAACTACCTCGACTTCGAGCAACCCATCGCCGACCTGGAAGCCAAGATCCAGGAGCTGCGCAACGCCAGTGCCGGGCCGGCGGTCAATGTCGAGGCGGAAGTGCATGCGCTGCAGGACAAGCTGCGCGTGCGCACCGCGCAGATTTTCCGCAACCTGACCTCGTGGCAGGTGCTGCAGCTGGCCCGCCACCCGTCGCGTCCGTACACCGCCGACTACATCCGCATCATCTGCGATGAGTTCCAGGAACTGGCCGGCGACCGCGCCTTCGCCGACGACAAGGCGATCATGGGCGGCCTGGCCCGCATCAACGGCCGCGCGGTGATGGTGATCGGCCACCAGAAGGGCCGTGACACCAAGGAAAAGATCAAGCGCAACTTCGGCATGCCCAAGCCGGAGGGCTACCGCAAAGCGCTGCGCCTGATGAAGATGGCCGAGCGCTTCGGCCTGCCGGTGCTGACCCTGATCGACACCGCCGGCGCCTGGCCGGGCATCGACGCCGAATCGCGCGGCCAGTCCGAAGCGATCGCACGCAACCTGATCGAGATGGCCGAGCTGAAGGTGCCGATCATCTGCACCGTGATCGGTGAAGGCGGCTCCGGTGGCGCGCTGGCGCTGGGCGTGGGCGACCGCACCGTGATGCTGGAATACTCGGTGTATTCGACCATCACCCCGGAAGGCTGCGCATCGATCCTATGGAAGGATGCCGGCAAGGCCAAGGACGCTGCCGAGCAGCTGGGCCTGACCGCCCCGCGCCTGAAGAGCCTGGGCCTGGTCGACAAGGTGGTGCGCGAGCCGACCGGTGGCGCCCACCGCAACCCGACGCAGATGGCCAAGCGCCTGAAGGCAGTGCTGCTGAACGAACTGGATGCGCTGGACAAGCTGTCCACCGAACAGCTGCTGGAACAGCGCTACACCCGTCTGCGCAGCTACGGCACGTACGAAGCGGCGTGAGGTAGTGCCGGCCGCTGGCCGGCAACATCGGAACCTGCGGGAGCCGGCCAGCGGCCGGCACTACCGCGACTGCACGAAAGCCCCGCTCCGGCGGGGCTTTCGCTTTGCCGGTCATGGCGGAAAACAGCGTTCGCGCCAGCCATGACCTCCCGCCCATGCGCCGGGCTGAACGACTGTTAAGCTCCAAGGCTTAGGTCCCTTCCCGGAGTTGTCCATGCGTCGCCGCGTCCTTGCCATCGCATCCTCCCTCGCCCTGCTGGCCGCACCGGCCTTCGCGGCGCCGCACACCACCACCCTGCCCCCGGCGTCGCTGGCCACCGCCGCACAGCTGCGCGACCAGGCGCTGGCCGACGACACCGGCTGGAAGGTCGTCGAATCGCTCACCACCGAGATCGGCCCGCGCATCGCCGGCGGCGAAGCCGACGCCCGCGCCGTGGCCTGGGCCGAAGCCAAGTTCAAGGCCCTGGGCTTCGACAAGGTGTGGAAGGAACCAGTGACCTTCCCGAAGTGGGAGCGCCGCAGTGAACACGCCGCCGTGACCGGCAAGAACCCGCAGCCGCTGCAGATCACCGCACTGGGCGGCAGCCCGGGCGGCACGGTGGAAGCCGAAGTGGTGCGCTTCGCCGACCTGGCCGCGCTGCAGGCCGCACCGGCGGGCTCGCTGAAGGGCAAGATCGCCTTTGTCGATTACCAGATGCTGCCCTTCCGCGATGGCCGCGATTACGGCCGCGGCGGTGCGATCCGCAGCAAGGGCCCGTCCGAAGCGATCCGCAAGGGCGCGGTCGGATTCCTGATGCGCTCGGCCGGTACCGACTCGCACCGCGTGCCGCACACCGGCATCACTCGTTTCGATGACGGCCTGACCCCGGTGCCGTCGGCCGCGCTGTCGGTGCCCGATGCCGACCAGCTGGCGCGCCTGCTGGCGCGCGGCAGCACCACAGTGAAGGTGGCGCTGGATTGCGGCTGGGATGGCACGGCCACCTCGTACAACGTGATCGGCGAGATCACCGGCCGCAGCCTGCCGAAGGAAGTGGTGGTGATCGGTGGTCACCTGGATTCATGGGACCTGGGCACCGGCGCGGTGGATGACGGCGCGGGCGTGGGCATCACCATGGCCGCCGGCCACCTGATCGGCCAGCTCAAGCAGGCACCGAAGCGCACCATCCGCGTGATCGCCTTCGCCAACGAGGAACAGGGCCTGTATGGCGGCAAGGCCTATGCCGAAGCGCACGCGAAGGACGTGGCCCTGCACCAGCTGGCCGCCGAGAGCGACTTCGGCGCAGGCCGCATCTACGCCTTCAATACCGGTTCGCCGAACCCGGAAGGCTCGCGCGAAGCGACGAAGCAGATTGCCGAAGTGATGAAGCCGCTGGGCATCGAATACCAGGCCGAGAAGGGTGGCCCGGGCCCGGACGTCGGCCCGCTGGCCGCCAAGGGCGGTGCGTGGGCGTGGCTGGCGCAGGATGGCTCGGACTACTTCCACCTGCACCACACCGCCGACGACACGCTGGACAAGATCGACCCGAAGGCACTGGCGCAGAACGTGGCCGCGTACAGCGTGTTCGCGTACCTGGCGGCGGAAGCTGACGGCAGCTTCGGAAGCGAAGCCAAGGCGACCACGCCGCCGAACGAATGATGCGGTAGCGCCGGGCCATGCCCGGCGAGCGCAGCGGGAGCGATGCGAACCAAGGTTCGCACCCACCACGGCAGATCCCGCATCGGTAGCGCCGGGCCATGCCCGGCGAGCGCAGCGGGAGCGGTGCGAACCAAGGTTCGCACCCACCACGGCAGATTCTGCAGCGGGAACCGGACGGGGTCAGAGCCCTCGCTCACGCGAGGGATCCGACCCCGCGCAAAGGTTCAATCGCGACGGCTGGCCCACTGCGCCAGCAGCACCGCCGTGGCCGAGGCCACGTTCAGGCTCTCCACCGCGCCGCTGCCGGGAATCGAGACCTGCAGGTCGCACGCACCCGCCAGGCCGCGGTCCATGCCTTCGCCTTCGGCGCCCATCACATACACCAGCCGGTCCGGCAAGGATGCGCGGAATACGTCATCCCCACCCTCCACCAGGGTCGCGGCCAGGCCGAAACCGGCGCTGCGCAGCTGCGCCATCGCCTGAGCGGTCTCCGGCAGCTGCACCAGCGGCACTGCTTCGGCACCGCCCTCGGCCACGCGCGCGGCGGCACCGGACAGCGCCAGCGTGCTGCCGGCCGGCAGCAGCAGCGCCTTGGCACCGAAGTGCGCGGCCGAGCGCAGGATCGCGCCGAGGTTGTGCGGGTTGCCCACGCCGTCCAGCCACAACGCCAGCGCCGGGCCGTCACCGACCTGCTCCAGCCACTGCGCCAGCGGCAGTGCCGGTGCGCGCAGCACATCGGCCACCACGCCTTCGTGATGGGTGGTGCCGGCAAGCTTGTTCAGGTCGCCGTCTTCAACCACGCGATACCCGACCCGGTTGGCCACGCACCACTTCAGCAGCGGCTGCAGGCGCGGAATGCGCGCCTCCAGCAGGTACAGCTTGCGCAGCGCCTGCGGCCGCGCTTCGAACGCGGCCAGCACGGCATTCAGGCCATACAGGCGCAGCTCGTCGCTGCCACCGCGCCCACCACCGCCCGTGGCCGGCGCCTCCGGACGCGGCAACGGCGTTGCGCGCGGCGGACGGGCGGACGGGCGGCGGTTGTTCCAAGGGTTGTTCACTTACACACTCTCCTGCTTGCGCTGGCGCCAGAAATCGGCGTTCTTGATGCCCAGGGCATCAGGGTCGAACACCGGATCCAGACCCAGCTTCTTCTGTCGTTCGTAGTCACGCAGCGCCAGCATCGCCGGCTTCTGGATGATGAGGATGGCAATGATGTTCAGCCAGGCCATCAGGCCGACGCCGATGTCACCCAGCGCCCAGGCCAGGGTCGCATTATGGAACGCACCGAACACCACCATTCCGATGATGCCCAGGCGCAGCACCAGCACGGTCAGCGGGCGCTTCTTGTTGTGGTTCACATAGCTGAGATTGGTCTCGGCCATGTAGTAGTACGCCATGATGGTGGTGAAGGCGAAGAAGAAGATGGCGATGGACACGAACGCCGAACCCCAGCCCGGCAACACGGCTTCCACACCGGCCTGGGCGTAGCCCGCGCCTTCCGGAATACCGGCCAGGCCCTGGAAGATCGGCGGCGCGCTGGCGCCTGCCGCCGAGTACACGTTGTAGGTGCCGCTGGCCAGGATCAGGAACGCGGTGGCGGTGCACACCATCATGGTGTCGAAGTAGATCGCGAAGGCCTGCACGTAGCCCTGCTTGGCCGGGTGCGAGACTTCCGAGGCCGCCGCCGCATGCGGGCCCGAGCCCTGGCCGGCTTCGTTGGCATAGATGCCGCGCTTGATGCCCCACTCCACCGCCAGGCCCATCATCGCGCCGAACGCGGCGTGGGTGCCGAAGGCGCTGCTGAAGATGATGTTGAACATCTCCGGCACGCGGTCGTAGTTGATGATCATGATGATGATGGCCATCAGGATGAAGCCGGCGGCCATGAACGGCACTACCACTTCAGCGAAGTTGGCAATGCGCTTGACGCCGCCGAAGATCACCACGCCCAGCAGCAGCGCGACCACGATGCCGATGCCCAGCTTCAGCGCCTGCACCGATTCCATGCCGAAGGCCTGGCCATCGAGCGGGCCGCACAGCGCGGTGCCGCGGCAGGCGTTGATGATGCTGTCGGCGATGGCGTTGGCCTGCACGCCCGGCATCAGGAAGCCGGCGGCGATGATCGTGGCGAAGGCGAAGGCCAGCGCGTACCACTTCAGGCCCATGGCCTTTTCGATGTAGTACGCCGGGCCACCGCGATAGCGGCCTTCGGCATCCTTGGTCTTGTAGATCTGCGCCAGGGTGCATTCCACGTACGAGGTGGACGCGCCGAGGAAGCCCATCACCCACATCCAGAAGATCGCACCGGGACCGCCGAAGGCGATGGCGGTGGCCACGCCGGCGATGTTGCCGATACCCATGCGGCCGGCCATCGACATGGCCAGCGCCTGGAACGAGGACACGCCAGCGTCGGATTTCTCTCCCTTGACGGTGAGGCGGCACATCTCGAAGAAGCCGCGGATCTGCATGAAGCGCGTGCGCAGGCTGAAGAACAGGCCGGCGCCCAGGCACACGAAGATCAGTGCCTTGCTCCAGATGATGCTGTTGATGAAGTGTACGGTTGCTTCCACGCGCGCTCTCTCCAGTCGGCGGGTTGTAAGGACGTCCCGTCGGCTGGAGGGGACCGGTCGATTCTCCCTGATCGAAGGCCGCTGCGGTAGCGCCATTGGTCGCGCCGGGCCATGCCTGGAGAACGGAGAAAGGGTCAGACCCCTTTTCCAGTGGAAAAGGGATCTGACCCCGGGCCATTCAGGGCAGCTGGGTGCGCACCCGGGCGAAAAGGCGAAGGTCGTGCAGCACGCCGCGCTTGTAGACCGCGCAGCGCTCCACGCCCTCCTCCTGGAAGCCGTTCTTTTCCAGCACCCGCGCCGAGCCGAGGTTGAAGTCGACCACCGTGGCCTGCAGCCTGAACAGGCGCAGCTCATCCATCACCCACGGCGCGAACAGGCCGACCACGCGGGTCATCAGGCCCTGGCCCCAGTGGGCCTGGCCCAGCCAGTAGCCCAGTTCGGCGGTGTGCCCACGCTCTGCCCCGCCCTGCTGGGCACCGACGCTGCCGCAGGTCTGGCCGTCGATCTCGATGGCCAGGCTCAGGGTGCCGGGGGCCAGTACGCGGCCAGCGAGGAAGGCCTCGCCGTCTTCGCGCGTGTAGGGGTACGGGAAGCGGTCGCGCAGGCCACGCGATACGTCGGGGTCGTTGGCGTGGCGCAGCAGGGATTCGAGGTCGTCGGAGCGCCAGGGGCGAAGTTGGAAGCCGTCGCCTTGCAGTGGTGGGGTCAGAGCCCTTTCCCGTTGGGAAAGGGATCCGACCCCTGATCCGACCTCGTCGGCGCGGTGGTCAGGCATGACCGCCCACCGAGGGCGACTCGGCTTCCTGCTTCTCCAGTTCGCGCTTCACCGCTTCCGGCGAACGGGTGTACGGGGCCAGCCGCGCGTAGAACGCCGGCACCACGAACAGCGACAGGAACGTCGAGAGGGTCACGCCGAAGATGATCACGATGCCGATCGTGCCACGACTGGCCGAACCGGGGCCACCGGCCACCACCAGCGGAATGGCGCCAACCACGGTGGCGATCGAGGTCATCAGGATCGGGCGCAGGCGCACCATCGCCGATTCGATGATCGCCTCGCGCACGCTGCGCCCATCGTCGCGCAGCTGGTTGGCGAATTCGACAATGAGGATGCCGTTCTTCGCGGCCAGGCCGACCAGCATCACGATGCCGATCTGGCTGAACAGGTTCACCGTACCGCCACTCACCCACAATCCGACCAGCGCGCCGAGCACGCCCAGCGGCACGGTCAGCATGATGGTGAGCGGATGGATGAAGCTCTCGAACTGCGCGGCCAGCACCAGGTAGACCACCAGCAGGGCCATGGCGAAGGTGAGCAGCACCGCGCCACCAGCGCTTTGGTACTCGCGCGATTCACCCTTCCAGTTCACCTGCGCGTACTGCGGCAGTTCTTCCTGGGCCACGTTCTGTGCCCAGGCAATGGCTTCGCCGAGCGGATAGCCCGGCGCCAGGCCGGCACTGATGGTGATCGAACGCAGCCGGTTGAAGCGGTTCAGGGTGCCGGCCTCGGCCACTTCACTCAGCGTGACCAGGTTGGACAGCGGCACCAGCTCGCCGGAGGTGGCGCGCACGCGGATCGCGGCCAGGTCGGCCGGGCTGGCGCGGCCGTCACGCCCGGCCTGCACCAGCACGTCGTACTCCTCGCCGTTGTCGACGAAGGTGGTGACGCGGCGCGAGCCCATCATGGTTTCCAGCGCCGAACCGATCGCGGTGACCGGCACGCCGAGATCGGCCGCACGCTGGCGGTCGATGTTCACCCGCATCTGCGGCCGGGTTTCCTTGTAGTCCGAGTCCGGGCCGACCAGGCCGGGGTTGTCGGCCATGCGCAGCAGGATACGGTCGCGCCACTGCGCGATCTCTGCATATTCCGGGCCACCCAGCACGATCTGGAATGGCTGGCCGCCACTGCGCACCAGGCCGCCACCGACCTGGGTACGCACGCGCACGCCACGGATGGTGTTCAGTTCCTTCTGCAGTTCGTTGGCCACGTCCGGGGTGGCCTCGCTGCGCTGGCGCCACGGTTGCAGGAAGATGCTGACGCGGCCGGTGTGCATCTCTTCGCTGGCACCGAAGCCACCGGGCACGCGCGGGTTGGCACGCACGATCGGCTTGTCCGGGCCGACATGCGGCGCCAGCAGCGCTTCCACCTGCTGCACCTGCTGCACGGTGTAGTCGTAGCCGGCGCCTTCCGGGCCGTCGATCATGATCTGGAACGAACCACGGTCTTCGGCAGGCGCAAGCTCCGACGGCAGCAGCTTGAGCAGGCCCCAGCTGGCGGCCAGCGCGGCCACCATCACCAGCAGGTAGATCCAGGTGCGGTCGACATGGTGGTCGAGCACGCGGCCATAGGCACCCGCCAGGCGTTCCAGGTTGCGGTTGATGAAGCCGTGCAGGCCCCGCGGTGCCTGCCCGGTGTGCGGCTTGAGCAGTTTGGAGGCCATCATCGGCGTCAGTGTGAGTGCCACGAACGCGGACAACGCCACCGCTGCCGCCAGCGCCACCGCCAGTTCGCGGAACAGGCGCCCGGTGTTGCCTTCCAGGAATCCAACCGGCAGGAACACCGCCACCAGCACGGCGGTGGTGGCGATCACCGCGAAGGCAACCTGTGCGGTGCCGCGCTTGGAGGCCACCAGCGGTGGTTCGCCCAGGTCGATGCGGCGCTGCACGTTCTCCACCACCACGATCGCATCGTCCACCACCAGGCCGATGCACAGCACCAGCGCCAGCAGGGTCAGCAGGTTGATCGAGAAATCGAACGCATACAGCGCGATGAACGCCGCCACCAGGCACACAGGCACGGTCACCGCTGGAATCAACGCGGCGCGGAAACTGCCGAGGAACAGCCAGATCACTGCCAGCACCAGGATCATCGCTTCCACCAGCGTGGCGTAGACGCGGTCCACGGCGGCTTCGATGAATGTGGTGTTGTCGAAGGCGACGAAGATCTGCGTGCCCTTGGGCAGTGTCAGCGCCACCCGCTCGGCTTCAGCGCGCGCGGTACGCGCAACGTCCAGCGAGTTGGCGGTGGAGGTCTTGACGATGCCCAGGCCGATGCCCGGCTCGCCGTTGCTGCGGTAGTACGCGCGGCGTTCGGCCGAG
Source organism: Stenotrophomonas sp. (assembly GCA_003525885.1). Lineage (GTDB taxonomy): Bacteria > Pseudomonadota > Gammaproteobacteria > Xanthomonadales > Xanthomonadaceae > Stenotrophomonas. Next base: position 44,150 of record DQIG01000288.1, read on the forward strand.
GCCAGCTCGATCTTCGCCACGTCACCCATGCGCACCACGTAACCGTCGCGCCCCTTGCCCAGCGGGATGGTCGCGAAGTCTTCGGGCTTGATGTAGTTACGCTCCACGCGCAGGGTGAAATCGCGGTCGGTCGACTCGATGCGGCCGGCCGGCAGTTCCACGTTCTCGTTGCGCAGCGCGGTTTCCACGTCGCCGGTGGTCAGGCCGCGTGCGGCCAGTTGGTCACGGTCCAGCCAGATGCGCATCGCATAGCGCTGGCGGCCGCCGATGCGGACCTGGGCCACGCCATCGAGGCTGGAAAAGCGATCGACCACGTAGCGGTCGGCGTAGTCGCTCAGCTCCAGCGTGTCCATGGTCGAGGAGACCATGTTGAACCAGATGATCGGGTCGGCATCGCTTTCGACCTTGGCGATTTCCGGCGGCCGCGCTTCTTCCGGCATACGGTCGGCAACGCGGCTGACCGCATCACGCACATCGTTGGCCGCCGCTTCGATATCGCGGTTGGAGGTGAACTCGATGCTGACCTGCGAGCGGCCGTTGGTGCTGCGCGCGTTGATGGTGTCGATGCCCTCGATGCCGGCCAGCGCGTCTTCCAGCACCTGGGTGATGCGGCTTTCGATCACCGCTGCCGAAGCACCGGTGTAATCCACCGACACCGAAACAATCGGCGGGTCGATGGCCGGCAGTTCGCGCAGTGTCAGGCGGGTGAAGGACATCACGCCCAGCACCAGCAGCAACAGGCTCATCACCACGGCGAACACCGGCCGCTGGATGGAGATGTCGGACAGCTTCATCCGCCGTGGCCCTCGGCCGCGACCGGCGCCGGCGCGTCAGCCGGCTTGGCACCACTGGCTGGCGCTGCGTCCTTGGCGGCGACTTTCAGGCCCGGGCGCAGCTTGCCGGTGCCATCGACCACGATGCGCTGGCCCGCTTCCAGGCCCTGCCTGATCTCGACCACGCCGGCACGGCGCGCGCCGGTGACCACGTCCACGCGCTCGACGCTGTCGTCGGCGGTGATGCGGTACACGTAAGTATCGCGGCCAACCTGCACCACGGCGATTTCCGGAATCACCAGCGCTGGGCGCTCGGGGCGGAACAGGCGCACGTCCAGCAGCATGCCCGGGCGCAGCGCGTGGTCGCCATTGGCGAAGTCGGCGCGCACGGTCACCGCACGGGTGGCTGGATCGATGCGCGCATCGATGGTGCTGACCATGCCTTCGAAGGTGCGGCCCGGCCATGCCACGCTGGTGGCGCTGACCTTGTCACCGACGCCCAGCGCGGCCAGTTCCACTTCCGGCACCTGGAAATCGATGTGCATGTGCTCGATGTCGTCGAGCGTGGCAATCACCGTGGTCGGCGTCAGCAGCGTGCCCGGGCTGACCTGGCGGATGCCGAGCACACCGGCGAACGGCGCACGCACGCGGCGGTCACCAATGTCCGACTGCATCTGCGCCACGCGCGCTTCGGCGGCATCGCGGATCGACTTCTGCGTATCCAGCGTGGCGCTGGACACCAGCCGCTGGGTGGCCAGTTCGCGCTGGCGCTTGTACAGCTGATCAGCTTCATGGAAGGTGGCCTGCGCCTGCACCAGGGCGGCCTCCTGGGCCTGCCCGCGCAGGGTCACGATCGGCGCGCCGGCAGCGATGTGCTGGCCGCTTTCGAAATGCACTTTCTCGACGATCTCGCTGACCTTGGCGGTCACGCTGATCGATTCACGCGCCTTGGCCGTACCCAGCGCCTGCAGGGTGTCGCTCCACTGCCGGGACTGCACGACCTGCGCGGTGACCGGCACCGCTTCTCCCTGCCGACGCGCGGCGGCCTCCTGTTTGCCTGCGCACCCGGCCAGCACGGCCAGGCTGAGGCCAAGGGCCAGGGTCGAAGCGATACGAGCCAACATGAACGGTCCTGATTGATCCACGGCCGCCGAGTGTAGGCAAGTGCCCATAAAAGCGGTATGTGCCAAGCGTTTACCGGCGTGGAACCAAGGCTGCGATAGCGCCTTGAACCCGTTCCGTGCAAGGCTGCCACCGGCGGTGTCGACGTGTGTCGGGGTGTATCCGGCCGTGCATCACCGCAGCCGTCATCGTAGAGTCGAATCTGCCCGACGGAGGGCGTCGGGCGGGGACGGATCCTGGCGGGGATCCGGCCCCGTTTTTTTTACACCCGGCAGATCAATACCGGTAGTTCAGCTTCATCCACATGCTGCGCCCCGGCTCATTGATGCGCACCGGATCGGCCGGGAAGCCGAAGTCGGCGCTGCCGGCCAGGTTCAGGTGCTCGCTGTAGGCACGGTCGAACAGATTGTCGACGCCTGCGCTGAGCTGCAACTGCGAATTGAAACGGTACGCTGCGTTGAGCGCGAAGGTGGCAAAGCCAGCGCTCGGCCCGAGATCCTGTGCGACCACATTGCCCTGGCCATCTGCGACACGATGCTGGTGGGTCACCGCGCGCAGCAGCGCACCGGCGCTCCAGCGCTGCCCTTCCCAGTTCGCGCTCAGGCGCGCTTCCAGCGGCGGCATCTGCGGCAGCGGACGCTGCTGATCGCGGTTCTCGCCCCAGGCATAGGCCAGCGTGCCACCCAGCTTCCACTGTTCGGCCACGCTCACTTCCAGCCCCGCCTCGGCACCGGCAATGCGCGCATCGACGTTGCTGGCCTGGCTCATCCCCATCATGCCGCTGCCGTGATAGGTGAACAGAATGTAGTCCTGGATCTGCCCGGCGTACGCCGAAACCCACGCCTGTACGCGCGGCCCCTTGTACTGCAGGCCGACGTCAAGCTGGGTAGTCCGTTCGGGCTGGATGCCGGCAAACGCGTTCACCGCACCGGCCGGGCCGTGGTCGGGCGAGAACAGCTCCCAGTAGTCGGGCATGCGCTCACTGTGGCCGAGGCCGGCATACCAGGTCAGGCCATCGGCCAGGTCCTGCTCGTAGCGCAGGAAACCGCTGCCGAGCCATTCCTTGCGACGCTCGCCTGCGGTCGGATTGGGCATGTTCCCCATCATTCCGCGGATCGACTGCCGCTCGTCGCGGACGCTGGCACGGTCGATGCGCAGGCCGCTGATCCAGCGCTGGTCGGTACCGGCGCCGAGGGTCAACTCGGTGAACACACCATAGCGACGGAAATTGGCATCGGTCTCCCACGCCGCCTGGCGGTAGGTGCCGCGGCCCATGCCCATGCGGCCACGATGGCGGCTGTCTTCGCCATCCATACCCGCCACCAGCTGCACGTCCTGCCAGCGCCACTCGGAACTGACCCGCCCGCCCTGTGTGCGGCGGTCCACGTTCGAGGCCATCGGCATCGGCATCATGCTGTGCGGGTTCGGCGTGCGCAGCGTGTAGTTGTCCATCACGTGGTCGGCCTCGTTGTAGTACACGTTGGCCTGCAGCGTGTCCCACGCACCCGGCAGGTTGCGCTTCTCGAAGCGTGCCGCGTAGCTGGTGCGTTCGAACGCGGCACCGTCCATGCCGCGCCCGGCATAACGCGCGATCGCGTCGCCGGCACCGGCGGAGACTTCCAGCAGCGTGTCGGCATCCGGCGTCCAGCCAATCGCCACGTCACCATTCCACTTGCGCCACTTCGACGGCACCACATCACTGTGGCCGTCCTTGTAGTCATCGGCTTCGGAACGGTTGCCGCTGGCGCGCACATAGCCGGTCGGGTTGCCCAGGGTCAGGTCCAGCACCTGGTCGTTGCGGTTGCGCGAACCGACCAGCGTACTGGCGTCGGCGCGCAGGCCCGGTTCCTCGAAGCGCGGCGTATCGCGTTCGAAGCGCACGGTGCCGGCCGAGGCACCGGCGCCCCAGCGCACGCTCTGCGGCCCCTTGATGATGGTCAGCCGGTCGAAGCTTTCGGGTGAGATGTAGGACAGCGGGTTGTCCATGCGTGATGGGCAGGCACCGATCAGGTTGCCGTCGTTGCTGAGGATGTTCAGGCGCGAACCGAACATGCCGCGCAGCACCGGGTCGCCATTGGTGCCGCCGTTGCGGATGGCGGAGAAGCCGGGAACCGTCTTCAGGTAATCGGCGCCATCGCTGGCCGGTACCGGCTGCCGCGGCAGGCGTGGGTCGGTCACCCAATGCAGTGGCGACGAGGGCGCGGTGGCGGTGACCACAAGCGTGTCGAGGGTGCGCGCCTGCTCGGCAGGCGCAGCGTGGGCCAGTGACGCGGCTACGGCCAGGCCAAGGGCAACCGGCAGGCGCGCGCCGGCGCCCGCGGGGCGGGAAGTCATTTTCATCGGAACAGCTCCAAGGTACGCACGCGCGCACGGCGCCGGTCAGGCGTCGTGCGGCAGATTCGATAGGGACATCAGCGGACGATGGAGAAACACGGTGGCCCGCGTGCGGCATGCGCCGGCCAACGCGGCGCAGGCAGCACTTGCTGCGACCACGGGAACACCAGGCGCGGCCGCCACAACAGCGGCAACAGCAGCACCAGCACCGCCAGCCACGGCAGCAGGCGCATCGCCAGCACGCAATACTCGCAGGCTTCGCCGTGCATGGCGTGGGGATCGGCGGGGCGTTTGGGCGCTGCCGGCGCAGCGCCATGCTGGTCGTGCCCGGCCATGGCCATGTCATGCATGTCATGGCCCATCGCAGCGTGATCCATGCCTGCCATCGCGGCGTGCTCCACCGGCTGCGCCTGCAGTGCGCGGCTGACCAGTGGCGCAAGCACCATCAACAGCGTCGCCAGGATGGCAAGCTGGAGCAGGAGGCGCTGCGGGCGGGACAGGCGGGTCACCCCGCTAGTGTAGAGGCGGGTACAGGGTTGCCCGTGCGACGAACCGTCGCAGGAAGGGGTTTGTCGGCAGGGCTGCGCCCTGCACCTGCAGAGGCCACGTCCACGGCAAGAGCCGAAGCAACATCAAAAGCTGACTTCCTGTGGGTAGGCGGGGTGGGTCCGATTGCGGGGGACGCTGCAAGTACGTCC
>DQIG01000095.1 GCA_003525885.1 Stenotrophomonas sp.
AGCCGGGGCGCGCGGCGGGCGCGGCGCGGTTTCGTCGATCGGAGCGCGCACCTTGGGCTTGCTGGCAGCCAGGGCCTCGGCAGCCTTGGCGGCAGCCGCAGCTTCCTCGGCGGCCTTCTTCTCGGCTTCTGCACGTTCCTTGGCGGCAACCTCTTCCTCACGGGCACGGACGATGGCCTCGTCGCGCAGACGATCCTTCTCGGCCAGGGCCTGCTGTTCGGCGAGGTTGCGGGCACGCGACTCTTCCAGCTTGCGCAGGATGTCGGCGCGCTCTTCGTCCGGAGTCATGGCGCGAGCACCATCCTTGACGTAGGTACGCTTCTGGCGCACCTCGACATTCACGGTCGTCTTGCTGCGACCGGAATTGACCGTCACTTCCTGCTGCTTCCGGCGGTTGAGCGTGATCTTCTTTGCAGACTGATCGGTCTCTTCCGGGGCCTGCTCGGGCTTGCCGTGCGAACGACGAAGGAAGCCCAGGAGCTTTACCTTCTCGGAGCTGGTCACGACCTGGTCGGGACCGCTGAACTTCATGCCGGCACCGGCCAGCTGTTCCAGCAGTTTTTCGACCGGCGTGTTGACCAGTTCGGCAAGCTTGCGGATGGTGGTTTGCTGCGACATTCGGATCCTATGATCTTGTGGGCGCCCCCCCGCATGTGGAGGTGGCGCGGATTCTACGCCCTGAGCGGCTCAGGGCCCTGTTCATTGCCGGCTCATTCGCCGCGTTCCAGTCGGGCGATCTCCTCGGCACGGGCGGCCAGGATCAGCGCAGCGGCGCGCGCCTGATCCAGGCCTTCGATGCCGAAGTCCATGACCTCGTCGGCGGCCAGGTCGGACAGGTCCTCACTGGTACGCACGCCGTGGCCGGCCAGCGCATATGCGGTGGCTTCGTCCATGCCCTTCAGGGACAGCAGGTCCTGCGCCGGCTGGCCGTCTTCAAGGCCTTCCTCGACTGCCAGGGCCTCATTGAGCAGCGCATCGCGGGCACGAGCGCGCAGCTCTTCGACGATGTCCTCGTCGAAACCTTCCACGGCCAGCAGTTCGCCGACCGGGACATACGCGATTTCCTCGACGGTGCCGAAGCCTTCGCTGACCAGGATGCCGGCGATCTCTTCGTCCACTTCCAGCTTGTCCATGAACAGCTGGCGGGCCGAAGCCTGCTCGGCCTCCGACTTGGCGGTGACCTGGTCCTGGGTCATCACGTTGAGCTGCCAGCCGGTCAGGCGGCTGGCCAGGCGCACGTTCTGGCCACCCTTGCCGATCGCCTGGGCCAGGCGGTCTTCGGCGACGGCCAGGTCCATCGAGTGCTTGTCTTCATCGACGATGATCGACTGCACTTCGGCCGGCGCCATCGCGTTGATGACGAAGTTGGCCGGGTTGTCATTCCACAGCACGATGTCCACACGCTCGCCATTGAGTTCGTTGGACACGGCCTGCACGCGCGAACCGCGCATGCCGATGCAGGCACCGATCGGATCGGTGCGCTGGTCGTGGGCCAGCACGGCGATCTTGGCGCGGTCGCCCGGATCGCGGGCACAGGCCTTGATTTCCACCAGGCCCTGGCCGACTTCCGGCACTTCCAGCTTGAACAGCTCGATCATGAATTCCGGGGCGGCGCGGCTGATGAACAGCTGCGGGCCACGCGGCTCCGAGCGCACTTCGGCCAGGTAGCCGCGCACGCGGTCACCGGCGCGCAGCACGTCGCGCGGAATGCCCTTGTCCTTCGGAATGAAGCCTTCGGCGTTGCCACCGAGGTCGACATAGATATTGCCGCGCTCGGCGCGCTTGACCACGCCGGTGATCAGCTCACCCACGCGATCCTTCCACGCATCCACGACCTGCTGGCGCTCGGCTTCGCGCACGCGCTGGACGATGACCTGCTTGGCGGCCTGGGCAGCGATGCGGCCGAAATCCGGGTTCTCGATCTGCTCTTCGATGTAGTCGCCGACGTCCACGCCCTCGGCTTCATCGACGGCGTCCATCAGGCGGATCTGGCGATCCGGCGATTCCATGACCACGTCATCGGCCACCACTTCCCAGCGGCGGAAGGTTTCGTAGCTGCCATCCTTGTGGTCGATGACCACGCGGGTCAGCACTTCCTCGTCGGGATAGCGCTTCTTCGCTGCCGAGGCCAGGGCGGCCTCGATGGCATCGAAGATCACTTCACGCGGCACGCCCTTCTCGTTGGCGACTGCGTCGACTACCAGCAACAGTTCCTTGCTCATTGGCTCACTCCGCGCGCGGCTTCTTTGCCGCCGGCTCGTTGGAAGAAGAATTCTTGTTCGGCTTCGGACGCTTCGGTGCCGGACCGGTCGGCTTGCTCGGGGCCAACCCCAGCGCCACCCAGTCGGGCATGATCCGTGCCTTGTCGATGTTGTCGGCCGACACGACCACTTCCGCCTTGTCGACGATGAAGGTGATGGTGTCTGCGGCCTCGTCGGTCGCCTCGATGCGGCCCTGCAGGCGACGACGGTTGTCCTGTGGCAGTTTCAGCGTGACCTTGGCCATTTCGCCGAGGTGACGACCGAACTGCTCCAGGTTGAACAGCGGACGGTCGACGCCCGGCGAAGACACTTCCAGCGTGTAATTGCCACTGATCGGGTCTTCGACGTCCATCTGCGCCGACACTTCGCGGCTGACGCGTTCGCAGTCGTCGACATTGATGATGCGCTCCGGCTGTTCAGCCAGCGGCACGTCGATGTAAAGGCGCAGGGTCGCACCGCCGGGGGCCGGCAGATACTCAACGCCCAGCAGCTCCAGGCCCAGCGACACAACGGTCGGGGCGAGCAGATTCGCGATGTCGGTTGCCTTGTCGCTCACAGCCTGCCTTGATCTCTATGGTTGGGTGCCGGCCTTGGCCGGCGTGGAAACATGACGCCCCGGAAACGACAAAGGGCCCGCTGGGCCCCTTTTCCGGAAAGACTCCGGTGACTGGATTCCGGTTGCAACCTGCATTGCCTGCCGGTTGCGGCCCTCCTTCCGGGTCCGGACTCCCGCTGGGAGGCCGCCTTCAGGGGTACTGCTAGGCCGCTGATGATAGCGACTGCACCGCGCTGGTGCAAGGTGCGGGGCCTGGGGTCAGATCCCTCTCCGCAGGAGAGGGATCTGACCCCAATCGGACGGAAACGACGCAAACCGCAAAGAAAAACGCCTTCGAAGCAGAACTTCAAAGGCGATCTCTTTACTTGGTAGCGGGGGCAGGATTTGAACCTGCGACCTTCGGGTTATGAGCCCGACGAGCTGCCAGACTGCTCCACCCCGCATCAGAAGCGGAATTATGAGCGATTGCTTCAAAACATGCAAGCTTTCCCTCATTCATCAAACCGGTTGGCGCCGATCCGACGTTGGTAGCGGGGGCAGGATTTG
>DQIG01000093.1 GCA_003525885.1 Stenotrophomonas sp.
CGCGAGTCCCGCCTGCACGGCTCGTCCACGCCGCCCAAGGCCCTGATGCTGGCGGCCAACGCCCGCCGCCTGGCCCGCTACGACGCGGTGGTCACGCCCGAACGCACCACGGCCCTGCTGCGCAAGCTGGCGCCCGACCTGGGCCTGCTGGTCTACACCCAGCACGGCGCGGGCGATCGCGGCGGTCCGTTCGAGCCGCGCCTGCGCAAGTTCGACCTGGTGATGGCCGCCGGCCCCAAGCAGCGCGACCGGATGATCGAGGAGGGCTGGGTCAAGCCCCAGGCCTGCGCCATGGTCGGCTATCCCAAGTTCGACGTCATCGACGCCCTGGCGCCCTCCGCGCCTCCGGCCTTCACCGACAAGCGCCCGGTGGTGCTGTACAATCCTCACTTCCACCCGACCCTGGGCTCGTGGCCGCGCTGGGGCCTGAGCGTGCTGGAGCAGTTCGCGGCGGACGAGCGTTACAATCTGATCTTCGCGCCCCATATCCGCCTCTTCGAGGGCGCGGATCCCGGATCGATCGAGACGCTGGCGCCCTTCCTCGACCATCCGCGCATACATATCGACCTGGGCGGGCCGGCTGCGATCGACATGACCTACACCCGCGCCGCGGACATCTATCTGGGCGACGTCTCCAGCCAGGTCTACGAATTCCTGCGCACGCCCAAGCCCTGCGTGTTCCTCAACGCCTCGGGCGTGGCCTGGCGGGGCGACGAGAGCTTCCAGCACTGGCTCTACGGCCCTGTCCTGGACAAGCCCGATCACCTGGTCGACGCCGTGGCCTCGGCCCTCGTCAGTCAGCCCGATTACGACGCCATCCAGCGGCGCGGCTTCGCCGAGAGCTTCGACCTGCGCGAGGAGTCCTCGTCGTTGCGCGCGGCCCGGGCGATCATCGAGCGCCTGCCGGTCAAGGGCCGTCGCCCCCGATGAGCGCGGAGTCCAGTGTTCTCAAGCGTGTGCTGGCCAACGCCGGCGCCCTGCTCGGCGGCCGGACCGTCAACGCGGTGGTGGGCCTGGCCTACATCGCCCTGACCGCGCGCGGCCTGGGGACCACCCTGATGGGCATGGTCGTGCTGATCAACGCCTTCGCCCAGTTCCTGGGCGAGGTGGCCAAGTTCCAGTCCTGGCAGACCATGCTGCAGTTCGGCGCCAAGCCGCTGCTGGAGGGCGACCGTCCCCGCTTCCAGCAGGTGCTGCGCTTCACCCTGCTGCTCGACTCGATCGGCGCGGCGGTCGGCGTGACCCTGGGCGTCGTCGGCGCCCTGCTGTTCGGCCACATCCTGGGCTGGCCGTCCGAACTCTCGCCCGTCGCGGCGGCCTACGCCCTGTCGATCGCGGTGATGGATTCGGCCACCTCGGTAGGCCTGTTGCGCCTGTTCGACCGCTTCCGCTTCCTGGCCGCCGAACAGGCCGTCAGTTCGGCCGTGCGCCTGATCGGCTGCGGCCTGTGCTTCACCCTGCACGCCCCGATCGAGGCCTATCTGGCCGCCTGGGCCGCGGGCACGGTGACGGCCTTCGTCTACGTCAACGGCGTGGCGCTGTGGGACCTGAACCGGCGCGAACTGCTCAAGGGCTTCACCCTGCGCGGCCCGCTGTCGGAAGGCTTGCCGGGCGTGTGGCGCTTCGCCTGGGCCACCAATTTCAGCGGCACCATCGACACCGCCTTCACCCAGGTGATCACCCTGGTGGTGGGCGCGGTGCTGGGTCCGGCCGACGCCGCCCGCTGGCGCGTGGGCCGCCAGGTGGCCGACGGCATGGCCAAGCCGGCCAAGCTGCTGGTGCCGGCCCTCTATCCGGAACTGGCCAAGATGCGCGCCACCGGCGGCGAGGCGGCCATGCGCAAGATCTCGCGCCAGATCGGCTTGATCGGCGGCGGCGTGGCCGGCGTGCTGCTGGCCATCTCGGTGATGTTCGGCGGACCGCTGCTGGCGCTGGTGATGGGCAAGCCCTGGGCCTCGGCCGCGGGCATCATGAACTGGCAGGTGGCCGCCGCCGCCATCGGCGTGCTGGCGATGCCGCTGGAGCCGATGCTGGTCTCCATGGGCCGCGCGGGCCTGGCCCTGCGGGTGCGGGTTATCGTCTGCGCGATCTACCTGGCGGCCCTGGTCCCGGTCATCAAGGCCATGGGGCTGAACGGCGCGGGCGCGGCCCTCGTCGGGGTCGCCGCGGCCCTGGCGATCGGCATGTTCCTGGCCCTGCGCCGCAGCCTGGCGGCGAGCCCCGACCACAAAGACGACGAACAAGCTTGCGCCGACCCCGAAAACGGCGCCAAAGGCCTTCTGAAATGATCACTCCGACTTCTTCCGCGCGAACCGTGCGTTTCGCCGACTTCCCGACCCTGACGGCCGCGCTCGACTTCGCGGCCCAAGGCGAGACCGGGATCAACCTTCACTCGCTGCGCGGCGAACTGGTCGAGGCCCTGCCCTACGCCAGGTTGCGCGAGCAGGCGCTGGAGCTGGCCCCGCGCCTTCTGGCCACCGGCGCCCGGCCCGGCGACAGCGTGGGCCTGATCGCCGAGACCGACGGCGACTTCGTGCGCGCCTTCTTCGCCTGCCAGTACGCCGGCCTGGTGCCCGCGCCGCTGCCGCTGCCCGCCCCGCTGGGCGGCCGCGAGGCCTATGTCGAGCAGATCGCCCGCATGCTGGCCTCCGCCAAGGCTCGCGTGCTGGTCGGCCCAGCGGCGATGAAGGACTGGATCGGCGAGATCGCCGCCAAGGCCCAGGACCTGGACTTCGATGCCGCCCTGCGCCATGCCCAGGGGCAGGATGCCAATGGCCTGATGGCCACCACCCATGAGCAGCACTACGAAATCAGTAGCGGTCTGAATCCGTTCCAGATCGCGCGCGAAGGCGTGCAGCCCAGCCTGGACGGCAACACCGTCGATCCCGATGCCGAGCGTGCCGCCTATGGCCGCGCCGCACTCGAGTACCGCGCCTCGCTCAGCTTCGTCGAGAGCAAGGTGCGTTCCATGCTGACCGCGATCACGGGGCAATAAGCCATGAGCAACCTGCCGATCTTCGATATCGCCGGTTCCGCACTGCAGGCGCAGTCGGTGCGCATGAGCACCATCGCCTCCAACCTTTCCAACGCCGACACCGTCGCCGGTTCCGCCGACGCCGTGTACAAGCCGCTGGAACCGATCTTCCAGGCCGTCACCAGCAAGAACGATCCGAACATCACCTCGGTGAAGGTGAAGGAGATCACCCAGAGCGAGGCCGCGCCGATCAAGCGCTACGAGCCGGGTCACCCGCTGGCTGACGCCGATGGCTACATCTACCAGCCCGACGTCGATCCGGTGGCGCAGATGGTCAACCTGATTTCGACTTCGCGCAATTACCAGGCCGGCGTGGAGATGTTGACCACCGCCAAGGAACTGGCCCTGGCCACCCTGACCATGGGCCGCTGAGGCCCGCAGCACCGGATACCGCCATGACCACCGCCGTCAACAACCAGACCAGCCAGGACGTTTACTCCGCGCTGGGCCTGAACGCCCCCAACAACAACGCCACGAAAAAGAAGAACACGCTCGACCAGGCCGACTTCCTGCGCCTGATGACCGAGCAACTGCAGCACCAGGATCCGCTGAAGCCGATGGACAACACGCAGATGGTCGCGCAGATGGCGCAGATGTCCACCGTGCAGGGCATCACCGATCTGAACAAGACGGTGAAGGGTTTCCAGGAATCGATGGCCAGCGACCAGGTGCTGCGTGGCGCGGCGCTGGTCGGCCACCAGGTGCTGGTGCCGTCGGAGAAGCTGGTGCTGGAGAAGGAAGGCAATGTCGAGGGCACGGTGGCGGCGCCCTCGGCCGGCATCATCACCGTAGATATCACCGATGCCAACGGCGCCAAGGTCACCTCTCTGAGCGTGGAAGCCAAGGCCGCCGGCGAAACCGCCTTCCAGTGGGACGGCAAGGACGCCAACGGCAAGCGCATGGAACCGGGCAAGTACTCCATCGTTGCCAACCACGTCGATACCGCTGGCAAGAGCACCAAGCTGTCCACCTATGTGCAGGCGCCCGTGGAGAGCGTGACCGTCGGTTCCGACGGCCTGTACCTGAACCTCAAGGGCCTGGGCACGGCCCCGATCGACTACGTGCTCCGCGTCAGCTGAGCCGCACACCCCGCACTTACCAGGAGCATCCCATGGGCTTCAATGTCTCGCTGTCCGGCATCAATGCCGCCAATTCCGACCTGAGCGTCACCGCCAACAACGTCGCCAACGTCAACACCACCGGCTTCAAGGAATCGCGCGCCGAGTTCGCCGATCTGTTCTCGGCCACCGGCTACGGCCTGTCCAAGAACGCCGTAGGTTCGGGCGTGCGCGTCTCCAACGTTGCCCAGCAGTTCAAGCAGGGCCACAACGAACAGACCGGCCGCAGCCTGGACATGGCCATTTCCGGCGAAGGCTTCTTCACCATGAACATGAACGGCACCCGCGTGTACTCGCGCGCCGGCAACTTCCAGACCGATGCATCTGGCTACGTGGTCAATCCGCAGGGCGCGCGCCTGCAGGTGTTCGCACCGAATGCAGACGGCACCAACTTCGATGCCGGCCGCATGGTCGACCTGCAGCTGCTGACCACCGACAGCCCGCCGAAGCAGACCAGCGAAGTGAAGGTCGGCTTCACCCTGCCGGCCAATGCCAAGCAGCCGACCGTCACCACCTTCGACCCGACCGATTCAAACAGCTACAACCACTCCAGCGGTGGCATCACCGTGTACGACTCGCTGGGCGTGAGCCACATCCAGGTCTCGTACTTCGTGAAGGGCGCCAACCCGAACGAGTGGACTGTGCGCAACTACGTGGACGGCCAGCCGGCCGGCGCGCCGACCCCGGTCACCTTCGACAACAGCGGCAAGCTGACCGCACCGACGGACGGCAAGGTCAGCCTCGGCACCTTCACCCCGACCACCGGTGCGGGCGTGCTGAACATGACGCTGGATGTGAGCGGCTCGACCCAGTACGGCGAAAAGTTCGCGCTGCGCAACACCCAGCAGGATGGCTATGCCGCCGGCAAGCTGAACGAGATCACCGTATCGGAAACCGGCGTGGTCTACGCGCGTTACTCCAATGGTGCAGACAAGCCGCTGGGCCAGGTCGCGCTGACCACCTTCAACAATCCGCAGGGCCTGGAATCGAAGGGCAACAACCTGTGGGTGGATACCTTCAGCTCGGGCACCCCGCGCACCGGCATGCCGGACACCTCCAACCTCGGCAAGATCCAGGCCGGTTCGCTGGAAGCGTCCACCGTCGACCTCACCGAGCAGCTGGTCAACATGATCACCGCGCAGCGCAACTTCCAGGCCAACGCGCAGATGATCACCACGCAGGACCAGATCACCCAGACCGTCATCAACATCCGTTGATGAGCTGCTGACCCTGTCACGGAACTCCCCGCATGGATAAAGCCCTTTACGTGGCGATGACCGGTGCCCGCGCCTCCCTGCAGGCGCAGGGAACGCTCAGCCACAACCTCGCCAACTCGGACACCCCTGGCTTCAAGGAAGCGCTGGCCAACACCGAAGCCTTCCCGATCAAGGGCCCGGGCTTTGCCTCGCGGGTGGATGCGCTGCACGTCGACGCCGGCTTCAACCGTACGCCCGGCTCGCAGCACATCACCGGCAAGCCGCTGGATCTGTCCCTGCAGACCGGCACCTGGTTGGCCGTGCAGTCCAGCGACGGCAGCGAGGCGTACACGCGCGGCGCAGCGCTGTCGGTCACCCCGAACGGCCAGCTGGTGACCTCCAGCGGCCGTCCGGTACTGGATGACAACAACAACCCGATCGCCATTCCGCCCTACCAGGCGATGGAGATCGGCGCCGACGGCACGCTCTCGATCATCCCGCAGGGCGAAGGCCCGCAGACCATGGCGCAGATCGGCCGGATCAAGGTGGTGCAGGCGCCGGACGAGCGCCTGGAGCGTGGCCTGGATGGCCTGTTCCGCAACACCGACCCGCGCCAACCGTTCGCCCCGGCGCAGGGCACCGCCGTGCACAGTGGCCAGCTGGAAGGCAGCAACGTCGATGCCGCCGGTGCGCTGGTGCAGATGATCCAGCTGCAGCGCCAGTACGAGATGCAGGTGCAGGTGATCAAGCACGGCGACGACAACGCGCGCAGTGCCAACAGCCTGCTGCGCCTGGGCAGCTGACGGATTTCCGGCGCCGCCCGAGCGCGGCGCTGGCACACCGCTTGCACACCCGCTACCAAGGGCCGCATCGCGCGGCCGGCTTCACCCAGACAGGACTCCGAAGATGAACCAGGCATTGTGGATCGCGAAAACCGGACTGGATGCGCAGCAGATGCGCATGTCGGTGGTTTCCAACAACCTCGCCAACACCAACACCACCGGCTTCAAGCAGGACCGTGCCAGCTTCGAGGACCTGCTGTACCAGCAGGTGCGCCAGCCCGGCGGCTCTTCGTCGGCGCAGACGCAGCTGCCGACCGGCCTGCAGCTGGGCACCGGCGTGCGCGTGGTCGCCACCGCCAAGAATTTCGAGCAGGGCGGCCAGCAGCAGACCGGTCGCGCGCTGGACGTGATGGTCAACGGCCGCGGCTTCTTCGAAGTGCAGATGCCCGACGGCAGCTCGGCCTACACCCGTGATGGCTCGTTCAAGATCAACCAGGACAGCGAGCTGGTCACCAACAGCGGCTACCCGGTGCAGCCGGGCATCCAGATTCCCGAGGGCGCGCAGTCGGTGACCATCGGTACCGACGGCACCATCAGCGTGAAGATGGCCGACGGTGCGGCGTCAGTGGAAGTGGGTGCGCTGACCCTGACCGACTTCGTCAATCCGGCTGGCCTGCAGGCTCGCGGCGAGAACCTGTTCCTGGAGACCACTGCGTCCGGTCCGGCACAGAACGGCAACCCCGGGCTCAACGGCCTCGGCACCGTGGTGCAGGGTGCGCTGGAAGGCAGCAACGTCAATGTGGTCGAAGAGCTGGTGTCGATGATCGAAACCCAGCGCGCCTACGAAATGAACGCCAAGGCGATCTCCACCACCGATTCGATGCTCGGCTATCTCAACAACAAGCTCTGACCGGCCCAACCGGGAAACCGCCATGTCGCCCATTTCCAGATTCATCCGCACTGCACTCGCCTGCGCCGTGGTCGCCCTGCTCGGCGGCTGCGTGATCGCGGGCGACGTGCGCCCCTACGCGGCGATGGCGCCGATCCAGCCGATCATGCCGCCGCAGGCCGCGCCGACCGCCGGTGCGATCTACGCCGCCGGCCCGACCCTGCAGTTGTACTCGGACCGCCGCGCGCGCGATGTTGGCGATCTGCTGACCATCACCCTGCTGGAAAACACCACCGCGCAGACCAGCGCCAACACGGCCACCAACAAGGAATCCAACCTGAGCCTGGGCACGCCGTCCATTCTCGGCGCGCCGGTCACCCTGGGCGGCAAGGACATCCTCAGTGCCACGGCGGCAGGCAAGCGTGACTTCACCGGCAAGGGCAACAGCGCGCAGAGCAACCGTCTGCAGGGCAGCGTCACGGTCACGGTGATCCAGCGCCTGCCCAACGGCAACCTGGTGGTACAGGGGCAGAAGAACCTGCGGCTGAACCAGGGGGATGAACTGGTGCAGGTGCAGGGCATCGTGCGCCCGGGCGACATCAGCCAGGACAACACCATTCCTTCCAGCCGCGTGGCCGAAGCCCGCATCGTCTACGGCGGTCGCGGCCCGGTCGCGCAGTCCAATGCAATGGGCTGGTTGAGCCGCTTCTTCAATTCCGGCCTGACGCCGTTCTGAGTATGGCCATGAACTCTTTCTTCCCTACTTCCTGGCAGCGACGCGTGGCGTCGATCATCCCGCTGATGCTGCTGATCGTGGCAGCCCCGGCCAGTGCCGAGCGCATCAAGGACCTTGCACAGGTCGGTGGCGTGCGTGGCAATGCCCTGGTGGGCTACGGCCTGGTGGTCGGCCTGGACGGCAGCGGCGACCGCACCAGCCAGGCGCCCTTCACCGTGCAGAGCCTGAAGAACCTGCTTGGCGAACTGGGCGTCAACGTGCCGGCCAACGTCAACCCGCAGCTGAAGAACGTGGCCGCAGTGGCGATCCATGCCGAACTGCCGCCGTTCGCCAAGCCAGGCCAGCCGATCGACATCACCGTGTCCTCGATCGGCAACGCGGTGTCGCTGCGTGGCGGCTCGTTGCTGATGGCCCCGCTGCGCGGCGCTGATGGACAGATCTACGCCATCGCGCAGGGCAACCTGATCGTGGGCGGCTTCGGCGCGCAGGGCAAGGACGGTTCGCGGGTCTCGGTGAACGTCCCCAGTGTCGGCCGCATTCCCAATGGCGCCACTGTCGAGCGCGCCCTGCCCGATCCGCTGGCCAACGGTGGCGACATCACCCTGAACCTGCACAACAACGATTTCACCACCGTTTCGCGCATGGTCGCCGCACTCAACAACGCCTTCGGCGAAGGCGCGGCGCGCGCGGTTGATGGCGTGACCGTGGCCGTGACCGCTCCGACCGATCCGGGCGCGCGCATCGGCCTGCTGGCACGCATCGAGAACCTGGAGCTGACCCCGGGCAGCGCGCCGGCCAAGGTCGTGGTCAATTCGCGCACCGGCACCGTGGTCATCGGCCAGCAGGTGCGGGTCGGCCCTGCGGCGATCGCGCACGGTTCGCTGACGGTGACGATCCAGGAAAACACCAACGTCAGCCAGCCCAATGCGCTGTCCGGCGGCCGTACCGTGGCCAGCCCGCAGTCGACCATCACCGCCACCAACGACGGCAGCCGCATGTTCAAGTTCAGCGGCGGCACCACCCTGGACGAGATCGTGCATGCGGTGAATGCCGTGGGCGCGGCTCCAGGCGACCTGATCGCGATCCTGGAAGCCCTGAAGCAGGCTGGCGCATTGAGTGCCGAGCTCGAGGTGATCTGACATGCGCATCAATCCCGCATTCGACCTGCATCCGGCGCAGCAGAACGATCCGGCGAAGATCGACAAGGTCGCACGCCAGCTGGAAGGCCAGTTCGCGCAGATGCTGGTCAAGAGCATGCGCGATGCCAGCTTCGGCGACTCGCTGTTTCCCGGCGAGAACAAGATGTTCCGCGACATGTACGACCAGAAGATCGCCGAGGCGATGACCCGCGGCAAGGGGCTGGGCCTGTCCGGCATGATCAGCCGCCAACTGTCCGGCCAGGCCGCCGAAGGCCCGGCGCTGGATACCCGCGTGGATCCGGCCAAGGCCAGCCGCGCCTACCAGCTCAACGCACCGGACAAGCCGGCACCGTCGCTGCCGCTGGAAGATGGCAGCCAGGCCGTGCGCATGCTGCAGCAGATGGCGGCCGGCGCACAGCACGGTGCACAGGCCGCGCTGGCACCGATGGAACAGGCACTGGACCTGATCGCCGGTCGCGAAAGCAGCACCCTGCACCGCTCGCTGGGTACCGAGGATCCGTATATCGGCGGCCTGCAGGGCGAGGACTGGTCCGCCAGCAACGACCAGTGGTCGGCGACGGCCAGCAATCGCGGCACGGCCATGAGCCCGGCCGATGCGATGGCCACCCGCACCGCCGTCGCCCAGCTCGGCGCCCACACGCCGGAAGGCTTCGTCGCCAGCATCTGGCAGCACGCACAGAGCGCGGCCAGGGAACTGGGCGTGGATGCCCGTGCGCTGGTCGCCCAGGCGGCGCTGGAAACCGGCTGGGGCAAGCGCCACATCCGCCAGTCCGACGGCAGCACTTCGCACAACCTGTTCGGCATCAAGGCCACCGGCTGGAGCGGCCAGCGCGTTGAAGCCGGCACCCACGAATACGTGGACGGCGTGCGCCGCAACGAAACCGCCAGCTTCCGCGCCTACAGTTCGCCGGCCGAGAGCTTCGCCGATTACGTGCGCCTGCTGAAGACCAGCCCGCGCTACCAGCAGGCCCTGCAGGCCGGCACCGACGTGCAGGGCTTCGCCCGTGGCCTGCAGCGCGCCGGCTATGCCACCGACCCGCGCTACGCCGCCAAGATCGCTGCGATCGCCGGTGGCCCGACCATCGAGCGCGCCGTGGCCGCCGTGGCCGACGCCGGCTCGCGCCTTGGCCAGACCTTCGCCAGCACCGCAACCGCGGCGCTGGGTATCACTCGTCGTTGAGGAACACCATGTCCAGCGTACTTTCCACCGGTACCGGTGCCCTGCTCGCCTTCCAGCGTGCGTTGGCGACCACCAGCCACAACGTGGCCAACCTCAATACGCCCGGCTACAGCCGGCAGAAGGTCAACTTCGCCACCGCCGATCCACAGAACTACGGCTATGGCACGGTCGGCAATGGCACCCGGATCACTGACATCCGCCGCACGGCCGACCAGCTGGCGATCTCGCGACTGCTCGACAGCAGCGGTGAACTGGCGCGCCTGAAGCAGCTTTCGAGCATGGCCGACCGCGTCAATGCGCTGGTTTCCGACCCGGCCACCAATGTGGCCGGCGTCTGGTCGAAGTTCTTCGACTCGGTCAGCGGCCTGTCGTCCAACGCGGCCGGCACCGCCGACCGCCAGAACATGCTCGACGGCGGCAAGGCTTTGGCCAACCGCTTCGTGCAGCTCAACACGCACCTGAACAATCTCAACAGCGAGGTCAACAACGGCCTGATGGCCGGTGCCACCGAGGTCAACCGTCTTGCGCAGGAAATCGCGCAGATCAACGGTGCCATCGGCACCAACATCGCCTCTGCCGCACCGGACCTGCTCGACCGCCGCGACCAGCTGATCACCCAGCTGATCGGCTACACCGGTGGCACGGCCGTGATCCAGGACGGCGGCATCATGAATGTCTACACCGCCGGCGGCAACGCGCTGGTGGTGGGCACCACGGCGACCAAGGTCACCACCGTGGCCGACCCGTACCAGCCGGAGCGCCTGCAGTTGGCGCTGGAGACCCAGGGCAACACCATCCGCCTCGACCCGAAGGCGGTCGGCGGCCAGATCGGTGGCCTGCTGGAGTTCCGCGACACCGTACTGACCCCTGCCCAGGCCGAGCTGGGCAAACTGGCGGTGGGCCTGGCCGAGAGCTTCAACGAGGTCCACCACCAGGGCGTGGACATGTATGGCCAGATGGGCGGGGACTTCTTCAACATCGGCAACCCGCGCGTCACCGGCAACAACAGCAATACCGGCACGGCCAGCCTCAGCGCGACCTATGGCGACCTCGGCAAGCTGGATGCGCAGAATGTCGTGCTGCAGTTCGACGGCACCAACTGGAAGGCCAGCCGCGCCGACACCGGCGCCAGCATTCCGCTGACCGGCACCGGCACCGCCACCGACCCGCTGGTGATCAACGGTGTGAAGCTGGTCGTCGGCGGTACGCCGGCGGCCAACGACCGCTTCCTGCTGCAGCCGACCGCTGGCGTGGCTGGCAGCATGGAAGTGGCGATCACCGATCCGTCGCGCATCGCTGCCGCTGCAGCGGTGAAGGGCGCAGCCGCCACCGCCAATACCGGTACCGGCAAGCTGAGCGGTGTCACCGTCACCGATTCGACCAACGCGAACCTCCGCAATCCGGCGGCGATCGTGTTCACCTCGGCCACCACCTACACCATCGACGGTGGTCCGCCGCAGACCTATACGCCCGGCCAGACCATCAGTGCCAACGGCTGGAGCTTCGTGCTCGATGGCGCGCCGAAGGTGGGCGATACCTTCAACATCACCCCGACCCCGGCCGGCTCCTCGGACAACAGTAACGCCTCCAGGCTGGCCAAGGTGGAAAGCGCGAAGGCGTTCAACGCTGGAACGGTGACGCTGAACGGTGCTCTGGGAGGCCTGACCACCCAGGTCGGCGCCGCCGCCCGCTCCGCCGAGTACTCGCTCGACGCGCAGCTGGTGATCAATGACAAGGCCCAGGAAGCCCGCGATGAAGTATCCGGCGTGAACCTGGACGAAGAAGCCGCTGACATGCTGCGCCTGCAGCAGGCCTACCAGGCCGCCTCGCAGCTGATCTCCACCGCCGACAGCATGTTCCAGACCATCCTGGGAGCCGTCCGCCGATGAGCAGTCGCATCTCCACCAGCATGATGTTCAACCAGTCCGTGTCGCTGATGATGGCCAAGCAGGCCAAGCTCAGCCACCTGGAGCAGCAGATTGCCACCGGCAGCAAGATCGTCAGCGCCAAGGACGACCCGGTTGCCGCCGGCACTGCAGTCGGCCTTGACCGCAGCCTGGCTGCACTGGACCGCATGAAGCTCAACGCCGGCAACGTGCAGAACCGCCTGGGCGTGCAGGAAAACACCCTGGCCCAGGTCAACGACCTGATGGCGCGCGTCAACGATCTGACCATCCAGGCCAGCAATCCGGCGCTGAGCGCAGCGGACAAGAAGACGCTGATCACCGAGGTCAACCAGATCCGCGACGGCCTGCTGTCGCTGGCCAACGCCGACGACGGTACCGGCCGCTACGTGTTCGGTGGCACCAACGATGGTGACCCGCCGTTTGCCAAGATCAACGGCAAGGTCGTCTATCGCGGCGACCAGACCCAGCGCCAGGTTGAAGTCGGCCCCGATACCTATGTACGCGATGCCCTGCCCGGCAGCGAGATCTTCATGCGCATTCCCACTGGTGATGGCTTCGTCGACGGCAGCGCCGCGGCTGCAAACACCGGCAACGGGGTGCTGACCAACGTCACCCGCGATGGCAGCGACAGCTGGAATGGCCAGGGCTTCAGCGTGCGCTTCACCACCGGCAACCAGTACGAAGTAGTGGACGGTGCGGGCAACGTGACCGGCACCGGCACCTACAAGGCCGGCGACGACCTGGAGGTGAACGGTGTGCGCTTGCGCATCACCGGCGAACCGGCGGCCGGTGACAGCTTCAACGTACAGGCCGCCAGCAGCCGCGACATCTTCTCTACCATGGACAACCTGGTGGCGGCGCTGGGTGCCGACACCGGAACCACCGCACAGATGACCGCGCAGCAGAACCAGCTGCAGAGCGCACTGCGCGACGTGGCGCGTGCCTCCGAGCGGATGATCGATTCGCGCGCGGCAGGCGGTGCGCAATTGAAGGCGCTGGACAACGCGGCCGACATGCGCGAGGCCAATGGCGTGACCCTGAAGACCACGCTGTCGCAGATGCGCGACCTGGATTACGCCGATGCGCTGAGCCAGTACCAGTTGCAGAGCACCGCGCTGCAGGCGGCGCAGACGATCTTCTCGCAGATGCAGTCGATGTCGCTGTTCAACAAGCTCCGCTGACGCCTCTCCCGCGTCACCCCCGAAAGGCCGCGATGCCCTGCATCG
>DQIG01000361.1:0-1724 GCA_003525885.1 Stenotrophomonas sp.
TGGCCGCCGGGCTGGAACTGGCCCACCGCTACCTTGCCGCCGAGCTGCACCAGGGCGAGGCGGTCGGCAACAACCCGGCCGCGGTCGGCCGCTACCTGCAGCACCGCCTGCGTGGCCAGGCCCGCGAGATCTTCATGGCACTGTTCCTGGACAACCGCCACCGCCTGATCGCCTGCGAGGAACTGTTCCAGGGCACCATCAATGCCGCCCCTGTCTATCCCCGCGAAGTGGTGCGGCGCGCCCTGCTGCACAACGCGGCGGCGGTGATCCTCAGCCACAATCACCCCTCCGGCGACCCGGAGCCCTCTAGCGCCGATACCCGCATCACCGACGAACTGCAGCAGGCACTGGCATTGGTGGACGTGCGCCTGCTGGACCACTTCGTGGTCGGCGAGGGCCGCCCCGTTTCGTTTGCTGAACGAGGCCTGCTATCCCCACCCCAGCCGCGCCTGTTCGGCTGAGCGGCCTGGGCCGGGGGCAGGCAGGAGCCCCCGCAGGCATGTTCTGGTCAGCGTGGGCGCGGGTATCTGCGCTAAAATGGGCGATTCCGCCGCTCATTCTCACAGCAGGCCTCGTGAAAAATCTCCTCCGCGCCCTGATCAGCCAAGGCATCGAAGCCTTGCGCGCCAATGGCACCCTGCCCGCCGACTCCCTGCCGCCGGACTTCGTGGTCGAGCGCCCGAAGACCCGTGACCACGGCGACTTCGCCACCAACGCCGCGATGCTGCTGGCCAAGGCCGCGCGCAGCAATCCGCGCGCACTGGCACAGGCGCTGGTCGAGGCGCTGCCGCGCAGCGAGGACGTCAGCAAGGTCGAGATCGCCGGCCCCGGCTTCATCAACTTCTACCTGGCCCCGGCCGCGTACCAGCGCGAAGCCGCCTCGGTCATCAAGGAAGCCCACGACTACGGCCGCAACCTGTCCGGCAATGGCCGCACGGTGGGCGTGGAGTACGTGTCGGCCAATCCGACCGGCCCGCTGCATGTCGGCCATGGCCGCGCGGCGGCGATCGGCGACTGCGTGGCCCGCGTGCTCGATGCCAACGGCTGGAACGCCAAGCGCGAGTTCTACTACAACGACGCCGGCGTGCAGATCGAGAACCTGGCGCTGTCGGTACAGGCCCGCGTGAAGGGCATTGCGCCGGACCAGGACGGCTGGCCGGAAGGCGGCTACCGCGGCGAGTACATCGCCGACGTCGCCCGCGCCTACATGGCCGGCGCCAGCGTCGACCTGGAAGGCACCCTGGTGGTCGGCGCCAAGGACCCGGACGACATGCAGGCGATCCGTCGCTTCGCCGTGGCCTACCTGCGCAACGAGCAGAACCTGGACCTGGCCGCGTTCGGCGTCGACTTCGACATCTACTTCCTGGAAAGCTCGCTGTACGCCGATGGCAAGGTCGCCGAGGCCGTGGCCAAGCTGCAGGCCTCGGGGCACACCTACGAGGAAGGCGGCGCGCTGTGGCTGCGCAGCACCGACTTCGGTGACGACAAGGACCGCGTGATGCGCAAGTCCGACGGCACCTTCACCTACTTCGTGCCGGACGTGGCCTACCACCTGTCCAAGTGGCAGCGCGGCTATGAGCGCGCGATCACCGAACTGGGCGCCGACCACCACGGCTCGCTGGCGCGCGTGCGCGCCGGCCTGCAGGCGATGGAAGTGGGCATCCCGCAGGGCTGGCCGGAATACGTGCTGCACCAGATGGTCACCGTCATGCGCGGCGGCGAGG
>DQIG01000361.1:1873-2069 GCA_003525885.1 Stenotrophomonas sp.
ACCGTCATGCGCGGCGGCGAGGAAGTGAAGCTTTCCAAGCGTGCCGGCAGCTACTTCACCCTGCGCGACCTGATCGAAGAGGCCGGCCGCGATGCGACCCGCTGGTTCCTGATCGCGCGCAAGCCCGATTCGCAGCTGACCTTCGACATCGACCTGGCCCGCCAGCAGAGCAACGACAATCCGGTGTTCTACGTGC
>DQIG01000361.1:2224-2564 GCA_003525885.1 Stenotrophomonas sp.
CGGTGTTCTACGTGCAGTACGCGCACGCCCGCGTCTGCAGCCTGCTGCGCCAGGCCCAGGAAAAGGGCCTGGTGTACGAGCAGGGCAATGGCCTGGCCAATCTGGGCCGCCTGGCCGACGATGCCTCGCTGGTGTTGATGAACGAGATCTCGCGGTATCCGGAAGTGGTGGAAGCGGCCGGCGTAGCGCTGGAGCCGCACCTGGTGGCGCAATACCTGCGTGAATTGGCGCATGCCTTCCACACGTGGTATCACGGGACGCCGGTACTGGTGGAAGACGCCACCGATCGCAATGCCAAGCTGACCCTGGCCTGCGCGGCGCGCCAGGTGCTGGCCAACGG
>DQIG01000361.1:2712-3035 GCA_003525885.1 Stenotrophomonas sp.
GCGCCAGGTGCTGGCCAACGGCCTCGAACTCCTGGGCGTGAGTGCCCCGGAAAAAATGTAAGCATCAGGAGACGCAGTACACATGGCAGCACGACGCGGCAAAACCCAGGCCCGACGCAACAGCAGCAGCCAGGGCACACCCGGATGGGTGTGGCTGGTGGCCGGTGTGGCGATCGCCGCCGTGGTGTTCCTGGCGGCGCCGAACCTGTTCAAGGGCGAAGGCGACGGCTTCCTGCGCGCCGGTCCGCAGCCAAACCCGAACGCGCAACCGGCCCCGGTCGCTGATGCCGACAGCGATGTCGGCAGCCAGCCGGCTGCGCAGC
>DQIG01000359.1:0-533 GCA_003525885.1 Stenotrophomonas sp.
ACGACGCTCCTTGGCATCGAAGTACCAGCCTTCGGGCGCACTGTTGAAGGCGGCGGCATCGGCCAGCGCCGGCAATGCACGACCACCGGCCTGCACCGCGCGTGGCGCTTGCCGGCTGAGCACGCGCAGGCCGTAGCGGCGCTGCGCCAGCTGGCCGTTGTACTGGCCCTGCACGGCATCGATCTGCACCTGCACCGGGCCAGTGCCCTGCGCCGGCGCCTGCACGCGGATCTGCTGCGTGCTCGATTCGCCCTGCTG
This sequence comes from Stenotrophomonas sp., assembly GCA_003525885.1. Classification (GTDB taxonomy): domain Bacteria; phylum Pseudomonadota; class Gammaproteobacteria; order Xanthomonadales; family Xanthomonadaceae; genus Stenotrophomonas. The sequence continues at coordinate 259 of DQIG01000359.1, forward strand.
ATAGCGGCGCGTGTTGCCATCGTCCTCGTACAGCGTGTACTGCGAATCCCCCTGCGGGTACAGGTCGAACGTCACTTCATCCAGGGGCTTCTCACCGTCGAACAGCATCGACGGGTACATCGGCAGGATCGCACCGGCACGCACGAACACCGGCAGCGTGGCCAGGTCGACCTGGCGGTCGAGCTGGCGGCCCTCGGCGGCGGCCTGCACGCGGCGGCCGTCCCAGTAGTCGATCCAGCCGCCGGCCGGCAGGTGGATATCGCGGCGCCAGCCAC
>DQIG01000359.1:734-2078 GCA_003525885.1 Stenotrophomonas sp.
GCGCCACCAGCAGATCGCGGCCAAGCAGGAACTGGTACTTGTAGGTTTCATCCTGCGCATGCGGGTCGCGCGGGTTGTCCCACATCAGGCCACGCACCGGCGGTGCACCCGTCTGTGCGGCCTCGTGCACCAGCCCGTACATGTACGGGGTCAGGCGCATCTTCAACTTCAGGTAATCGCGGTTGATGCTGCGATAGGGCTCGTCGTACCACCACGGATGCTTGCGTGCGTTCGACGACCAGCCGCTCATGCCCATCAACACCGGGGTGAACGCCTTCCACTGCAGGTCGCGGGTGAAGGTCTCGGCGCTGCCACCGAAGATCGCGTCGACGTCGCCGCTGGCGTAGGCCATGCCAGACAGGCCCGAACCGACCAGGGTCGGCACGTGCCAACGGATGTAGTCCCAGCTGCTGCTCTGGTCGCCGGTCCAGGCCACGGCATAGCGCTGGATGCCGGCCCAGCCCATCACCGTCCACAGGAACGGGCGGGAATCGGAATTGTCGAGGATGCCGTTGAACGCCTGGCGGTTGGCATCCATCGCGAACTGGTAGCCCTTGCCGGTCCAGGCCACGTCCAGCTTCTGCACGCGGCTGCCGGCCTTGCCCACTTCCCAGGCGATCTTGTCGACGCCGTTCTCGGTCCACAGGCCGGTACGGAAGCCGTACTTGGCCAGGCCCTGCACGGTTTCCGGCAGCTTCTTGTAACCGCAGCCGTAACCATCGTTGGGCAGGATCCAGCCACCGGGCATGTCGTTGGCGCGGTACTGCTTGGCCACCGAGTCGATCACATCCGGCGTGGTGCCGGTCGGGCCGTCACTCCAGCCTTCGGGCACGGTGCCGGGCTTCTTGCTGTTGTCGCCATCGTTGTAGCAATCGGCATCGCCGTAGGACAGCGCCCAGCGCGCCACCATGTTCGGGCGGCCGGTCAGCTGGGTGTAGCGTTCGATCAGCTTCTGCAGATCGGCGCCGACGAAGTAGTAGGCATCGAAGCGGTCTTCACGATGCAGCAGCGTGGCCTGGTCGGCCTCGCGCAGATCGTAGCTGCCATCACTCCAGGTATTGCGCAGCATGCCCCAGCCACGGCTGCTCAGCAGCATCGGTGCCGGGCTTGGGCGGTCGCCCTCTTCCCAGCCACCGGAGTACGAGACCTCCAGTTCGCGGCCCTTGAACTGGTAGCGGCCGTTCTGCTGGCCGCCACCGAAGTAGCCTTCATCGGCCTGCGAGGACAGCACCTGCACGCTCTGCGCGGCATCCAGGTCCAGCGGCTGCAGCTCCTGCCAGAGGGCGGTGGGTTGGCCGTTGTCCAGGCGCTCCAGGCGCATGCGCAGCGGCTGCCGCTGCACAT
>DQIG01000359.1:2230-9564 GCA_003525885.1 Stenotrophomonas sp.
CGGCTGCCGCTGCACATGCAGCACCAGTGCATCGGTGCGCACGCGGATTTCCTGCGCGTCTTCTTCCAGTTGCGCCTGCACGTTCGCCTTGGGCTGCGGCAGCACGATCGGCGCGGCCTTGTCGCCGGCACCGGTCAACGTACCGTTGCGGCCGGCCTGCACGCGGATGATGTCGGTGGCCGGAAGTTCGATGCGGATGCGCGCGCCCTTGTCGGTCTGCAGGTCCCAGCCCTGCACGCCATCGCGGCTGGCGCTGGCGCTGACCGAACGCAGGTTGCCGACCGGCTCGGCCCGGGCCGGCATGGACGCCAGCATCAATGCCGGCAACAGGGCCAGCATCAGCGGCGAGCGACGAACGCAGTTTTCCACGCGGACTCCCAACCCGTTCACCGGGCGTTTCGAAAGCGGTTGGGCCGACTCTAGGGCAGCGATTCGAAAGATGTCAACAAATTGAAAGGAAAAAGGAAGATATATTCCATTGAAACGAAAGTTGTTGCGTCGCAATACTTTGTGTAAGCGCTTGCATGCGCCTGTTAAGCATTGTGCGATACGGCATTTCGTCGATCCTTTCGTTTTCCCGGGCACCTCGCGGCGGGGAAAGTCACCCACCCTTTTTCTTTCCTTTTACTTTCGATGTTTGACATTTCGAAAGAAAACGCTGATGGTGCGCTGGCCCAACTGGAACCTCCGAATGGACGTCACCCTGCTTTCCGATGTGTCCGCCTGGCAGCGCCTTGGCGGAGCCGATACCGCTACCGAAATCGCCCAGCAGCCCGCGCTGTGGGAAGCCCTCGCCCAGGACCTGTCGCGTGCCCGTGACCGCCTGCAGGCCTTCCTCGGCGACAGCCTCAACGATCCCAACCAGCGCGTGCTGTTCACCGGCGCCGGCAGCTCCGGCTTCATCGCCGAAATGGTGGCCGATGCGATCAATGCGCAGTGGCCGGCCGAGGTGCGCGTGGTGCACACCACCAGCCTGCTGACCCACCCGGCGCTGTACCTGCAGCGCGACCGCCCGACCCTGCTGGTCTCGTTCGGCCGCAGCGGTTCCAGCCCGGAAAGCGTGGCCGCGGTGGACCGCGTGCGCAGCGACGTGGATGACGCGCGCTTCCTCGACATCACCTGCAACGCCGATGGCGAACTGGCCCGCCGTGGCGCCGGTCGTGCCGATACCTGCACCCTGCTGATGCCGTCGGCCAGCTGCGACCGCGCCTTCGCCATGACCAGCAGCCTGACCTGCATGCTGCTGGCCGCGCTGACCGTGTTCGATCGTTCGCCGTGGGATGCGCGCGTGGCGCGCCTGAAGCAGATCGCCGCGCTGGCGCGCGAAGGCCTGGCGCAGTGGGATGCAGCGGTGGCGGCACTGGCACAGCGCCCGTTCAACCGCATCATCTACCTCGGCAGCGGCCCGCTGGAAGCGCTGGCACGCGAGTGCGCGCTGAAGGTGCTGGAGCTGACCGCTGGCCGCGTGCTGGCGCTGGCCAACACGCCGCTGGGCTTCCGTCATGGCCCGAAGTCGACGCTGGATGGCAACACCCTGGTGGTGGTGCTGCGCAGCGTGCAGCCGCTGGCACGCCGTTACGAACAGGACCTGCTGGAAGAACTGCGCCGCGACGGCGTGGCCGGGCAGGTGCTGGCGATCGGCCCGCATTCGGATATCGGTGCCGAAGACGAATACACCCTCACCGTGCCGGCACTGGACGATCCGTGGCTGGCACCGGTGTGGCTGGGCTTTGCGCAGCTGTTCGCACTGCAGCGCTCGGCCGTGCTGGGACTGACCCCAGACAACCCGTTCCCGGACGGCACCGTCAACCGCGTCGTCAAGGGCGTCACCATCCATCATGGCTGAGCTGATCGCCCACGCCTGCTACGGCATCGACATCGGCGGCACCAAGATCGAGCTGGTGGCGTGCGATGCGGCGATGCAGGTCACCTGGCGCCGCCGCGTGGGCACCCCACAGGGTGACTACGACGGCTTCCTGCAGGCGGTGGTGGCGCTGGTCGCCGAGGCGGACGCTGCCCTCGGCCGCAGTGATGCGGCCATCGGCATCGCCCTGCCCGGCGTGCGTGACCGCCGCAGCGGCCGCCAGCTCAGCGCGAACGTGCCTGCACTGACCGGCCAATGCGTGGCGCGTGATCTGCAGGCACGCCTGCAGCGCCCGCTGCACTTCGGCAACGATCTGCAGTGCTTTGCCCTGTCCGAAGCGCACGGCGGCGCGGCTGACGGCTACCCCAGCATGTTCGGCGCCATCCTCGGCACCGGCGCCGGCGGCGGCTTCTGCCTGCAGGGCCGGCTGCTGTCCGGTTTCAACGGCCTGGCCGGCGAATGGGGGCACTGGAGCGTTCCTGGCCATCTGCTGCAGCGCCACGGCCTGCCGCTGCTGGACTGCGGCTGCGGCCTGCAGGGCTGCGTGGAGCGCTATGTCTCCGGCAGCGGCGTGGCGATGATCGAACGCCACCTCGGTGGCAGCGCCGCCGACGCCAGCGCGGTGATCGCCCTGGCCGAAGCCTGCGATGCGCGTGCGCGCAAGGCGCTGGACATCCACCGCGATCTGCTTGGCCACAGCCTGGCCGCGCTGGTGCTGGCGCTGGACCCGCACGTGATCGTGCTCGGCGGCGGCCTGTCGCAGTACGCGCCGCTGTACCAGCAGCTGCCAGCGGCCATCGCCGCCCACCTGTTCAACGGCGTGCAGGTACCGCCGATCGTGCCGCCGCGCTTCGGCGATGCCGGTGGCGCACGTGGTGCCGCCCTGCTTGCCTGCCAACCCTCGTTTTCCTGATGTCCGGAGCCTGACCATGTCCCCGTTGCAGACCCTGCTTGCCTCCCACCGCGCCGGTGCCAACGTCGGCCTGTACAGCGTCTGCTGCAGCAATGAGCAGGTGCTGCGCGCGGCCATGCACGTGGCGCTGGCGCACGGCACCGTGCTGCTGATCGAGGCCACCTCCAACCAGGTCGACCAGTTCGGCGGCTACACCGGCATGACCCCGCCGCAGTACCGCGATTACGTGGGCGCGCTGGCCGATGAGGAAGGCTTCCCGCGCGAGCGGCTGATCCTGGGCGGCGACCACCTCGGCCCGAATGCCTGGCAGAAGCGCCCGGCCTCTGAAGCGATGACCCACGCGCGCGTGCTGATCGAGGCCTATGTCGCCGCCGGTTTCCACAAGATCCACCTGGATTGCAGCATGTCCTGCGCCGATGACCCAGTGCCGCTGCCCGATGCCATCGTCGCCGCACGCTCGGCCGAGCTGGCCGAGATCGCCGAACGCACCGCCGCCGAACACGGCCTGCCGCCGCCGGTCTACGTGATCGGTACCGAAGTGCCGATTCCCGGAGGCGAAGCCTCGCTGGCTGAGGGCCTGCAGGTGACCACGCCGGCCGCCGCCGCACAGACCCTGGCCATCCACCAGCAGGCGTTCGACACGCCGCAGCTGCGCGATGCGTGGCAGCGCGTGATCGCCATGGTGGTGCAGCCCGGCGTGGACTTCGACCACAGCAGCGTGCACGAATACGACGCGGCCGCCGCCTGCACGCTGGCCGATTTCCTCGAACAGCAGCCGCGCATCGTGTTCGAAGCGCACTCCACCGACTACCAGCGCGAAAGCGGCCTGCACGCGTTGGTGCGCGACCACTTCGCGATCCTCAAGGTCGGCCCGGCAGCCACCTTCGCCTACCGCGAGGCGCTGTTCGCGCTGGCCGCGATCGAAGCCGAACTGCTGCCGGCTGCACAGTACTCGCGCCTGCCGCAGGTGCTGGACGAGGTGATGGTGGCGCAGCCGAAGTACTGGCAGTCCTATTACCAGGGCGATGACGCTGCGCTGCGCCTGCTGCGCAGCTACTCCTTCAGCGACCGCTGCCGTTACTACTGGGGCGAGCCCGCGCTGGTGCAGGCCGTGCAGAGCCTGTTCGCCAACCTGGAACAGCACGCGCCGCCACTGGTGCTGCTCAGCCAGTACCTGCCGGAGCAGTACCGTGCCGTGCGCGAGGGCACCCTGGCCAATACCCCCACCGCACTGGTGCAGCACCGCATCGGCCTGTGCCTGGGCGAGTACGCCCGTGCCTGCAGCGCCAACCAGGCCGGAACCCGCAAGCAGAACGCAGGTTCGGCTGCCAGCGTTCCTGCGAACGGCTAATCTCTACCTTTCCCCGCGACACCGAGAATGGCCATGCGCAACACCCGCTCCCGCCGGCAACAGATCCTGCAGCTGCTGATCGAGCACGGCTCGGTGCAGGTCGCCGATCTGGTCGAGCGCTTCGGCGTGTCGGCGGTGACGATCCGTGCCGATCTGACCCACTTCGAGTCGCAGGGGCTGGCCAACCGCACCCACGGCGGCGCCACCCTGGTGCGCACGCCACCGCAGGAGCAGGACATCCACGAGAAGGACGCGCTGAACCTGCCGCTGAAGGAATCCATCGGCAGCTGTGCAGCGCGTCTGGTCCAGCCGGGCGACAACATCATCATCGACTCCGGCTCGACCACGATGACGCTGGCGCGCCACCTGCGCGCGCACCGCGACGTAACGGTGATGACCAACGGGCTGAACATCGCCTGGGAACTGGCCAACGCACCGGGCATCAACGTGCTGCTGACCGGTGGCCTGCTGCGCCAGCAGTCGCTGTCGCTGCAGGGCAGCCAGGCCGAAGCCAGCCTCAACTCGTACAGCTTCGACACCCTGTTCCTGGGCGTGGATGGCCTGGACCTGCAGTTCGGCCTGACCACCCACGACGAAGCCGAAGCCCGCCTCAACCACCGCATGGTCGAGCGCGCGCGCCGCATCGTGGTGCTGACCGACGCCTCCAAGTTCGGCCGCGTCAGCCTGCACCGCATCGCCCGCCTGGACCAGATCCACGCCATCATCACCGACGCCGGCATCGACGACGCAACCCGCGAGGGCCTGCAGCGGCTGGGCATCGAGGTGATCATCGCCGAGCCTCCCGCATGACCGACACCCGCTCCCTGCATGGCCGCATCCTCACTCCGCTGGGTTGGCGGCGTGGCCACGTCCACTTCGATTCACACGTTCGCCAGCTGCAGGTGGATGACCACAGCGGCGCTGACGACCTGCAGCTGCCGGTGATCCTGCCCGGCTTCATCGACCTGCACGTGCACGGTGCGGCCGGCGTGGACCTGATGCAGGGTGGCGACGTGGCTCGCACCATCGCCCGCACCCACCTGCGCTTCGGTACCACCACGCTGCTGGCAACCACCATGACCGCCGGCCTGGATGAGATCGAGCACGCGCTGCACGGCGTCGCTGCGGCGATGGCGGCGCCCGATGCCGACGCCGCCAGCATCGTCGGCGTACACCTGGAAGGACCGTTCATCAGCCCGCAGCGGCTGGGTGCACAGCCCAACCGTACGATCGAGGCAACGCTGGCGCTGGTTCAGCAGTTGCACGCGCTGGCGCCGATCCGGGTGATGACGCTGGCTCCGGAAATCGGCGAGCACACCGCACTGATACCCGCGCTTTCGGCGATGGGCATCCGCGTACAGCTCGGGCACAGCGCCGGCACCTATGAAGAGGGCGTGGCCGCGCTGCAGGCCGGTGCCTCCGGCTTCACTCACCTGTTCAACGGCATGACCGGCGTCGATCACTATCGCCCGGGCATCGCGGCGGCAGCACTGGCGCATGCACAGTACGCCGAGATCATTCCCGACCTGCAGCACATCCATCCCGGCGTGATCCGCCTGGCCGTGCGTGCGATTCCGCGCCTGTATGCGGTGACCGATGCCACCGCGGCCACCGGCATGCCCGACGGCGAGTACGCGCTGGGCGAGCAGCGCGTGCACAAGTGCGGCGGCTGCGTGCGACTGGCCACCGGTTCGCTGGCAGGCAGCGCGCTGACCATGGACCAGGCGCTGCGCAACCTGGTGCAGGTGGGCCTGGAGCTGGCCGATGCCTCGCAGCGCGTTTCAACCTTCCCGGCCGACTACCTGGGCCTGGGCGATCGCGGCCGCATCGCGCCCGACGCCCGTGCCGACCTGGTGGTGCTGGACGCCGAGCTGCGCTTGCAGCAGGTGGTGGTCGGCGGGCGCGTGGTTGATCTGAACTGACGCACGCCATGCGGCCCGGACGCCGCGCAGGTTCCCTGTAGAGCCGAAGGCAATGGCAGGAGCCATTGCCAACGTCGCTTGCGACGGCCCGGAGGGTGCCGATCAGGACGATCGGCATAACCATGCTCGGCTCACCGCGCGAAGCGCGGCATGGGGGACCTCGATATCGGAACGGAAAGCAGCCGAGCATGGCTCGGCTCTACAGAAAGCACTCTGCGACAAACCGCCGCCGGGCGTGGCCCGGCGCTACTACAGGAACTGCCGATGACCGCAAGCACCGCCCCGCGCTGGCCCGTACGTTACCTGCTCTTCATCGGCGGCCTCGGTGGCCTGTTGTACGGCATCGACATCGGCATCATCGCCGGCGCCCTGCCCTACCTGGAGGCAACGGCCAGCCATGCATGGCAGCTCAGCAGCCAGCAACTCGGCTTCGTGGTGGCGGCGGTACTGCTGGGCAGCGTGTTGTCGTCGCTGTTCGCCGGCATGGTGGCCGACCTGATCGGCCGCCGTGGCGCGATGCTGCTGGCCGGTGTGCTGTTCACCGCTTCCATTCCGATCATGGCACTGGCCTCCGGCTACACGCCGTTGCTGCTGGGCCGCCTGCTGCAGGGTGTGAGTGGCGGCCTGATCGGCGTGGTGGTGCCGCTGTACCTGGCCGAAGTGCTCAGCCCCGAGCGGCGTGGACGTGGCGCGGCGATGTTCCAGCTGCTGCTGACCATCGGCCTGGTGGTGATGGTGATCTTCCTGTTCCTGCGCCGCGCCGCCGCCACCTTCATCCCGGCGATCACCATGCCGATCTCGCTGCTGGGCGCGCTGGCGCTGCTGTACGCGTTTGGCTACTCGCTGGACAACGTTTCGTTGCTGGGCATCACGCTGGCGGTCGGCCTGGTGGTCGATGACGCCATCGTGGTGCTGGAAAACATCGTGCGTCACATCGAGATGGGCAAGCGGCCGCTGGAAGCGTCGCTGATCGGCGCCAAGGAGATGGGCTTCACCATCATCTCGATTTCGGTGTCGCTGGTGGCGGTGTTCATNNTGCTGCTGACCATCGGCCTGGTACTGGCCGCGCTGATCGGGCTGTACCACGCACATGCGGTGGATGCCGCCGCCGAAGCCGTGCGCTCGCTGCCGCTGGCGCAGCAGGCGCAGGAGCTGTTCACGGTGAAGGACCATGCCTGGCGCACCATCTTCTGGAGCTGCCTGGCGCCAGGCCTGCTGTTCTGCGCCGGCATCTTCTGGCTGTCCGAATCGCCGCGCTGGCTGGTGCGGCGCGGCCGCGTCGAC
>DQIG01000294.1 GCA_003525885.1 Stenotrophomonas sp.
CCAGCGGCCGGCACTACCCTACCCGGGTATTACGCGCTGGCCGCTTCTTCCACCTTCGGGCCATCCCACAGTGCGTGGCCGGCCTTCTTGCGCAGCCGCTCCAGCCGTGCGGCATGTGCTTCCAGCTCCGACGGCGTTGCCACCACGCGCGGGCGCGGCAGCAGCTTGCTGGTATCGAAGGCCTGCAGCGCTGCACCGGCGCCACCACCATCGTCATCGCCCAGACCGAAGCCGATTTCTTCCTGGCCCGAGGTCAGCGCGATATAGACGTCGCCCAGGATCTGTGCATCGAGCAGGCCGCCATGCAGCGCACGGTGCGAGTTGTCCACGCCCAGTCGCTTGCACAGCGCATCCAGCGAATTGCGCTGGCCCGGGAAGCGCTCGCGCGCCATCACCAGGGTATCGATCACCGTGCAGCGATCGGTGATCTTCCCGTACTGCGGGCCCAGCAGCGACAGCTCGTTGTCGAGGAAGCCCAGGTCGAACGCCGCGTTGTGGATGATCAGCTCGGCGCCATCGATGAAGGCCAGAAACTCATCGGCAATCTGCACGAAGTCCGGCTTGTCAGCCAGGAACTCCAGGGTCAGGCCGGTGACTTCCTGCGCGCCCTGTTCGAACTCGCAGTCCGGCTTGATGTACTGGTGGTAGTTGTTGCCGGTCGGGCGGCGCTTGAACAGCTCCACACAGCCGATTTCAACGATGCGGTTGCCCTTCTTCCATTCCAGGCCGGTGGTTTCGGTATCGAGGATGATCTGACGCATGGGCTCAGTTTACCGGGCTGGAGTCGCGGATCTGGATGGCCGCGTTGCGCGCCAGGGTATCCACCCGCTCGTTGTCCGGGTCACCGGAGTGGCCCTTCACCCAGCGCCAGTCGATCTGGTGTCGCAGCGTGGCCGCCTGCAGGCGCTCCCACAGCTCGCGGTTCTTCACCGGGTCGCCGCCGGCGGTCTTCCAGTTCTTGCGGATCCAGCCGGGCAGCCACTGGGTCAGGCCCTGCCGCACATACTGCGAATCGGTATAGAGCACGATGTTGCACGGCTCGGTCAGCGACTCCAGGCCGGAGATGGCCGCCATCAGCTCCATCCGGTTGTTGGTGGTGTGCGCTTCGCCGCCACTGAGTTCACGCTCGTGGCCCTTATAGCGCAGCAGTGCAGCCCAGCCGCCGGGGCCGGGATTGCCAAGGCAGGAACCGTCGGTGTGGATTTCGATGGTTTTCAATACAACTCCAGATCAGGTAGCAACGGTGCCGTGCCAACGCACCGGCAACGGTTTCGGCCCAGGCAGGGCCAGCGTGCGCTTTTCAGCATGGAACAGGCAGGCCGCGCGCAGCGGCGCCCAACCGCCCGGGCGACGGCTGCCGGCGCCGCGCCAGAGCGGGCCGAGGTAACGCATATCGTCGCACTCCAGCCCGTGGCGGCCGAGCAGCAGGCGGATCCGCTGCGGCGTGCGCACCACCAGTCCGTGCTGGCGCCAATGCGTGCGGTAAGGGCTGAACGGGTTGAGGCTGCTCAGCCACAGGTGGCCACCCGGCATCAGCACGCGCTCGCACTCGTCCAGCAACTGGTCGGCATCGCCCGTGGTGACATGTTGCAGCACGACCGCGTTGACGCTCTCGTTGGCCAGCGGCAGCGGCAGTGCGCAGCGGGTATCGCCGGCATAGCCCTGCCCCTTCCGGAACAGGCGCAGACCGCGCCCGCCCAGCTGCGCATCATCCAGCCAGGCGGCACTCGGTGCGATCCACAGCCAGGGCTGCGTTGGCAGCACCGACAGCTGCGGCAGCAGCAACTGCCGCTCCAGCACGCGCAAGGACGCCGCCGGTTCAGTGTCGAACCACGGGGTCTGGCTCGCTTGACGGGTGCTCTGCAGCGCGGGCATGGTCCAATTCTATGCGACTGACTGCCCTGCCCGCATTTGCGGATAACTACATCTGGACGTTGATCGACGACGATGGCGCCGCCGTGGTCGTTGACCCCGGTGATGCCGCGCCAGTGCTCTCGCTGGCCGATCAGGGCCTGCGCGTGGACACGATCCTGCTCACCCATCATCACGATGACCACATCGGTGGCGTGCCCGCGCTGCAGGCACGTTTTCCCGGAGTGCGCGTGATCGCACCGGTCGAGGAGCGCATCCCCACGGCCACCGGACGGGTCGGCGAAGGTGAACGCGTTCAGGCACTGGGCCGGACGTTCCACGTACTATCCGTGCCCGGGCATACCCGCAGCCACATCGCGTTTCACACTGCTGAACATCTTTTCAGCGGAGATTCGTTGTTCAGCCTGGGCTGTGGACGCCTGTTCGAAGGTACGCCGTCCCAGCTTCTGGCATCGATGCGCAAGCTGGGTACCTTGCCCGCGCAACTGCTGCTTTGTTGCGCCCACGAGTACACCGTGTCAAATGCCGTCTTCGCGCGGCATGTCGACCCCGCCAACGCTGCCTTGTGGCAGCGCCAAGAGGAGGCTTTGGCCATGCGCCGCGATGACCGTTCCACCCTGCCGGTAACCCTGGCCAACGAATTCGACTGCAATCCGTTCCTGCGTGTGCACACTGCGCCGATCCGCGCGGCGGTGTCAGCGCACCTGGGCCGCGACGTCGTTGACGACGTCGACGTCATGGCCGGCCTCCGGCACTGGAAAGACGGCTTCCGCGCATGATGCGCCGAAGTCTGCCGCTGGCCCTGGGCCTGGTCCTGGGGCTGGCCGGGACCGCCGGTGCCCAGTCGCTGGGTGCCGGCATCAGCCAGAACCTGACCGCCGCCGCGGCCCTGCCGCTGGATCCGGCCGCGTTGCCGGCCGCGTCGGTCCGCAATGGCCAGGAGATCTTCTCCAGCTTCCGCGACGGCCTGGCCGAGCCCACCTGCGACGCCGACGCCACCAGCCCGCGCTGGCAGAAGCAGTTCGCCCACGCCCCGTCGCGCCTGGCCAACCAGGATGACGATGCGCTGGTGCTGTTCGGCTACGTGGTCGAAGAGCTGCGCAAGGCCAACCTGCCTACCGAATTCGCACTGATTCCGTTCGTGGAAAGCGGCTATCGTCCCAACGCCCGCAACGGCAGTGGCCCGACCGGCCTGTGGCAGTTCATCGCCACCACCGCGCGCAACCACCGCGTGCCGATGGCCAACGGCTACGACGGCC
>DQIG01000152.1:0-252 GCA_003525885.1 Stenotrophomonas sp.
CAGGCAGGCGACCGCCGCCAGCAACGGTGCACCGGTCAGGAACACGAAGGATCCCGCCCCGGCGGGGCCCGGCCGCAGGGTCAGCACCAGGCCATGGCACAGCACATACAGCAGCGCCAGCACTACCGGCATGCTTCCCCCATCCACAAGGCCGTACGTCCGCACCATAGCCCCGCCCGCGCCACAGCGGCGTGATCCACTGCGGCAAGACGACACTCCGCGTGCACCGCCCCATGGTAGTGCCGGCCGCTG
>DQIG01000152.1:398-4659 GCA_003525885.1 Stenotrophomonas sp.
CCCATGGTAGTGCCGGCCGCTGGCCGGCAATCCCAGGGAATTACAGGGCTGCCGGTTGCCGGCCAGCGGCCGGCACTACCGGAAAGCGGTCAGCCGCGCAGGGCGCCGGCGTGGTGCGCGACGTGCTCGCCGATGAAGCTGGCGATGAAGTAGTAGCTGTGGTCGTAGCCGGGTTGCAGGCGCAGGGTCAACGGATGGCCGGCAGCATCGCAGGCCTCCTGCAGGCGCTGTGGCTGCAGCTGGGTCTGCAGGAACTCGTCCGCCTCGCCCTGGTCGACCAGCAACGGCAGGCGCTCGCGGGCCGCCGCCAGCAGCGCGCACGCGTCCCACTGCGCCCAGTCGGCCGGGTTGTCGCCCAGGTAGGCGGTGAACGCCTTCTGCCCCCATGGCACGTGGCTGGGCGCGACGATCGGCGAGAACGCCGACACGCTGCGGTAGCGCCCCGGGTTGCGCAACGCAATCACCAGCGCACCATGGCCGCCCATCGAGTGGCCGCTGATGCCACGCGCATCGGTGACCGGGAAGTTCGCCTCGATCAGCGCGGGCAGTTCCTGTGCCACATAGTCGTGCATGCGATAGTGCGTCGCCCACGGTGCACGGGTGGCGTTGAGATAGAACCCTGCTCCCTTGCCCAGGTCGTAGCCCTCGGCATCGGCCACGTCATCACCGCGCGGGCTCGTGTCAGGCGCGACGATGATCACACCGTGCTCGGCTGCATAGCGCTGCGCGCCGGCCTTGGTAATGAAGTTCTGCTCGGTGCAGGTCAGCCCGCTCAGCCAGTACAGCACCGGCAGTTCCTGCGTTTCCGCCTGCGGCGGCAGGTACACGGCGAACTGCATGTCGCAGCCCAGCGTGGTCGAACGATGGCGGTAGACATCCTGCCAGCCGCCGAAACAGGCGCGATGTTCAATGCGTTCCATGAGGCTCTCCTGCGCACCGGCCTCAGCCAGTGCGTGTATTGATCAGTTCATCCAACTGCGACAGCAGGCGCAGCAATGGCTCAACACCGGGTTGTCCGTCTAGGTTTCGGTACGCCGCGACCGCGACATGGCTGCGTGGCGGCCACTGACCGTCGGCACGGGCTTCGTGCAGGCGGGGCAGGAACACCTGCGCCAGCCATTGCTCGAACGGCATTTCGTCGATACCGAACGGTGAATCCACTGCACGTGGTAACCCGACCGGCCCCTCGACCCAGCCCAGCGCGCGCAGCGCCTGCTCGATCGGTTCGACCAGGGCCGCGCGCGGATCGTCCGCACGCGGCCTGCGCAGGGCATCCAGCCAACCCATGCTGCGGCTCAGTAGTGGACCACCGAACGGATCGACTTGCCTTCATGCATCAGGTCGAAGGCTTCGTTGATCTTGTCCAGGTTCATGGTGTGGGTGACGAACGGGGCCAGTTCGATATCGCCCTTCATCGCGTCCTCGACCATGCCCGGCAGCTGGCTGCGGCCCTTCACGCCACCGAAAGCCGTGCCCATCCACTTGCGGCCGGTCACCAGCTGGAACGGACGGGTGGAGATCTCCTGGCCCGAACCGGCGACACCGATCACCACGCTCTGGCCCCAGCCACGGTGCGCGCATTCCAGCGCCGCACGCATCACGTTGACGTTGCCGATGCACTCGAAGCTGTGGTCCACGCCCCAGGTGGTCATTTCAACGATGACCTGCTGGATCGGCTTGTCGAAGTCCTTCGGGTTGATGCAGTCAGTGGCGCCGAATTCGCGCGCCAGCTCGAACTTGGACGGATTGGTGTCCACCGCGATGATGCGGCCGGCCTTGGCCTGGCGCGCACCCTGGATCACCGCCAGGCCGATGCCACCGAGGCCGAACACCGCGACGCTGTCGCCTTCCTGCACCTTGGCGGTGTTGTGCACCGCGCCGATGCCGGTGGTGACGCCGCAGCCGAGCAGGCAGACGTGTTCCGGGTTCGCTTCCGGGTTGATCTTCGCCAGCGAGACTTCGGCCACTACGGTGTACTCGCTGAAGGTCGAGCAGCCCATGTAGTGGTACAGCGGCTCGCCGTTGTAGCTGAAGCGGCTGGTGCCGTCGGGCATCACGCCCTTGCCCTGGGTGGCGCGCACCGACACGCACAGGTTGGTCTTGCCGCTCTTGCAGAACAGGCACTCGCCGCACTCGGCGGTGTACAGCGGGATCACGTGGTCGCCCGGCTTGACGCTGGTCACGCCCTCGCCCACTTCAACCACGATGCCGGCGCCTTCATGGCCCAGCACCACCGGGAACAGGCCTTCCGGATCATCGCCGGACAGGGTGAACGCATCGGTGTGGCAGACACCGGTGTGGGTGATCTTGACCAGCACTTCGCCTGCCTTCGGCGGGGCGACATCGATCTCGACGATCTGCAGCGGCTGGCCGGGACCAAAGGCGACGGCGGCACGGGACTTCATGGTGGCTTCTCCAAAGACAGGCAGTAACAGGATGGGCGGCGCAATGTTGCGCCGTCGTTTACTTCAGGTAAGAGCGGATCAACGCGCTCATGTCGCGCACGCGTTCGGCGCGTTGTTCGTCGGAGGCTGCGGGCTGGCCGAACTCCTCGCGCAGGTGGGCCTCCATCACTTCCGACATCAGACCGTTGACCGCGCCACGGATGGCGGCGATCTGCTGCAGCACCGGCCCGCAGTCGGCTCCGGCTTCCAGCGCGCGGTCCAGCGCATCGCACTGGCCGCGGATGCGGCGCACGCGGGCCAGGACCTTCTTTTTCTCTTCGGGGGAGTGCGGCATGGCGGGCCACCTCGGAACTATACTGGGGGATAGTATACACAACGCCTCTGCCAGCGCCACCGGCCGCTCCCTGCGGCCTTCGCGATGCGCCGCCAAAACAGGGCTAAAGAACAGCACCACACAGCCGCTATTCCGTGCCTGATGGCGAATGAGTCGCCGGCAATGGCACGGAGTTCTACTGATCATGCGTCCCCTGCTGACCGCCTGCCTGGCCGTGGCCCTGGCATTTCCCGCACTGGCCGAGCAGGCCGGTACCACCGCAGCTGCCCAGATGGATCTGCAGCAACCGGCGCGCATCCGTCTGTTCAGCGCCAATGGCCAGTATCTGGCGATGCGCAAGAACCACACGCGCAGCGGCGCCGAAGCCGAAGTGGTCAGGGTAGAGAGCAAGGCGTCCAAAGGCGTGTTCAGTACGCTCGCCTCGTTGGCCACCGGCAATGAAAGCACCTCGATCGGCATGCCCGAGTCATTCGCCACCGGTACGCTGAGCGGTATCCGCAAGCCCTTCTATCGCGAATTCGCCCTGGTACCGGGCCAGCTGGTCAATGTGATGGCCAACTTCGAGGGCAATCGCCGCTGCGTTCCCGCGGGCGAAAGGGTTCGCGACCCGCGCTTCACGCTGCCGCCCTCCCTTCTGCTGACGCCGGAACCTGGCCTGGATTACGAAGTATCGTTCGGTACCGACGGCAGCAGCTGCGGCATGAACGCCAGGCTGCTGCTGGCCGACGGACGCTCTGTGCCGCTCCCCACCGAGTTGGAGCGGCAACGCTCGCCGAAGACGTACAAGGTAGAAGGCACGCATCTGTATACCTTCCTGTTCCGCCCTGGCAGCGTGTATTACCGCCCGGTCGGCGAGGCGGAGGACCTGCAGCTGCGCACCGACGATGCCGAGCATGCCGACGCGTTCGAAGCGGCGATGCGCGAGATCGCCTCGCGGCCCGGTACCCAGATGTGCATCGTGTTGCCGGACTTCTTCTACAAGAGCCCCCTGAAAGACCGCTTGGACCGCGTCCTGGACGAGCAGAGCAAGGATTTTCCGGCCATCCTCGAACCGATTGACGGGATGCGCCGTACCCGCCAGCTTGAGGACCATGTGCCGACAACCTTCCTGGATGCTGCCGCGTACTGCCAGCTGGCGGGGATGATGGCGTTCCCGCCGCGCAACACACTCGATGCAGCCCCGGGCGTGTCGGCCCCGGCTCAGTCAAACACGCCCTGAGCCGCCAACCGGGCCAGCTCATCCACCACATAGCGCACCTTCGGCCGCAGGTGCCGGGTTGGCGGCCACAGCGCATGGATGTCGATATGGCGCTGCATGTGCGCGTCCAGCACCGATTGCAACGCGCCGGACTCCAGGTGGCGGCGCACCAGTGAAACCGGCATCTGGCAGATGCCGAGACCAGCAAGGGCGCCCTCGATCACCGCATCGCCGTCGTTGAGCTGGTAGGTGGCGTTGGGGATGAACGTCCCTTCCTCATCATCGCTGCCGACCCGCCACGCCACCGGCTGGGGGGGGGGGGGG
>DQIG01000152.1:4814-5266 GCA_003525885.1 Stenotrophomonas sp.
CTGGCCGTGGCGGAAGCCGACGATGCTGCGATGCTGCGCCAGCGCCTCCACGGTTTGCGGGGTGCCATGCGCCTGCAGATACTCCGGCGACGCGCAGGTGACCAGCCGCTGGCGGCCCAGCCGGCGCGCCACCAGGTGCTCTGCGTGGTGCAGCCCGCCGAAGCGGATCAGCAGGTCGATGCCCTCTTCGACCGGATCGACGAAGTGATCGGTGAAGGTCATCGTCAACTGCAGGTCCGGGTACTGCCGGCACAGCCGCAACAGCACCGGCAGCACCACCAGCCGCCCGAACGAGGACGGCATGTCGATGCGCAGCCGCCCGCTGGGCAGCCCGGCCGAACCCAGGCAGGCCTCGGCCGCAGAGATCTCTTCCAGCGCCGCCGCACACGATGCGTAGTACGCCTCGCCATCGGTGGTCAGCGCGATGCGCCGCGTGGTGCGGTGGAACAGGC
>DQIG01000155.1:0-2517 GCA_003525885.1 Stenotrophomonas sp.
AAGCTCGGTCGCCGCTTGCTCGCGTGCGCTTTCCTGCGCACACGGCAAGGCCGGGGTTGGGCGTCCTGCCCAACCCGCCCGAGGCATGCCTCGGGCCCAGGCGGCTCACGCCCCCGCAACCGGTCCCACCCCGCCCTCGACAGATCTCTGCAGTCTGTGGATCCACGCCATGCGTGGATGAATCTCTGACAGATAACGAAATCAATCGGGGTCAGATCCGTTTTCCAAAGGAAGACGGATCTGACCCCATGCCGTTACCCCATGCCGTTCCCAGGACCCATCCAACCGTCAACGGGGAACTGTCGAAGGCGGGGCGGTGTCGGATTGCGGGGTGTCCGCAATCCGACACCGCCCCGCCAAACCAAGGGACAGCCCGGAGCCGCTTTGGCTTTGGCTTTGGCTTTGGCTCTTGCCGGCCAGCGGCCGGCACTACCGCTGGTGCAGGGCGCAGCCCTGCCGGCCCGCCCTCCCCTGCGCACGAAAACGATTTCACTGATTTCAGCAAACCGTCATCCCTTCGCCACGCCAGTACCATATTGCGGAGCAGCATGCGCCCACGGGCGACCCATGCTAAAAATCGCCCGCCCATCGCTTAGATCGATCCAAGACGACGCTGCGATGGCCGGGAGTTGGGGGAGCAGCAACAGGACGTACCAGGCCACGCGCGCGGTGCTACTGCCACTGCATGGCGACAGCGACAAAGTCACTTCAAATTAGATCGATTCAAGTTGTCCGTGCCACGTCACCGGATCAATCCAGGAGAGAGGGAGAGATGGGAATGAAGCATTCAACACGTACGCACGGCCAGGACGCATTGTCGCTGGCCATTGCGCTGGCCCTGGTCGCCGCCGTCATTCCGGCAGGCGCCGCCGCGCAGCAGGCCGCTTCCACCGGCTCGCAGGAGGCCACCAATCTGGACAGCGTCCAGGTCACCGGCTACCGCTACGCCATTGAAAAGAGCCTTGAGCAGAAGCGTGACGCCAACGCGGTGGTCGAAGTGATCACCGCCGAAGACGTCGGCAAATTCCCCGACAAGAACGTCGCCGACGCACTGCAGCGCGTGCCCGGCGTGGTCATCACCCGCAGCGGTGGTGAAGGCAAGAGTGTCAGCGTGCGCGGCCTTGCGCCGGACCTGACCCTTACCCAGTTGAATGGCAATTACGTCGCCACGTCGGAAACCAACGACGAGGCAACCCGTTCGTTCAACTACACCCTGCTGCCCTCGAACATGCTGTCCAGCGCAGAACTGTTCAAGTCGCCGGAAGCACGCATCGACGAAGGCGGCATCGGTGGCACGGTGATCCTGCACACCCGTCGTCCGCTGGACATGGAGGCCAATTCGGGCTTCGTCACGCTCGAGGGAACCTCCTCCGATACGCATCACGATATCGACCCGCAGGCGTCGGCGCTGTACTCGTGGCACAGCAAGGATGAGCGCTTCGGCGTACTGATCGGCGTGACCCAGCAGAAGCGCACCACCCGTACCATGGAAGCCAGCACCGAGGACTACCAGTGGTATGGCGCCGGCAAGGCCCGCGATGCCTATGGCAACGTGCAGGCGCAGGATGGCATCCACTACTGGTGGGGCAAGTCCGGTTTCAACAACCAGACCGGCGGCAACTACAGCGATTTCTTCATGCCGACCTCGGTCAATTTCGCGGTGAAGGAAGAAAAGCGCGAACGCAAGGGCGGCCAGCTGACCTTCCAGTTCAAGCCGGTCGACAACGTTACGATGACGGCCAACTACTTCCGCTTCGAGCTGCAGGGTGACTACACCCAGAACATGCTGAAGATTCCGGAGTGGAGCATGGCCCGCTTCAACGGCGATGGAAACTGGGCCGGCGGTCGCCTGCTCAATGGCCTGGACTTCGACCCCAGCGGCAACACCGTCACCGGTGCGCAGTTTGAAAAGCTGGCGGGGAAAACCTACTACTGCAGCGAAGATCAGGCCAAGGCTGCCGGCCTCCAGCCCGGCGGCTGGGGCCCGGACGACTGCACCGTTCCGACGCCGCAGCTGACCGGTGGCTACAGCAAGGAAAAGGCGCTGTCGCAGACCGCTGACCTGACCATCGACTGGGATATCAGCCCACTGTGGAAGGCCTCGTTCACCGGCGGCCGCACCTGGTCCGAAGGTGGTCCGTCGATGAACTTCCGGATGTCGGCCAAGCCGCGCCGCAAGGTCGGCAACGATTACCTGTCGGGCAATCTGTACAGCGCCTGGGATCTGACTGGCACGCCCTCGGCCACCTTCTCGCCCGACCTGCAGCAGCAGCTGATGAACGGCATCGCCGAAGTCGACACCGGTTCGACCGATTCGTCGTGGAAGCGCACCGAGGTCAAGCAGAACTACTTCCAGGCCGACGTCACCAAGCTGTTTGAATCGGGCTGGCTTGACTCGATCCAGTTCGGTGCCAAGTACCGCGATGGCAAGGTCCACCGCAACACCGGCAACACCTACTGGGTGTGCCCGGGCCGTGACCCGGCCGACTATGACAACAGCCGCTACCAGAGTGGCTG
>DQIG01000155.1:2683-2946 GCA_003525885.1 Stenotrophomonas sp.
TGGCTGCGATCCGACTGCCGGCGACGCGCAGCCCGGCTTCTTCCTGTCCAATCCGATCAGCAACATCGCGGGCGGCTTCAATGCCAACGTGTTCCCGGGCATCAACTACCCCGCCTACATCGACTACCTGAACAAGACGTACGGTGGTTCGCACAACCGTACCGAGGAAGACTTCGTCTACAACGTCAACGAAAAGATCTACTCGGGCTACTTCCAGGCCAACTTCCGCACCGAGCGCGTACGCGGCAATGTCGGCGTGCGCG
>DQIG01000291.1 GCA_003525885.1 Stenotrophomonas sp.
CGGCACTACCGGAAAGGGGCGGATCCTCGCGGACCCGCCCCTTTTCTCATTTTGCCGCCGGGGCCGCGTTGGCCTGCCAGCCGCACATCTGGCCTTCGTTCTGCTGCTTCAGCCACTCGTTGACCGGGGTGAAGTACTCGATCATCGGGCCGGCATCGAGCTTGTCGGTACCGGTCAGCTCCTTCAGCGTGGCCTGCCACGGCTGGCTGGCACCCTTGCTCAGCATCGCCCAGTACTTCTGGCCGGCTTCCTTGTTGCCGTAGAAGGTGCACTCATGCAGCGGGCCCTTGTAGCCGGCCGCATCGCACAGGCCCTTGTAGAACTGGAACTGCAGGATGCGCGCCAGGAAGTAGCGGGTGTACGGGGTGTTGCCCGGCACGTGGTACTTCGCGCCCGGATCGAAGAACTCTTCGCCACGGGTGCTGGCCGGGGCCACGCCCTGGTACTTGGCCTTCAGGTCCCACCACGCCTTGTTGTAGTTGTCGGCGGTGATCGAGCCATCGAACACGCCCCAGCGCCAGCGGTCGATCATCAGCCCGAACGGCAGGAACGACACGCCCGACAGCGCCATGCGCATCTGGTTGTTGATGACCGCTTCGCGGCTCTCGGTCGGGGCATCGACCAGGCCGATCGAGCTGAGATATTTGGGCGTCATCGCCAGCACGATGGTGTCGCCGATCGCTTCATGGAAACCATCGTTGGCACCGCCCTGGAACAGCGGGGGCAGCGGGTTGTAGGCCAGGTCGTAATAGATGTGGCCCAGCTCGTGGTAGATGGTGGTGAAGTTCTCTTCGTTCGGCTTGATGCACATCTTGGTGCGCACGTCGCCTTCCATGTTCATGTCCCAGGCGCTGGCGTGGCAGACCACGTCGCGGTCGTCAGGCTTGATGAACTGGGTGCGTTCCCAGTAAGACTGCGGCAGCGACGGCATGCCCAGCGATACGTAGAAGTCCTGCGCGCGTTCGGTCATCTGCTTGGCGGTACGCAGTTCGGCCTCACGCTGCGCCTTGTACTGCGCCGCCACGTTGGCGTCCTTGCCGGCCTTGGCCAGCGCTGCGCTCAGGTTGGTCTGGTACTGCTTTTCCAGCGCAGCAGTGATGTCCAGGCTGCCGGCACCCGGGTACGGTTCCAGCTGGTCCCACAGGTTCGACCAGTCCTGCTGCCACATGTTGCCCAGCAGGTGCGCGGCGATCAGGCCGTTGCCCACTTCGGCCTTGTCCTTGCCGTAGGTCTTGTCCAGCTTGCCGCGTGCGTAGCAGTGCAGCTGCTCGTACATCGGCTTGACCTGTTCCCACAGGCGATCGGTTTCCGGGCCGATCTGTTCCGGCGGCATGTCGTAGCCGCTGCGCCACATCTGGCCGGCATCGGTGAAGCCCATGCCCTTGGCGCCTTCGTTCACCAGGCCGACGAACTTCTGGTAGTCGCCACGCATGCTCTTGGTGGTGCTGTGCCAGCCCTGCCACGCATCGAGCTGCTTGTCGTAGTCGCGGCTGCGTGCCAGCACCTGCTCCAGCTCGCCCAGCTGGCGGCAGGAGTTCGGATCGTTGGCGTCGGTGCAGTACTTGCCGGCGCCGTAGCTGCCTTCCATGCGGGTGGCGATCTGGGTCAGCTCGGCCAGCTTGGCCGGGTCGCGCGGTGCTGGCATCGACGACATCAGCTTCAGCAGGTGGATCGCGCGCTTGCTGTCCTCGCTCATCGGCTTGCCGTCGAACCTGGCGGCCTGTTCGATCCAGCTGTTGAGCTGGGTCAGGGAGCGCTCGTTGGCCTTGGCCGCGATGCGTTCCGAATCACCGTTGATGTAGGTGGAGGACAGCCACTGCGCCGAGGTCATCTCCGGGTAGGCGGCCTTGAACTCGGCATTGATGCGGGCCACGAACTGGTCGGCGGTTTCGCCGGCCGGGGCGCTGCTGCTGGCGGTATCGGTGCCTGGGGCAGCTTCCTTCTTGCAGGCGGCCAGGGCCAGCGTGGCGACGGCGATTGCCGAGGCCAGCAGGAGATGACGGTGTTTCACGGGCGATCCTTGGGTGGTGAACGACGGCCGAAGGCTAGTGGGCAGTCGCTGCCACTGCAAGTGGCGGAAGTCGGCCGGGCGGCACCCGGCACCCGCAGAGGCCTTCAAGCAAGGGCAAAGGCCGAAGCAACGGCAACAACGGGCTATCCGTGGTTTGGCGGGGCGGTGTGGGCTTGCAGGACACGCCGTAAACCCATCCATGGCGCCAACGGTCCTGCAAGCCCACACCGCCCCACCTCTGACAGATCGCGGCGGCTGTTGGTGGGTGTCGACCTTGGTCGACACATCTGCCAGGTATCGACAATCAAAATGGGGTCGGATCCGTTTTCCTCCGGAAAACGGATCCGACCCCATCGGCATGTCCAACAGATCGCGGAAAACTGTCGAAGGCGGACCCACCCCGCCAACCCACGGAATGCCAGCTTTTGCTGTTGCTTCGGCTCTGGCTCTGGCTCTGGCTCTGGCTTCGGCAGGTGCAGGGCTGCAAGCCCTGCCGAACAACCCTCAACCTTCGCAGTTGGCGAACACGTCGCGATCGCGCTCGTACAGCGATGTCTTCACCTGCATCAGGCCCAGCACCGACGGGAACAGGTTGTCGTGGTCGGTATACGCCGCCGACCGCTTGCGCACGCACTGCAGGTCCAGCCCACGGCTGCTGGCGAAGCCCGGCGAGAACCACATCGTCATCGGCACCCGGGTCTGCTCGGCCGGGGCAATGGCATAGGGCACGCCGTGCAGGAACAGGCCCTTCTCGCCCAGCGATTCGCCGTGGTCGGACAGGTAGATCATCGCCGTGTCGTAGTCCTGCATGCCCTGCAGCGTGCCGATGGTCTTGGTCAGGAAGTGATCGGTGTACAGCACGGCATTGTCGTAGCTGTTGGTGATTTCCTCGCGCGAGCAGCGGCCGATGTCGCGCGTGTCGCAAGTCGGCTTGAAGCGGGCGAATGCCGCCGGATAGCGCTCGAAATAGGCCGGCCCGTGGTTGCCCAGCTGGTGCAGCACCACCACCCGGTCGCCGGGCTTGGCCCGCACCTGGGTGGCCAGGTCCTGCAGGAGGATCTCGTCCATGCAGCGGCCATCGGCGCAAAGCCCCGGCGTAGTGGCGTCGGACAGCGACTGGAAGTCCAGGCCCTCGCACACGCCCTTGCAGCCGGACTGGTTGTCACGCCACAACGGCGCGATACCGGCGCGGTTCAATACGTGCAGCAGCGACTGGTGCGCGCGGATCTTCTTCTCGTCGTAGTCGTGGCGGCCCCACGGCGAGAACAGGCACGGCAGCGAAACCTCGGTGCTCGTGCCACACGAATGCATGTCCGGGAAATTGATCACGCTGGCCTGCGCCAGTTCCGGGGTGGTGTTGCGGCCACCGTTGAGGCCCCAGTTCTGCGCACGCACGGTCTCGCCCATGACGATCACCAGCAGGCGCGGCTTGCTGGCCGGCGCTCGCGGGGTAGCCTTGGCGTCGGTGCCGATCGGCAACTTCGGCGCGCGCTGCACAGGGTTGTCACCGCGCAATGCGCGCGGCATGCCCAGCAGCACATTGGCAGGCGTGGCGAGGTAGCGGACTTCGCGCTGGTTGCGCATCAGTGCCGAGACATCCTGGAACGAGATCAACGCGCCGCCGACGGCGGTCACCGCCGCCACCACCAGGAAGCCCAGCCGCCACAGCAGGCTGCGTCCCCAGCTGCGGCGACGCAGCTGCACGCGCCACAGCACCACCATCGGCAGTACCGCCAGCAGCAGCACCGGCCACAGCAGCGATACGGTCATCAGCTCGCGGCTTTCCTTGGGGTCGGTCGCCAGCACGTTGCGCAGCATGTCCGCATCCAGGTAGATGTGGTAGCGGCTCATGTAGTGCGCGGCGAATGCGGTCACCAGCAGCAACAGGCTGATCACCACCTTGGCGTTCCAGCGCCAGACCAGGATGCCCAGCAGCACGCCGTGTGCACCCAGCAGCAACAGCAACAGCGAAAGCGCGTAGCGCACGCTGCCAGGATGGCTGGCCATCGCGCTGTGCCAGAACAGGCCGTTGCCGGCCACCGCGAAGAACAGGCTGGTCAGTGCGATCAGTGCTTCGGTGGACAGCTGCGGCCGCCAGCGGCGAAGACTCGCCAACGCGGGAAGGCGGGCGGGGCGTTGGACCGATGCACTCATGCGTTTGCCTCCTGGCGGTTGGGACGGTCCAGCTGACGGCGTGTCAGTACGTGTTTGACGATCAGATACAGGCCGAGCGAAAGCAGCCAACATATCAATGCAGTGGCAATGTCATGCGAAAGGAAATGCGCGCCCCGAAGCTGCTGGCTGATGCCGAATACCAGGCCGGTACCCAGACCGATCCACAATCCGGCCCAGCGCCACGACGGGCGCCACAGCAGGGCGAAATAGTACAGGCACAACCAGGCATAGCCAGCACTGGCATGGCCAGCCGGGAAGCAGGCGCGCGGCGCCATGCCATCAGGGCGCAGCGTGAACAACCCGATGAAGGGCTCGTGGCCGCCGTAGCGCAGCAGATCCCACGGGCATTCCATCGGCACCAGTGCCTTCAGCAGGGAGATCACGCCGGTGCCCAGCGCCATGGCAATTACGACATAAAGCAACGCCCATCGCAGGGTGCGATCGCGTCCCTTGCGCCAGTGGTGGAAGCACAACAGGATCGCCACCAGCGCCGCTGCCGTGCTCAGCCATTTGCCCGCCTTGTGCACGACCGTGCGGGTGATCCAGGCGTCCTGCAACGCCCAATGGCCACCCTCAAGGCGGAACAGGTGATCGGCCACCCACTGGTCGCCGCCGAAACCCATCAGCAGCGTGAACACGGGCAGACCGATTGCGACAGGCAGCCAAAGGTGAGTTACGGCAAATTTTGACGCCAGTGGCGATGTCGCAAGCGGCGCTACCGAATCAATGGGACGAACGGGCATGCTGGGAAAGGGCGGTTCGGGAATCCGCGGTCATGCTCGTCACCTGGATGTCGGAGAAGGGTCGGACGCTCGTTCGCGCCGGGTTAATGATTCCCCGGCGCGTGTCAACGTTCAGTCTTCTTCGGCGGTCGAGCCGGCCCGTTCGGCGTGGCATTGCGGGTCCCAGGCCGTACCGGGAAGCAGTTGCCAACGATTCCTGTTGGCAATGCCGATGTCGATCACCTTGGCCGGGTCCACGCAGGGGCTCATCGCATCGTCCAGCACCAGCAGCCAGCGTTTCTCCGGCGCTTCGGCCAACCACGGGCCAGCGTCATGCCACTGCTCGGCCCAGGGGCGCTTGAAGCCGAACTCGCGCACCGGCCGGTCGGCCTGCAGCAGGTTCTGTTCACGCCAGGCGACCAGCGCGAGCTCCGCGTCCGGTCCGATCCGCGCGCCCACCCGGCGCATCACCGCCGACGCCGAGGCGTACGGATCCAGCGCCGGGATCAGCACCAGGCCGTAGAGCATCCACAGCATGCCGTGGGTCAGCAATACCAGCGTTGCGGCACGGCGCACCCGCAGCCACACGATCAGCGTGGCCAGGGCAATGGCGAAAGTCAGCAGGCCATCCCCCAGCACCGGCAGCAGCGTATCGGGCATCGCCCGCCGTTCCAGCTGTGCCACGGCCCACGGATGCTCGGTCATCAGCATCACGCCGAGCACGCCGGTGGCCAGCATCAACACCACGCTGTAGCCGAACAGATAGCGCCGCACGCACAGCCGGCGCAGCAGGCCCGGCAACAACGGGGCCACCGCCAGTGCCATCGCCGGCAGCATCGGCAGCACATAGACCTCGCGCTTGCCGGGGCTGGCACTGAAGAACACCAGTACCAGCAACGCCCAGCCCAGCAGCAGCCACTGCCTGCGGTCGCCACGGCGGATGCGGCGCCACCACGGCTTGAACAGCAACGGCAGCAGCAGGCTGCCCGGCAGCCACAGGGTCAGGATCACCTGCAGGTAGTACCAGACCGGTTGGCGGTGGTGCCAGGCGTTGGCATAGCGCGTGCCGGTCTGCTTGAACAGCAGTTCGTGGGCATAGGACTGCAGTGCCGCACTGGGCTCATGCAGCAGTGCCCAGCCCAGCGGGGCGAGCCACACCGCCACGCCCAGCAGGAAGGCCGGGATAAGCCACAGCAGCGTTGCCGGGTGTGGACCGTCCACACTGCGGCCGCGACGACGCTGGTACAGCCACCAGCCGAACCACGGCAGCACCATCAGCAGCGGCAGGAAGCCCACACCCTTGGTCACCGTGCCGAGGCCCGCGGCGAAACCTGCCAGCCACAATGCGGGCAGGTTGCGGCGCTCGCACAGGTGGCGCATCAAGCCCCACAGGGCCACCGTGGTCATGCCGACCAGCACCATGTCGATCTGCGCGCGCTTGGCCATCAGGCCAAACTGCAGGGTGCAGAACAGCGCCGCCAGCGCGTACAGGGAATGCCGGGGGGACCACAGCCGGCGTGCCAGGTCCGAGACCAGCCACAGGCTGAGCAGGGCGCCCAGCAGCGACGGCAGCAGGAACGACCACTGCCAGCTGCCGACGACCTCGTAGGCAGCCGCCTGCAGCCACATGAAGACCGGCGGTTTCTCCGCGTACAGCTCCACGCCCCGGTGCGGCAGCAGCCATTCCCCGCTTTCGACCATGGTGCGGGCCGCCAGCACGAAGCGCGGCTCGTCCGGCGGCTGCGGTTGGCGCAGGCCGATACCGGCCGCCAACGCGGCGA
>DQIG01000333.1:0-5380 GCA_003525885.1 Stenotrophomonas sp.
GGCGCGGTGCTGCCGCCGCTGCTGCCACCCGAACGCGGCGGGGTGACCACCGTGGTGGGCGCGCGGCCGCCGCTGGCACCGGCCGGATACAGCCGGATCACCTGGCCCGGATGGATGGTCGAGGGGTTGTCCAGGCTGTTCCAGGCAATCAGGTCGGCCGGGGTGATGTCGTGGATGCGGGCCAGCGCATAGATGGTGTCGCCCTTGCGCACCACCACGGTCTGCCCGGGCTTGGGCACCGAGGTCTTCGGCGTGGTCACGCCACCAGCGCTGCCGCCGCCCGGGCGGACCACGGTGGCGGTGCCGCAGGCGGCCAGGGTGGAAACCAGCAACGCCAGCGCGCCGATGCGCACTCCCTTGCTCAGACGATCAGGACTCATGCGAACTTCGACCTCCATACAAGCCAGGCGATCAGCACCACCACCAACGCGGTGGCGATCCAGCCCAGCGGTTCAATCCAGCGACGCAATGCCGCTTCGGCACGCGCACCACCGATACGGATGACCGCAGCCAGCACGAACACGCGCTTGCCGCGACCGATCAGCATGCTCAGCAGGTACTGCGGCATCGGTACACCGACGATACCCGATGCCCACGTGAAGACCTTCATCGGGATGGGCATGAAGCCGCCCAGCACCAGGAAGGTGAATACCGCCCAGGGCGATTCGACCATCTTCGCCTGCACGGTGGTGATGCCCTGCTCGATCGCCGGCAGCATGCCCAGCGCCTCGAACACTGGCTTGATCGCTTCGAACGCGTAATGACCCAGCGCGTAGCCGACCAGAGCGCCGACCATCGAACCGGCCAGGCTGAGGGTGGCGAACCACCAGCCGCGCTTGGGCTGGGCCACGCACATCGGTGCCAGCATCACCTCCGGCATCACCGGGAAGATGATCGCCTCGAAGAAGCTCAATACCGTCAGATAGGTCGGCGCCCGTTCGTGCGCCGCCCACTTCATCGCCCGCTCGTACAGCGGCCCGAAAATCTTCATGCAACCCTGCTCCGTGGATTAGTCGAGCATGCCAGACAGCAGCGGCACGAACGTGACCGGCGCCAGCACGCGTTGTTCGATGCTGCCGTCAGCCTTGCGGTCCAACTGCACCAGTGACTGCCCACCCGGGCCACCCACCGGCGCCACCAGGCGCCCACCTTCAGCCAACTGCCCGATCAGTTCATCGACCAGAGCAGGCGCGGCGGCGGTGACCACGATGGCGTCGAACGGACCGTGCTCGGCCCAGCCGGCGCGGCCGTCGTCATGCTTGGTGCGGATGTTCATGCCCAGCGCGCGGAAGCGTTTGCGTGCCTGCCGCAGCAGGTCACCGATGCGCTCCACGGTATAGACCTCCAGGCCCAGTGCGCCGAGGATGGCGGCCTGGTAGCCGGAGCCGGTGCCGACTTCCAGCACGCGCTTCGGCGCGACCTGGAGCACCGCCTCGGTCATCCGCGCGACCACCCAGGGCTGCGAGATGGTCTGGCCATGGCCGATCGGCAGCGCGGTGTCTTCATAGGCACGCGAGGCCAGTGCTTCATCGATGAACAGATGGCGCGGTACTACCCGGATTGCGTTCAAGGTGGGCTCGTCGACGATGCCGGCTTCGCGCAGGCGGTCGACCAGGCGATCACGCACGCGCTGCGAGGTCATGCCGATACCGACGGCTTCCGGCTGCAGTCGCAGGCGTGGACTCATGCCGGCCGGTCCAGCGCGGCGCTGAGGCCGCCGACCCAGCTGGCCACTTTCTCCAGCGCCTGGTAGCGGGTCAGGTCGACCTGGATCGGAGTGATCGAGATGTGGCCGGTGCGTACGGCGTGGAAGTCGGTGCCGGGGCCGGAGTCCTGCTCTCGGCCGGCCGGGCCGATCCAGTACACCTCGTTGCCGCGCGGATCCTTCTGCGCGATGCAGCCTTCGGCACGATGGCGGTTGCCGAGGCGGGTGACTTCGAAGCCCTTGACCTCGCTCCACGGCAGATCCGGCACGTTGACGTTGAGGATGGTGTCGGCCGGCAGCGGATCGGCCTTGAGCCGGGCGACGATCTCCACCGCGGCACGCGCGGCGGTCTCGAAGTGCTTCGGATCGTGGTTGCGGCTGACCAGCGAGACCGCCACGGCTGGCAGGCCAAGGAAGCGGCCTTCCATCGCCGCCGAGACCGTGCCGGAGTAGATCACGTCGTCGCCGAGGTTGGCGGCATTGTTGATGCCGGACACGACAATGTCAGGCTCGAATTCAAGCAGGCCGGTCAACGCCAGGTGCACGCAGTCGGTCGGTGTGCCGGCCACCGAGACGGTGTAATGGTCGATGCGCTTGAGCCGGATCGGCAGGTCCAGGGTCAGCGAATTGCTGGCGCCGGAGCGATCGCGGTCGGGTGCGACCACCGTGACTTCGTGTCCGGCCTCGCGCAGGACCGAAGCAAGCATCCGGATGCCTGCGGCGTCGACACCATCGTCATTACTGACCAGGATTCGCATCTTCGATTTAACCGCTTGATTTTCCAAGAATTCGATTCCATCACCGTGCAGTGTGGGCGGGACCGTCGCGCTTCCCTGCGGAAGCCGTCGACCCTGCAAGGGCATCGTCTATTGTGCCGCATGCGAGCCGCCGGTCCTACCCTGCCGGCGGTCACGACCAACATCGAACCGTCATAGGCAGACCTGCGCCGGCGGTTTACCCTGTGCGCATGTCGCACCCTGAAGACGAAGATCCGGCCGCGTTGTTCCGCGCGGCCATCGGCGAAGTGACGCCGCTGCGCAAGGATGCCGAGCCGGCCCCGGCCGCGCCCCGGCCGAAACCGCGCGCGCGCATGGCCGAACGTGACGAGGCCGAAGCTGCCGGCGAGTTTGCCCGGCTGCTGCGTGACAGCACGCCGCTGGAAGCCGGCGACGTGGCCAGCTATCGCCGCGACAACCTGCCACCGCGCCTGTTCCAGCGCCTCAAGCGCGGCCAGTACTCGGTGCAGGACGAGCTGGACCTGCACGGCGCCACTGCCGCACAGGCAGAGACACTACTGCGCCAGTTCCTGCTGGAAGCGCATGCACACGAATATGGCTGCGTGCGCATCATCCACGGCAAGGGACTGCAGTCCGATGGCGGTGCACCGGTGCTGAAGAATCTGGTCGATCGCCTGCTGCGGCTGCGCAACGACGTGCTGGCATTCCATTCGGCGCCGACCGGACAAGGCGGCACCGGCGCGGTACTGGTGCTGCTGGCACGGCGCTGAAAAAAGGGGACGCCATGTATCCAGGTAGAGTCGACTGCTAGTCGACTGCTCCTCCAACGGTACGCGAAAACCCCGCGCTGCGCGCGTAAGTCGACTAACAGTCGACTCTACCGTGTGCCCGGCTCAGGCCTGCGAGGCGTCTTCGACGGGACCGAGCTCGTGCAGCACGGCGGTGGCGTAGCAGCCTGGCGGCAGCGCAAACGACAACTCCAGCACGTCATCAGCCAGCCACTGGTGCTGCAGCAACGCCGGGCGCAGGCGCAGCGCGCGGCGTTCCTGCTTCAGGCGCGCGTCTTCCAGGCCGGCCCGCAGCGCCTTCGACTCTTCGTCATCCAGCGCGGCCAGCTCCAGCTCACGTGCCGTGTCGGCGCTGCGCAGCTCGCCTTCGCCCCATAGCGGCGCGCTGGGATGAATGTCGAAGCGCGCCAGGCGTTCGGCCAGCACATCGGTGTATGGCTCGGGGCCGAACACGCTGCGACTGCCATCAAGCATCCACACTTCACCGTCCAGCGCCTGATCCCAGTTGCCCTGCTCCACGCGCGCGGCCAGCACGCGGTTGAACAGCGCCGACCGGGCGGCAGACAGCAGCAGCGAACGCTGGTCCTTGCGCATGCGACGGCCACCGAACATCGCCAGTGCGGCCGGCACGTTGCCGCCGTCGCGGCCGAAGCGCTGCTCGCCAAACCAGTTCGGCAGGCCGCGCCCGGCAATCTGCTGCAGGCGTTCGCTGATTGCGGCAGCATCCCCCTGCACGTCACGCAGCACCAGCTTGAAGCGGTTGCCGGCCAGCGCGCCGCGCTGCAGCTTGCGGTTGTGCCAGGTGGCTTCGAGCACTTCGATCTCGTCGTTGGCCAGCTCGGCCAGGTCCGGCGCGACGCGCTTGGGCAGGTGCACGCTGAAACGCTGGGTGGTGACCGCATGGCGATCCTTCATGCCGGCGTAGCTCACCGCCATTTCCGGCAGGCCCGCCCACGTGGCCAGCACCTTGGCCACGTGCACGGTGTTGGCACCGCGCTTGCGGATGTGCAGCAGCAGGTGCTCACCTTCACCGGTGGCCTCGAAGGCCGGCAGTTCATCCACCTGGAAATCTTCCGGCGTGGTGCGGATGCGCGCCGTCAACAACGGCGCACCAAACGCCAACGGCAGCGGGATCATGCCGCCACCAGCAACACGACCGCCTGTGCGGCGATGCCTTCACCACGGCCGGTGAAGCCCAGCTTCTCCGAGGTGGTGGCCTTGACGCTGACCGCATCCAGCGGCAGCTGCAGCAGACCGCCGATGCGCTCGCGCATGGCCAGAGCATGCGGACCGACCTTCGGGCGCTCACAGATCACGGTGATGTCGGTGTTGCCGACGCGCCAACCGCGCTCACGCAGCAGGCTGTCGCAGTGGCGTACGAAATCGCTGCTGTCGGCACCCTTCCAGCGGTCGTCACTCGGCGGGAAATGCTGGCCGATATCGCCCAGCGCCAGTGCGCCGAGCATCGCATCGCACAGGGCGTGCAGGATCACGTCACCATCGCTGTGCGCGAGCACGCCGCAGCTGTGCGGCACGTTCACCCCGCCGAGCATGATGTGATCGCCTTCACCGAAGGCATGGACGTCGTAGCCCTGGCCGATGCGGACGGGCGGGAACGGTGCGGTGCTCATGGATGCAACCCTTGCAACAGGGCCGCGCGGGCGGTCAGCCGGCGCGGCGGGAAAGTACGAATTCGAACCGGTCCAGATCGGCCGGGGTGGTGACCTTGAAGTTGTCCTCGCTGCCTTCCACCAGCAACGGGCGCTGGCCCTGGCGCTCCATGGCCATGGCCTCGTCGGTGACTTCAACACCGGCGGAGGCGGCTTCGGACAGCGCGCGGCTGAGCTGGTGTCGGCGGAACAGCTGCGGTGTCAGCGCGCGCCACAGGCGCTCGCGCGGTTCGGTGCCATCGATGCCACCGTCGTCGCCAGCGCGCTTGAGGGTGTCGCGCACCGGTGCGGCCAGGATCGCCCCGACCGGATCGGCACGACCGACTTCAAGCAGGCGGCCAAGATCGGCCAGGGACAGGTTGGGTCGCGCGGCATCGTGGACCAGCACGAATTCATCGGCGCGCACCGAGTCCGGCAGCGCCTGCAGCCCAGCCAGCACCGAGGCGGCACGGGTCGCGCCGCCGATGCACGTCAGTACCG
>DQIG01000333.1:5524-6190 GCA_003525885.1 Stenotrophomonas sp.
CGCCGATGCACGTCAGTACCGGCTTGCCGGCCCATTCGTTCCAGCCCGGCCAGTCGGCATCGTCCTGGCCGATCACCACCATCGCGCCGGCCACGGCCGGGTGCGCCAACAGGGCGTCCAGGGTATGGGCGAGCAGGATCTGCCCGCCCGCCTGCAGGTACTGCTTGGGCAGCGGCGCGCCGAAGCGGGCGCCACGGCCGGCGGCCGGAACCACCACCCAGATCGCCGCGCTCATGGCACGTCCGCCGGGTGTTCACCAGCCTGGGCAGTGACGCCTGCAGCGGGCTGCGCCGGGCGAACCGGCGCATCCTCGACCACGCGGTAGAACTTTTCGCCAGGCTTGATCATGCCCAGCTCACTGCGCGCGCGTTCCTCGATGGCGGACTGGCCTTCCTTGAGGTCCTTCACTTCGGCGGCCAGCGCGTCGTTGCGCTGCTGCAGACCCTCATTGTCCCGCTCCTGGTTGGCGACCTGGGCTTCGAGCATCATCACTTCACCCGAATTGCCCGGACCGAACCAGAAGCGGTACTGCAGCCAGCCCAGCAACAGGGCCAGCACCAGCAGCATCCAGCGCCAGTCGCGCATCGGCTCAGCGCTTCAGCGAAACGAACGCGTCACGACCGGCGTAACGCGCGCCGGCACCGAGGGCTTCCTCGATGCGCAGCA
>DQIG01000330.1 GCA_003525885.1 Stenotrophomonas sp.
ATGCTTCGGGAGTCTTGCTGAAGAGCCTGACCTCTACCGTGTCGGTTGCTGGCGTGTCCACGATCTACCCCGGATACCTGACCTATGGCGGGGCTGTCATCGACAGTATCCAGCTTCAAGTTGGTGCAGAAGAGTACCAATCGAATCTGCCGGTGAAAGCACGTATCGGGGGCAACTGGGTCCGCAAGCCGATGAAGCGGTGGAACGGCTCAGCCTGGGTCACGCATTACCCGAAGAAGCTCTTCAAGGGCGCCTGGGTCTGGTAGCAGGCCGGTTCCTGGGCGCTCAGAACTGGGCGCAGACCGGTCAGCGGGAACTGACCGGTCTGCACCGCAACACACGCGACAGCCCGCGTGCAATTGGCCAAGGCCCAGCCCCCTCGCGCGGGGAGGCTGAGTCTGGCCGAGAACCATCGCAGAGGCTGAGAATGAAGACCACAACGTTGTTTCCCTGGCCAGGCGGGAAGACCCGTCTCCTGCCGCACCTGCTGCCCTTGGTGGCCGACACCCCCCATCGCACCTATGTCGAGGCCTTCGCCGGCGGCGCCGCGCTTCTGTTCGCCAGGGAGCCGGCCAAGGCTGAGGTGCTGAACGACGCGCACGGCGAGCTGGTGCGCTTATACAGGGTGGTGGCCAACCATCTGGAGGAGTTCGTCCGCCAGTTCAAATGGGCGCTGACCAGCCGCGAGATGTTCCGGTGGTGCCAGCTTCAGCACCCGGACACCCTGACCGACATACAGCGCGCGGCGCGCTTCTACTACCTGCAGCGCCTGGCGTGGGGCGGGAAGGGGACGGGGCAAACGCCTGGCTTCGGACGAGGCGGAAAGGGACTGAACCTCCTGCGGATCGAGGAGGATCTCAGCGCGGCACACCTCCGACTGCACAAGGTGACCGTCGAGCACCTGCCGTGGCAGCAGTGCCTGGCCAAGTACGACGGCGCCGACACCCTGTTCTTCCTGGACCCTCCGTACTGGGAGACCGAGGGGTACGGGGTGCCCTTCGGTATGGAGCAGTACCAGGAGCTGGCGGCCAAGATGGCCGGCCTGCGGGGTGCGGCCATCCTGACCATCAACGATCACCCGGCAATGCGGGAGGTGTTCGGCCGGTTCAGAGACAGGGTAGTGCCCATCCGCTACACAATCGGGCGCCAGGCGGTTCAGCGGAGGGAGCTGATCTATACGACCTGGTAGGTCGGCTCAGGCACGGGGCCTATCGCCCCGTGCAATTTCGTTACGGGGGGTGCAACATTGCCCCTCCACCGTTTATCTCACGTCAGGCGGGCGATTTATCGCGCGCCGTTACATCCAGGGATGGATTCACGGCGTCCCCCGCGAACCCATGCCTCCCCGCCAAACCCTCAACCCAGCTGTTGCCGTTGATGTTGCCCCAGCGGGTGCAGGGCCGCAGGCCCTGCAATGCAAAACCTTACTTAGCCCGCAGGCGGCTGTGCCGGAACCCGTAGCAGAAATAGATCACGAAGCCGACGAAGGTCCAGACACCCATCAGCATCCAGTTGTGCATCGTCATCGCCGACAGCAGCGCCAGGCAGCTCAGCACGCCCAGGCTGCAGATCAGCCACGCCATCGGCATGCGGAACGGACGCGGCAGGTCCGGCTGGGTACGGCGCAGGATCAATACGCCCGCACACACCGCCGCGAACGCGATCAGCGTGCCCATCGAGGTCAGCTCGCCAAGGATGTCCAGCGGGAACAGCGCCGCCAGCAGCGCGATGCCGATGCCGGTGATTACGGTGTTGATGTGCGGGGTGCGGTACTTCGGGTGGATCTTGGTGAACACCGGCGGCAGCAGGCCGTCGCGCCCCATGATCATGAAGATGCGCGGCTGGCCGATGATCATCACCAGTACCACCGAGGACAGGCCGACCAGCGCGCCGACCTCGACCACCCAACGCAGCCACCCCAGCTGCGGGTGCGCCGCCACGGCAGTCACCACCGGCTCGTCGGTGCCCAGCAGCTGGTACGGCACCAGGCCGGTCATCACCGCGGCCATCGCGATGTAGAGCACGGTGCAGACCACCAGCGACAGCATCATGCCGATCGGCATGTCGCGCTGCGGGTTCTTCGACTCCTGCGCTGCCACCGACACCGCCTCGAAGCCGATGTAGGCGAAGAACACCATCGCCGCGCCACGCAGCACACCCTCCATGCCGTACTTGCCGGGGCCTTCGTTGGCGGGAATGAACGGGGTCCAGTTGCTGGTGTCCACGTATTTCCAACCGACCACGATGACCAGCACGATCAGGCCGGTCTTGAGCACGACCATCGCCATGTTCATCGCCGAAGACTTGCTGATGCCGACGTAGCACAGCCAGGTCAGCAGCAGCACCAGTGCCGCGGCGGGCAGGTTGGCGATCGCGCCGGTGGGGCGCAGCTGGGCGTCGAGCGGGGCGCTGACTAGGGCTGCCGGTAGGTGGATGTCGAACTGGCTGAGCAGGCTGAGGAAATAGCCGGTCCAGCTGACCGCGACCGCCGAGGCGGAGACACCGTACTCGAGCACCAGCATCCAGCCGATGAACCAGGCTGAGAGCTCGCCGAAGGTGGCGTAGGTGTAGGTGTAGGCGCTGCCGGAGACCGGCACCATCGAGGCGAACTCGGCATAGGCCAGCGCGCAGAAAGCGCAGCAGATGGCGGCCAGCACGAAGGACAGCATGATGGCCGGGCCGGCGTGGTTGGCGGCGGCCTGGCCGGTGATGACGAAGATGCCGCCGCCGATCACGGCGCCGATGCCGAGGGCGGTCAGGCCCCAGGGGCCGAGGTGGCGACGCAGGCTCAGGCCGTTGGCGTCTTCATGGGCGGCATGCGGATGCTTGGTGGCCCACAGTTGCTTGAACATGTGTGGTGGTCTTGTCGAAGCGCGCCATGAGCGGCGCGCGGGGAAAACGGACGGGCCGGCGCGAGGCCGGCCCGTAGGCGGATCAGGGCGACTTGGCCAGCTTGCTGTTGCGGATGCCGTAGCCCAGGTAGATCAACAGGCCGAGCAGCGTCCAGCCCACGAACAGGTGCCAGTGCACCACGAACGCCTGCCAGAACAGGAACAGGCAGGTGGCTGCGCCCAGCGGG
Organism: Stenotrophomonas sp.; assembly: GCA_003525885.1. GTDB lineage: Bacteria > Pseudomonadota > Gammaproteobacteria > Xanthomonadales > Xanthomonadaceae > Stenotrophomonas. The sequence continues at coordinate 3,080 of DQIG01000330.1, forward strand.
CAGATGATCCATACCATCGGCACGCGGAACGGGCGATGGATTTCCGGCTTGGAATAGCGCAGCACCAGCACGCCGATGCAGACCGTGGCGAAGGCCAGCAGGGTGCCCATCGACACCAGTTCACCCAGCACGTTCAGCGGCACCAGGCCGGCCAGCGCAGCGGCGATCACGCCGACCACGATGGTGGCGACGTACGGGGTGCGGAAGCGGGCGTGGACCTTGCCGAAGAACTTCGGCAGCAGGCCGTCGCGGGAGATGGTGTAGGCGATGCGGGTCTGGCCCATCATCATCACCAGCACCACCGAGGACAGGCCAGCGATGGCGCCGATCTCAACGAACGTCTTCAGCCAGGACAGGGTCGGGTAGGGCTCCAGCGCGGTGGCCACCGGCTTGTCGGTGCCCAGCAGGTGGTACGGCATCATGCCGGTCAGCACCGCACAGACGATGATGTAGACGATGGTGCACACGGCCAGCGAGCCGAGCAGGCCGATCGGCATGTTGCGCTGCGGGTCCTTGGTTTCACCGGCGGCGGTGGAAACCGCATCGAAGCCGATGTAGGCGAAGAACACGATGGTGGCCGCACGGAACACGCCGCTCCAGCCGAACTCACCCGGCACGCCGGTGTTTTCCGGGATGAACGGCTGCCAGTTGGCCGGGTCGATGTGGGCGGCGCCGATGCCGATGAACAGGCAGATGACGGTGACCTTGATCGCCACGATGATCGCGTTGACGAAGGCCGACTGGGTCACGCCCACGTACAGCAGGCCGGACACCGCCGCCACGATCAGCACCGCCGGCAGGTTGAACAGCTTGCCGGAGGAGACGAACTCGCTGCCGGTCCAGGCGATGGGCGCGGCGCTGAGCAGGTCCGGGAACGGCATGTGCAGCGTGGTGGTGATGAAGCTGATCAGGTACGCCGACCAGCCCACCGCGACCGAAGCCGAGGCGAACAGGTACTCCAGCACCAGGCACCAGCCGATGAACCAGGCCATGCCTTCGCCGAGGGTGGCGTAGGAATAGGAGTAGGCGCTTCCGGAGACCGGCATCATTGCCGCGAACTCGGCGTAGCACAGGCCTGCCAGGGCGCAGGCGAAACCGGCGATCACGAACGACAGCATCACTGCCGGGCCAGCGTGGTTGGCTGCGGCCTGGCCGGTCAGCACGAAGATACCGGCGCCGATCACCGCACCCACGCCAAGCAGGATGAGGTGTTTAGCCGTGAGGGTCCGTTTCAACGTGGCTTCGCCGTCCAGGCTGCCTTCGATGGGTTCACCGGCATCGACGTGCCCGGCCGGTTCGACCGGCTTGACCCTCAACAGAGCTTTCAGCATGCAGTACTTCCTAGTGATCGGATTGGGTGGGACGCCGATACGTTGCCGGCAACCCTGGAATGGTGAAGGCCGCGCGAACGGCCCGCTGTACCTTAGCCAAAGCTGAAGCCAACGCACAAGCGCAATCGCAACAATGAACGGCGATAATGAGCAGTATTTTTCCGGACCGCCCCCATTCATGCGCCAGACCGCCGAAACCCTTGCCGTGCTTGACGATCGCCTGCGCGGCCTACTGCGGGACTACGTCCGCCGTGAGCCCGCCCACGACGCACTGGCTGCCGAATTCGGCACATTGCTGGACGATCCGGAAGATCCGTTCCGGCGTGAGCGGCTGGCCGGCCACTTCACCGCCAGCTGCTGGCTGGTCAGTGCCGATGGCCAGCGCCTGCTGCTGACCCACCACCGCAAGCTGCAGCGCTGGCTGCAGCTGGGCGGCCACGCCGACGGCGACCGCGACCTGGCCCAGGTCGCGCTGAAGGAAGCCGAGGAAGAGTCGGGCCTGAGCGGCCTGGTACTGGAAGACCCGGCCATCTTCGATCTGGACAAGCATTGGATTCCGGAGCGCAAGGACGTGCCGGGGCACTGGCACTACGACGTGCGTTTCGTGATCCGGGCGCTGGGTGGCGAAGCCTTCGTGCTCAGCGAGGAATCGCTAGACCTGGCCTGGCGGCCGGTGACCGAAGTCGCGGCCGACCCGGAATCGGACGAGTCGATGCAGCGCATGGCGCGCCGGTGGTTGGCGCGTTGAAAAAAAGGGGGCGGAGGGGATTAAGTCGTTAATGCATAAACGACTTAATCCCCTCCGTCCCCTTTTTGCCTAGTACAGGATACGCGTGCGCAGCGTGCCCGGGATCGCGGCCAGTTCGTCGCGCACGGCGGCGGCCTGCTCCTCGCTGGCGGTGATGTCGATCACCACGTAGCCCACCTTTGGGTCGGTGCGCAGGAACTGGCCGTCGATGTTGACGTTGTGGCGCGAGAAGATCTCGTTGACCTTGGACAGCACGCCCGGCACGTTCTGGTGGATGTGCAGCAGGCGCAGGCTGTCGGCGTGCTCGGGCAGGGTTACTTCCGGGAAGTTGACCGCCGACAGGGTGCTGCCGTTGTCGCTGTAGCGCACCAGCTTGGCCGCCACTTCCACGCCGATGTTGTCCTGCGCTTCCAGCGTGCTGCCGCCCACGTGCGGGGTGAGGATGACGTTGTCGTGGCGGGTCAGCGGCGATTCGAAGATATCGCCGTTGCCCTTCGGCTCGACCGGGAACACGTCCAGCGCGGCGCCACCGACGTGGCCGCTGGCCAGGGCCGCGTCCAGCGCATCGATGTCGACCACGGTGCCGCGCGCGGCATTGATCAGGTGCGCGCCCTTGCGCATCTTCGCCAGCTCGGTGCTGCCGATCATCCACTGCGTGGACGGGGTCTCCGGCACGTGCAGGGTGACGATGTCGGCGCGTGCCAGCAGATCGTCCAGGCTGGCCGCGGCGCGGGCATTGCCCAGCGCCAGCTTGGTTTCCACGTCGTGGAAGATCACCTGCATGCCCAGCGATTCGGCCAGCACGCCGACCTGGGTGCCGATGTGGCCGTAACCGATGATGCCCAGCGTCTTGCCGCGCACTTCATGGCTGCCGCTGGCCGATTTCGACCAGCCGCCGCGGTGGCATTCGGCGTTCTTCTGCGGGATGCCGCGGGTCAGCATGATCGCCTCGGCGATCACCAGCTCGGCGACGCTGCGGGTGTTGGAATAGGGCGCGTTGAACACCGGGATGCCGGCCAGTTCGGCCGCGTCCAGGTCGACCTGGTTGGTGCCGATGCAGAAGCAGCCCACCGCGATCAGGCGCTTGGCTTCGGCCAGCACCTCGGCGCTGAGCTGGGTGCGCGAGCGGATGCCGACGATGTGCGCCTCGGCGATGCGCGCCTTCAGTTCGTCCTCGGGCAGCGCCTTGGTGTGCGCCTCGATCTGGCTGTAGCCGGCGGCGCTGAACACCTCCACGGCGGTCTGGCTGACCCCCTCCAGCAACAGCACGCGGATATCCTGCTTCGGGAACGAGGTCTTCTTCGGCGACATGGGGCAACACGGCCAGTGGGACAGGGGCTGACCACTATGCCAGATCGAAGCCTGCATGGTGCAGTGCGCAATTGGTTGCATCCGTAGCTATCGGCTCGGCTGCGGGGCTGGACGCTGGCGCGTGCCGCTGGCACGCTTGCCCGTTCTTCACGCACCGCGCTGGACCGTCATGACCGATTCCCGCATTGCCTCGCTGCAGCAGGCCTGTCCCGGCCTGAAGCTGAAGACCGACCCGGCCGACCTGGAGCATTACGGGCGCGACTGGACCCGGCGCTGGACGCCGGCGCCGCTTGCGATCGCACTGCCGGCCACGGTCGAGGAGGTACAGGCGGTGATGCGCTGGAGCGCTGAGCATGACGTGGCAGTGGTGCCGTCCGGTGGCCGCACGGGTCTGTCTGGTGGCGCAGTGGCGGCCAACGGCGAGCTGGTGCTCAGCCTGGAACGGATGAACAAGGCGCTGGCCTACGACGCGGTCGATCGCACCCTGGTGGTGCAGGCCGGCATGCCGCTGGAGGCCGTGCACAACGCCGCGCTGGACCACGGCCTGATCTATCCGGTGGACTTCGCCGCGCGCGGCTCCTGCACGATCGGCGGCAACATCGCGACCAATGCCGGCGGCATCCGGGTGATCCGCTACGGCAACACCCGCGAGTGGATCGCCGGGCTGAAGGTGGTCACCGCCAGCGGCGAGCTGCTGGAGCTCAACAAGGGCCTGATCAAGAACTCCAGCGGCTATGACTTCCGCCAACTGTTGATCGGTTCGGAAGGTACGCTGGGCGTGATCGTCGAGGCGACGGTGAAGCTGACCGATCCGCCGCCGGCCAGCAATGTGATGCTGCTGGCAGTGCCCAGCTTCGAAGTGCTGATGCAGGTGTTTGCCGCGTTCCGCGCGCGCCTGCAGCTGCAGGCCTTTGAGTTCTTCACCGACCGCGCGCTGGAGCATGTGCTGGCGCACGGCGCGCAGGCACCGTTCGATGAAGTGCACCCGTACTATGTGGTGACCGAATTTGCTGCCGGCGACGAGGCGCAGGAAGCGGCGGCGATGGCGGCGTTCGAGGACTGCATGGGCAACGGCTGGGTCAGCGACGGCGTGATCAGTGCCAGCGACGCCCAGGCGGCCCAGCTGTGGCGCCTGCGCGAAGGCATCACCGAATCGCTGGCGCGCTACAAGCCGTACAAGAACGACGTGTCGGTGCGGATCTCGGCGATGCCGGCGTTCCTGGCCGAGACCCAGGCACTGATCGGGCAGGCCTACCCGCACTTCGACGTGGTCTGGTTCGGCCATATCGGCGACGGCAACCTGCACATCAATGTGCTCAAGCCAGATGACACCAGTGACGCCGATTTCGTGGCGCAGTGCGAGCACGTGACCAAGCTGCTGGCGCAGGTGCTGGTGCGCTTCGACGGCAGCATCTCGGCCGAGCACGGCATCGGCCTGGTCAAGAAGGGCTACCTGGACAGCACTCGCGGCCCGGCCGAGATTGCCCTGATGAAGGCGGTCAAACGCGCGTTCGATCCCCAAGCGCGGCTGAATCCCGGCAAGCTGTTCGACGTTTGAGCCGGGCAAATCCTTCACGCACCCGTTACGCTCCACGCATCCTTCACAACCGGCTTCGAACCGATGACCCGTCCGCTTCTGCTGCTCGCCCTGCTATCCCTGCCGCTGGCCGGCTTCGCTTCCAGCTTTGCCGGCACTTCAGCCGGTTCGGCGACCGGTGCTTCCTCCGGTTCCTCGGGCAGCAGCTCGGGCGACGACAAGGTTGTGCTGGCAGCGCGCGACGATGCCGCCGCATTCGTTGCCAGCGACGGCCAGATCCGGGGCGCACGCCTGCAGGCCGCGCTGGTCCACCTGCGTGAGCAGAGCACCGCCGCACAGCAGCAGAGCGATCTGGAACTGGCTCGCGCGCTGCTGGCGCGTTGATCCAGGCGGCATGACCTCCGCGTCATCGCCTTCTGTAGAGCCGAGCCATGCTCAGCTGGACTCCCGCCCGCGGACCATGACCGCAGCCGAGCATGGCTCGGCTCTACAGCGTCGTGGGCGATGGAACGCAGCCACGCATGGCGTGGCTCTACTGCTGATCGCCCACGTCGCGCACGCCGCTGACCGCCTGGAGCTCGATCCGTCCGGTCTCGATCCGGCACAGCAGCTGCTGGCCAGCCAGACCCTGGCCGACGTGCAGTCACTGCTGCCCGAGGGCCTGCTGCGCGCATTGCCGGCGCAGGTCCAGGTGAGCTGGAGTGACGCCCTCCCAGCTGATGTACATGGCCGTGCCTTCGGCGGACGGATTGCGCTGCGCCGCGACCTGCTGGACGACGGGGGGGCAGGTGCACGCCGCGCGCGACGCAGCGCATTGGTACACGAGCTCACCCACGTTGCCGACCGCAGCGGCGCGAACTGGTCGCGCAGTGCGCGCTGGCGTGATCTGGCGGGGTGGCAGCGCAAGCCGTGGCATCTCGGCCGCGGCGGCAATGCCTTCCGCGACCGCAGCCCGGATGCCTATGAACTGAAGGATCCGGCCGAGTACCTAGCGGTGAACGCCGAGCATTTCGTGCTGGACGCTGAGTTCGCCTGCCGGCGCCCGGCGCTGGCGCAGTGGTACCAGGCCCACCTTGGAACGCCCCCCTCGCTGCCGCAACCGCACTGCGCCGCGTCGCTGCCGTTGCTGCAGGCGGATTCGGAAGAGGGTGCGGCATCGCTGCTGCAGCTCGATCCTTCCCGCGTTTACGCAGTGGACTATCTGTTCGCCGAAGGCAGCGCACAGCCGATGAGCCGCTGGGGCCACAGCATGCTGCGGCTGGTGATCTGCAGGCCGGGTCGCGCGCCGGGGCCGGACTGTCGCCTGGACCTGGAGTACCACCGCGTGCTGTCGTTCCGCGCGTTCGTGGGCGACGTACAGATATCCAATTGGCGTGGCCTGACCGGCGGCTACCCGTCGCGCCTGTTCGTGCTGCCGCTGCAGCAGGTGGTGGACGAATACACCAAGGTTGAGCTGCGCGGGTTGCAGTCGCTGCCGTTGCGGCTGCAACGCGACGAGATCGCCAGCCTGCTCGAGCGCACCGCACAGGTGCACTGGAGCTATGACGGGCGCTATTACTTCGTCAGCAACAACTGCGCGGTGGAAACCGCCAAGCTGCTGCAGGCCGGTGTGCCGCGGCTGGGCGAGGCCGGGTTGGCCCAGCTGAGCCCGCGCGGCCTGAAGCGGCGACTGATGCGGCTGGACGTGCTCGACGAGGGGGTACTGACGGACCGCAATGCAGCGCAGGCCCAGGGGTACTACTTTGCTTCGGCGCGCGACCATTACCAGCAGTTGTTCGCAGTGGCTGCAGGGCAGCTGGCCTTGCCCGCCCGTGATGTAGGCGGCTGGTTGAAGCTGCCTGCACAGCAACGGGCACCGTGGCTGCTGAAGGGTGACCTGCGCGCCAGCGCCGGCATGCTGTTGCTGGAGCAGGCCGCACAGCGGCGTGCCGAGCTGCTAGCGCGCGATGTGCTCAAGCGGCAGCTGCTGGCTGCACCGGACAGTGCGGAAACCCGCAGCCTGCGCGGCCTGCTGGAGCAGAGCGGGCAGTGGTTGCGCCCGGGGACGCTGCTGCAGGACGGAGGCTATGGGTTGCCGCTGGGCGACGAGCAGGCGCTGCTGTCCGAGGCCGTGGCCACTGCCAGTGCGCAGGCGGTCCCGGCATGGCAGGCATTGCGTGTGCAGCTTCGCCAGCAGTTGCCCGCGGGGCAGCGCGAGGAAATGGATGCGATCGACGCCAATCTGGCCGCACTGGGTGCACACCTGCGGACGCAGGCAGCCAGTCCCGCTACTGGCGCGGCAGGTCGATGACGAAGC
>DQIG01000201.1:0-133 GCA_003525885.1 Stenotrophomonas sp.
CAGCGCCAGCAGCACCAGCAGCACATCCACCAGCGGTGCCAGATTGGGGGTAGCCATCAGGGAGGTCGCGCGCTGTGTCCCGTATCGCATGCCACCTTCCCTCGCAGTAGGAGCGGCCTGCCGATGGCAGGCC
>DQIG01000201.1:283-503 GCA_003525885.1 Stenotrophomonas sp.
GGCCTGCCGATGGCAGGCCGCCCATTGCCGGACTCACCGCACGAAACTCACCGCACGAAGGCGATGCGCTCCATGCCGGTGGCCTCGGCGGCGGCCAGGATCCGCGCCATGCCTTCGTACTCGGCCGACGGATCGGTGGCGATGCGCAGTTCCGGCAGGTTGCCGGCATGTTCTCCGGCCTGTGCCTGCAGGCGCGCCTGCAGATCGCCGATGGCCATCG
>DQIG01000201.1:665-821 GCA_003525885.1 Stenotrophomonas sp.
ATGGCCATCGGCTCGCCATCCCAGCTGAGCTGGTTCGACGCATCCAGGCGCAGCTCGATCGGCGGTGGTGGCTCGGGGCGGTCGATCGTGCGATCGGTGACCTGCGGCAACTGCACGGCAATCGGCCGGGCCACGATCGGCGCGGTCACGATGAAG
>DQIG01000201.1:970-2872 GCA_003525885.1 Stenotrophomonas sp.
GATCGGCGCGGTCACGATGAAGATGATCAACAGCACCAGCATCACATCCACCAGTGGCGTGACATTGATATCCGCCAGCGGGCCGCTTCTTCCTGCGCTACTGAACGCCATGTGCCGCTCCCTGCAGCCGGGCCGTTCGCCCAAGGCCGACGTTACGACGCCTGCGACCTCCTGTGGCAGGGGCCTGCGCGGATTCATTCAGCTGTCGTTGCCGACGGCCGGCGTGCACGCAATGCGAAACTGAATTCAGCCATTGCCCGCTATGCTGCCCGCCATGACCCGACGCTCTTCGACCGCCCTGTCCCTGCTGCCCTTGGCCACCACGCTGCTGATCGGCTGCGCCAATGCCCAGTCCCTCGACGCCCAGAACGCGCAGCTGAAGGCCGCGATCGCAGCCGCCGAACGCGGCCAGTTCGATCCTGGCCAGGCCGCTGCGCTCAGCCGCCATCCGGCCTATGGCTGGCTGGAGTACGCCAACCTGCGCCGCAACATCGACACCGTCGATACCGCGCAGGCGCAGGCCTTCCTCAAGCGCTACGACGGCCAGGCCGTGGCCAACACCTTCCGCAGCGTGTGGCTGCCCTCGGTCGCACGCCGCCAGGACTGGCCGACCCTGCTGGCCAACTGGGTGCCCACCGACAACGCCGGCCTGCGCTGTGCGCAGCTGACCGCGCGCCAGGTGACGGGCAAGGTCGATCCGCAGTGGATCAGCGAAGCGCAGGACCTGTGGCGCAAGAACGGCAAGTCGCTGCCGGATGGCTGTGATGCCGTTTTCGCCGTGCTGCAGGCGCAGGGTGGGCTGAGCGACGCCCTGCGCTGGGAACGCATCGATGCCGCCGCCGACGCCCAGCAACCGGCGGTGATGCGCAGCGCCGCACGCGGCCTGCCTGCCACTGACCTGGCGCTGGCAAACAATTACGCTGCCTTTGTCGACAAACCCAATGCCAGCGCGTTGAACTGGCCGCGCAACGAGCGCAGCCGGCGCATCGCCACCGATGGCCTGGCCAAGCTGGCCAAGGCCGATCCCGGCGCCACCGAACAGCAGCTGCCGCAGTACGCCCAGGCCCTCGGCCTGAGTGCCGACCAGCAGGGCCAGGTGCTGTACCAGATCGCGCTGTGGACGGTGGCCTCCTACCTGCCCGATTCGGCGCGCCGCCTCAACGCGGTGCCCGAATCGGCGTATGACGAACGCCTGCACGAGTGGCGCGTGCGCGAAGCGATGTCGCGCGGCGACTGGCCGGCGGCGCTGACCGCGATCCGCAAGATGGGCAGCAAGCAGCGCAGCGACCCGCGCTGGCGCTACTTCGAAGGCCGCATGCTGGAGAAGACCGGCCAGGCCCAGCAGGCGCAGCCGCTGTTCCGCGATGCGGCACGTGCACCGACCTTCCACGGTTTCCTGGCCGCCGACAAGCTGCAGCAGGGTTATACCCTTTGCCCCTGGAAGCCGAACGACAGCGCGCAGGCACAGGCGGTGATCGCGCGCGACCCGGCCATCCAGCGCGCCATGGCGCTGTACCAGATCGACCGCGCCGGCTGGGCCGTGGCCGAATGGAACAGCGCGCTGTCGCGCTTCGATGACACCCAGCGCCGCCTCGCGGTACGCGTGGCGCAGGACAACGGCTGGTTCGACCGCGCCGTGTTCGCGCTCGGCAAGCAGCCGCAGGAACAGCGCCTGTACGACCTGCGCTTCCCGCTGCACCACGACGCCACCATCCGCCGCGAATCGGCACGCAACGCGATCGATCCGGCCTGGGTGGCGGCGGAAATCCGCGCCGAGAGCACCTTCACCCCGCGTGCGCGCTCGCCTGCAAATGCCATGGGCCTGATGCAGGTGTTGCCGGCCACCGGTGCCGGCGTGGCCAAGTCGATCGGCCTGACCGGCTACGGCGGCGCCGACAGCCT
>DQIG01000293.1 GCA_003525885.1 Stenotrophomonas sp.
TGCCGGCCGCTGGCCGGCACCCTCAACAGTCGTTCGGCACAACCAGCACGCCCGCCGTGCACAGCTCGCCCAGAACGGGCACACAGGCCACGCGCAATGCGTCCGTTTCCACACAATGTGTTTCGGACAGCATCTGCAGTGCCTCATCCACCGGCGCGCCGTCGTCACCGAAGACCGATAGCAGCGCGTAGGCCAGCGGTGACAGTTCCTCGACCTGCAGGCTGAAATCGGCGAGGCGCTGGATCACCAGCAGCGTGGGAGCTGCGCTCAACACCGGCTCCAGCGCCTCGTCCTCATGTACCGGCCACTGGTAGCCAAGCACCCGCACCAACGGCGAAACCGCCAGCACATCACTGCCCACGGGAACACGATGCAACGACCGCCCGGCGTCACGCGCTTCAATGTGCAGCGACTGCTGCGTGCTCTCGTAGTGCGCCAGTTCCGCTGCCCAGCCCGGCAGTACCCGCGCGTCCTGCACCGCCAGCCAGGTCGCGAACTCGCCGGCGATCCGTGGGAACAACGGGGTCTGGCAGGCGTGGCTGGCGTAGTAGTACTCCACTGTGTCGCGCCAGCGCGGCGTGCCCAATTGTTGTTGCAGTCGCGGCAGGCTGCCGGCCAGCAGGGTGTCCAGGCTGTCGATGCACAGGCGGCGGTATACCGCCAGCCTGCGCGCCTCGACGCCATCGGGTGCGACCATCGCAGGGTCGCGCACATGATCGGCCCAGCGCCGTTGCAGGGTAGCCAGCGACTCAACCATGGGCCACCTCGGGGCAACGTGCCTCGGTTTGCGCCTGGCGGATCTGCGCAACCTCGGCCAGCAAATCGGCCAGCGGCGGAAAGTTGAAGTCGCGCTCGAGCAGCGTGGGGCGCACGCCCACCCGCGCATAGGCCTCGTGCAACAGCGCCCAGACCACGCCATTCACCGGCGCACCGTGGGTATCGATCTTGAAGCCATTGTCTTCATCGAAGTGGCCCGCTACGTGCAGCGAGGCGACACGGTGGGACGGCACGCGGGCCAGGAATTCGAAGGCGTCGTAACCGTTGTTGCAGGCGTTGACGAAGACGTTGTTGACGTCCAGCAGCAGGTCGCAGTCGGCTTCGGCGAGTACGGCGTTGATGAAGTCGATCTCGCTCATGTCCGCACCGGCAACGGCGTAGTAGGAAATGTTCTCCACTGCGATGCGTCGGCCCAGCATGTCCTGCACCTGGGCGATGCGGCCGGCGACATGGCGTACGGCCTCGGCGGTGAACGGCAGCGGCAGCAGGTCGTAGACATGGCCGCCGGCGGCGCAGTAGCTCAGGTGTTCGCTGTACAGCTGCACCTGGTGCAGATCGAGAAAGGTGCGGGTCTGTGCCAGCAGGGGGCGGTCCAGCGGGTCCGGCCCCCCCAGCGATAGTGACAGGCCGTGGCAGGTCAGGGGGTGGCGCTCGCTGAGTTGGCGCAGCGCGGCCCCGTGTGCACCGCCGACGCCGATCCAGTTGTCAGGGGAGACTTCGAGGAAGTCGATGGCACCGGCCGGCATTGCCAGCAGTTCGTCGATCAGGCCACGGCGCAGGCCAAGACCGGCGGCATTGAAGGGCAGGGGCAGGGACATGGCGGATGCTCCAGAGAGAGGGCGCCGCCTTGAAGGCGGCGCCGGTTGAACGTCGATCAATCGTCAACGCGGGAGAACAGACCCTTCGGCATCGGCTTGCCGTTGGCGGTGTAAATGCTGCGCAGGTAGTCGTGCGCTTCCTGCTCGGTGATGTAGCCGTCGTGATCGGTGTCGATGCGGTCGAACTCGGCGGCACGCGTGGCGGCCACGGCGTTGAACTCGGCACGCGAGACCCGGCCGTCGTGGTCACGATCGGTGCGGGCAAACGAGGCGTCGCCGCACTTGCCTTCGCCACACTGGCCCTCGGCCACCCTGGCCTTGCCGGCGGGCTTGTTGGTGGCGGTCTTGTTGGCCCCGCACTTGCCTTCACCGCACTTGCCTTCGGCGGCGGCGCTCATGGCCACCGCGCTGATCGCCAGCGGTTGGATCGCCGCGGCCTGGCCGGCCAGCAGCAGGCCACCGGCCAGGGCGATGCCAATGGCACCGATGCGCGGCAGGCGGGAGGAAGGGGTGTTCTTGGTCGAGACGGACATGTGGTGACTCCTTGGGAAAGCACGCGGGGCGTGCGGGATGGACGCCGCCGAAGAGGCGACGGAAAGCGAAACGCGCGGGAACATGGGAATCAGCTCAGGCGGAGCGGCGGCGACGCAGCAGATAGCCCAGCAGCAGCACACCGCCGAGCAGGGCGCCGCCGAAGCCGACGCTGGGCAACAGCGCGGCAACCGGCAGCAGCAGGGCGATCAGGCTGACGCCCCAACCCAAGCCGTCATTGCCGACGGGGGCATGCTGCGAGCCGGCCAGCAGTCGGTCCACGCTGAGTGCGCCGCCGCCGTTGAGGATCAGTGGCAGCAGCATGGCCAGGAACAGCAGCGGCAGCTTGAAGTTGCCGTAACCCTGGTCGGTGATCGCATAGCCCTGCCAGAGTTCGCCCAGGCCGTTCCATTGGTCGGGCCAGTGCACGGCGGCGATGGCGACGATGGTCAGCACCCAGAAGACGTAGGCCACCGAGCGCGTGGCCAGGCCGAGCAGCAGCATCACCGCACCCACAAGTTCCAGCCAGGTGGCCAGCTGCCAGTTCAGCGACGCAGGCAGGGTGGAGAACGGGAACGGGAAGCGGCCTTCCAGGTCGGCGAACCAGTTCTGGCCACCCAGTTTCTCGCGGCCGGATTCAAAGAACTCCCAGGCCAGCAGGGTGCGCAGCGCCAATGGCGAGAGCCAGCGGCCGACGGCGTCCAGGTGGGGGGTATACACGGAAGAGGCAGTGCTGATCATGGTGGTGTCCTGCGGGCCAGTGGTCGATGGAGGCCATTTCAGGCGGCGCAGGTATCGGCAACGTGTGCCGTTGCCCGGGGTTTTGTCAGCGACTGTGGCCGCGGCCGGGGTTTCGTACAGTCAGATACAAAGACGACGCGTTGATGCCCATCGGGGCGCTGCGCGCCCGCGTGCGGGGAGCGATATCCACCCGGTAGCGCCCAGCCAGGACCGGCGCCCGAATGTATCCCACTGTAGAAACCCGCCTGCGCCCTACAGTCCGGTACAACTCCGCGCCACGGAGAAACAGCGCCGATACACCGGCAGGCGGAAATGGCCACTCCCAACACCGGAGTGCCACCCATGATCCGTACCTCGTTGCTTGCCGCCGCTCTCGCCCTTGCCGGCGCCGTCACCCCCGCCTTCGCCGCGCAGACCGATGCCGGCGCGCCCCCCACCGTCATCCTGGTGCACGGCGCCTTCGCCGATGGCTCCAGCTGGAGCAAGGTCATCAGCACCCTGCACGAGTGGAAGCTGCCGGCAGTGGCCGTACAGAATCCGCTCACCTCATTGGCCGACGACGTCGCCGCTACCCGTCGCGCGATTGCTGCCGCGCCCGGCAAGGTGGTGCTGGTCGGCCACAGCTGGGGTGGCACGGTCATCACCGAAGCGGGCAATGACCCGAAGGTGCAGGCGCTGGTGTACGTGGCGGCCTTCGCACCGGATGCAGGGCAGTCTTCGGCGCAACAGGGCGAAGGATTCCCGGTCGGTCCGGGCCTGGCCCGACTGCAGGAGAGGGATGGCTACCTGACCTTGCCGGCCGATGCCGTCGCCCAGGACTTCGCGCCGGACGTGATGAAAAAGTCGGCCGCACTGCTGTACAGCACGCAGGTCCCGTTGAAGGCCAGCGCGCTGGGCGAGGTGGTGAATGTTGCGGCGTGGCGCAGCAAGCCGAGCTGGTACGTGCTCAGCCGCGATGATCGCATGCTGTCGCCGCAGCTGCAGGCTGCCACCGCAAAGCGCATTGGCGCGCAACTGCAATCGATCGGCAGCAGCCATGTGTCACTGCTCTCGCATCCGGCACAGGTGGCCGACAGCATTCTGGAAGCCGCAGGCGTGAAGCCGGCCGAACTGCCACTGGCTGAGCAGGGGGGCTGAACGATGGCCGCGCTGCGTACGTACGCACTCTCATTGCTGCTGGGCTTTTTGGGTGGGGCGGCGCTGCTGATGGCCTGGCCCAGCCCGGAAGCCGGTGCGCAGCCGGCGCAGGCCGCTCCTGCCGCCGGGTTCGATGGCGGCGGGCCCTGGCACAACAGCCCACCGCTCACGTTGCAGCAATTCCGTGGGCAGGTGGTGCTGGTCGAGTTCTGGACCTACACCTGCAGCAACTGCCTCAATGTGGCGCCGTATGTCCACCAGTGGCATGCGCGATACGCGTCGCAGGGTCTGGAGGTGATCGGCGTGCATACGCCGGAATTCGCCTATGAAGGGTTGCCCGGCAACGTGCGCAAGGCCATCGCGCGGTTGGATATCACCTGGCCGGTGGTGCAGGACAACCAGTACCGGATCTGGAACGCCTGGGGCAACCGCTTCTGGCCCGCGCTGTACCTGCTCGACCGGCAGGGGCGGGTGGTCTACCGCCATTACGGCGAGGGCGACTACGCGCGTACCGGAAGCGAGATCCAGCGCCTGCTGGCCACCCCCTGAGCCGCGCTACCATGGCCGCGCCGCGCGGCCTTGACCTCCGTCTTCATCGAGAACGCAATGAACCACGTACCGCACATCCTGGTCGTCGACGATGACAGCGAGATCCGCCAGATGCTGGCCGACTACCTGCAACGCAACGGCCTGCGCGTGAGCCAGGCCGACGGTGGTCGGGCCATGCGCGCGCTGCTGGACACCCATGCGGTGGATCTGGTGGTGCTGGACGTGATGATGCCAGGCGAGGACGGACTGAGCCTGTGCCGCAACCTGCGCGCCGGCAAGCATCGTGCGGTGCCGGTGGTGCTGCTGACCGCCCGCGACGACGAGACCGACCGCATCATCGGCCTGGAAATGGGCGCCGACGACTACGTGACCAAGCCATTCTCATCGCGCGAACTGCTGGCGCGCATCAATGCGGTGATCCGACGCACGCAGATGCTGCCGCCAAACCTGCAGGTGAGCGAAGCCGGCCGCCAGTTGGCCTTCGGCGACTGGCGCCTGGATACCACTGCCCGCCATCTGCTGGATGCGCAGGACACCGCCTATCCGCTTAGCGGTGCGGAATTCCGCCTGCTGCGCGTGTTTCTCGACCACGCCAACCGCGTGCTCAGCCGCGACCAGCTGCTCAGCCTCACCCAGGGCCGCGATGCCGAGTTGTTCGATCGCTCGATCGACCTGCTGGTCAGCCGCGTGCGCCAGCGCCTGGGCGATGACGCGCGTGAGCCCACCTACATCAAGACCGTGCGCAGCGAAGGCTACGTGTTCAGCGTGCCGGTGCAGCTGCTGGGGCCGGACGAATGAACACCGGCGCACGCCGTCCACGCTGGCCGCGCACGTTGTCGGCGCGGCTGCTGCTGGTGCTGCTGGGCGGACTGGCCCTGGCCCACGCACTGTCCTTCGGCCTGCTGTTCTTCGAACGTTACCAATCCACGCGCAGCATGATGCTGCGCAACCTCGACGAGGATGTGGCGGTGAGTGTCGCGCTGCTGGAGCACCTGCCCGCGGAGCAGCGTGATGCGTGGGTGCCGCGGCTGGAGCGGCGCACCTACCGTTACCTGCTGCGCCCGGCCGCGGCCGGACCAGGCCTGCAGACCGATCGTGCACGCCAGGTCACCGCGATCATCGACGACAGCCTGCAGTACCGCTATCCGTTGCAGGCGCGCCAGGTGGCTCGCCTGCCGGAGCGGTTCGAGGTGGAACTGCGCCTCCATGACGGCACACCCTTGACCATTGAAGTCACCCCGTCCGGCTTGCCGCTGGCGCGTTGGCTGCCCGCCGTGCTGCTGGTGCAGCTGGCGCTGCTGCTGGTGTGCGCGTGGCTGGCGGTGCGCCTGGCCATGCGCCCGCTGCAGCAGCTTTCGCATGCGGTGGAGCATCTGCAGCCGGGCAAGGACGGGCCTGCACTGCCTGAAGATGGCCCTGCGGAAGTGGGCGGTGCGGCGGCCGCGCTCAACGCGCTGCAGGCCCGCATTCGTGGCCATGTCAGTGAGCGCCTGCAGATTCTGGCCGCGATCTCGCATGACCTGCAGACCCCCATCACGCGCATGAAGCTTCGGGTGGAGACCCTGCCTGAAGACAGCACCCAGCAGCGGCTGCTGGCCGACCTCGACCACCTTGGTCAACTGGTGCGCGAGGGCGTTGCCTATGCGCGCAGCAGCCACGTCGCCAGTGGCGCGCCGGTGGCGATGGACCTGGGCGCATTCCTGGCCAGCGTGGTCGGCGATTACGAGGACATGGGCAAGCCGGTCAGTGGTGGTGCGCCCGCTGGACTGGTCGTGCAGACCTGGCCGCAGCCGCTGCGCCGGGTGGTCGGCAATCTGGTCGACAACGCGTTGCGTTACGCCGGTGCTGCCGAGATCGAGGCGGGCCGCGATGAGGCCGGAAGGGTGTGGATTGGAATTTCCGACCGTGGCCCCGGCATTCCCGAGGACCAGCTGCAGGCCGTGCTGGCGCCGTTCCATCGGCTGGAAAGCTCGCGCAATCGCGATACCGGCGGGACCGGCCTGGGCCTGGCCATCGCGGTGCAGCTGGCGCAGTCGCTGGGCGGCTCACTGCGGCTGCACAACCGCGAGGGCGGTGGCCTGCGGGCAGAGCTGCAGCTGCCGGGGTAACGGGCGGGGCCCTGGATCCACGCATGGCGTGGATCTACGGCATTCCTGCACGGCCTCGGGATCGGCGATCATCTGCAGGGAGTGTCGAAACCAGGAAGCACGCAATGCAGGGACCGCATCTTTCAATCCGGCGTCCGCGCCACGTCGCGCTGCTGGTTGGGCTACTCGCGCTGGCGGCATGCCAGCGCACACCGGATGCACCGACCGCGGCACCCGCAGCGGGCACACCGCTTGCCGCCCTGGCCACCGCAACAGGCCTCTCTCCGCTACTCGATGCCTTGCCGACCTGCGCGCTGGACGGCTGGTACATCGATCAGCAAACCGGGCGCCCGGCCCACCCCTGGCTGGCCGCGAACGCGTCGAAACCCTGCAAGGTGGACGAGGAGAACGAGATCGCCACGTTCTGCGTGCAGGGGCAATGGAAGGGGCTGCCGGTGGAGGAGGTGATCCTGCCGACGATGACGTTCGCTTCGTTCCGTGGGACGAAGATCGGCTTGCCGCTGGAGAAGGCACGCTCGATCGCCCGCCAGCAGTTCGGGCAGGATTTCCCGGGCGGTGCGGCCTACGAGGAGGGACGCGAGCCGAAGCTGATGGCCGATCCCGAGGATGCGCAGCATTCCTGGCTGCTCTGCAGCACGCCCGAACCGGGTGATGACATTGGCGGCGAGGCCAGCGTCAGCTATTCCGGCATGAACCTGCCCTACGACCACGACGGGTGCAGCTATCGCTACAGCCCGGTCGATTTCTGCGATGCGCAGCACGTGGTGCGCGTCGAGGAAGCGCTCAGGAACGAGAAGCCCAACTTCAACCAGCACTACCTGCTGGTCCAGGTCGATGATCGCCCCGAGTTTTTCCAGCGCTCGGTGGTGCTGGTCGACACCCGCACGGGTCGCGCCACGCCATTGCCGGTCGATGCGTTTACCGGTCCGGCGGAGAAGGGGGGAGACGCCATCCGCTACGGAACCCTCGAAACGGGCGTCGACCAGCAGCAGTTCTGCCTGGATGGTGCGCTGCTGGTCTACCGCGTGTTCGAGGAAGGGCGCTTCTGCTTTGGCTTTGATGGAGAGCGCTTCACCGGGCATGAGACGCAATACATGCAGGCAGCGGGCACTCCGTAGCCAAGGATTCCAGCACGCCAGCGGTCGCCGCCGCGCGTCTCCCGTCGGCTCAGGCCGCCATTGATCGTGGTCAGCACTTCCATGGGCGTGGCGGGGGCGAACAATGGCGCCCTCCCCGAAGGAAGCCGTGCCATGTCTCTGCCTGCCCTTGCCATCACCGAAGGTCGCCCGGAGCGCGCCAACGGGGATACCCTGCGGCGCCACCAGCGCCTGTTGCGGATCGGAGTCCTTGCGTGGCTGGGCGCTGCCGCGCTTGGTCAGCTGCTGTTTGCCATCTACATCGTGGGGTTCTACGGAAGCAGCACGCTGGCCGGCCAGCCGCAGCGCTGGAACGAGGTGATGCCACATGGCTATGTTGCCGGTGCGACGGCCTTCAATGCGGTGCTGGCGATGCACCTGCTGCTCGCGGCCGGCATCGTGCTGGGTGGTTGGCTGCAGCTGTGGCCTGCGTTGCGGCGCTGGGCGCCGGCCGTACACCGCTGGAATGGTTGGTTCTACATGGCGGTTGCCGCGTTGCTGGCGCTGGGCGGCCTGGCGATGGTGTGGATACGCGGTGGTGCCGCCGGTGACACTGCCCAGCACCTCGGTACCTCGCTCAACGCCGTATTGATCCTGTGGTTTGCGGCAGCAGCATGGTGGCACGCGCGACAGCGACGCATCACCGAGCACCGCGTCTGGGCACTGCGCCTGTTCCTGGCGGTGGGCGGGGTGTGGTTCTTCCGCATCGGCCTGATGCTGTGGCTGCTGCTCAACCAGGGCCCGGCCGGCTTCGATCCGGATACGTTCACTGGGCCGGCGCTGACCGCATTGGCCTTCGCGCAGACCCTGCTGCCCCTGGCGGTGCTGGAACTGTACCTGCGCGCCCAGCGGCAGGCGGGGGGGCTGCGTGCCTGGCTGGCCTGCGCGGCGCTGCTGGTTGCGGCGCTGGCGACCCTGGCCGGCAGCCTGGCAGCTGCGGTGTTGATGTGGTGGCCGCCGCTCGCGGCCGGCTGACGTGCCGCAGTGGCGAAGCGCTATGCTGCCTGTCATGTCCGACGTACTGCCGCCACCGCCGGTTTCGCTGCTGCACCGGACCCTGTGGTGTGCAGGCATCTCGCTGGCGCTCGGTGCGCTGCTGGTCATCGACTGGCATCCGTGGTGGTCGGTACTGCCGCGCGCGCTGGCGCTGGGCATGGCGGCGATGCTCGTGTTCACCGCGCTGGAGCGCTGGCCGCGGTCATTGCCGGGCTGGCTGTCGCGCTGGGTACTGCAGATACTCGCAGTGGCGGCGGTGATTCCGCTGGGGACGCTGGCAATCTACCTGGCCGGCACCGGCGCGGGAGCACCGCCGTTCTGGCAGGACGCCGATCGCTGGACTGGCTTCCTGACGCTCACCGTGATTGGCCTGCTGGTGGCGCCATGGGTGGCGCTCGCCGCGCTGGTGCGGCACAAGGATGCGCTGGCCCGGCACCAGGCGCTGGCCTTCGCGCTCGAGCGCAGCGAACTGGAGCGGCAGGCGCTGGAGGCACGCGTGCAGTTGCTGCAACGCCAGGTTGCCCCCCATTTCCTGTTCAACACCCTGGCCAACCTGCAGGCGTTGGTGGACAGCGGATCTCCGCAGGCATCGGTGGTGATGCGCCATCTGGTGGCCTACCTGCGTGGCAGCGTGCCGCGCCTGCAGCAGCCGATGGTACGGATGGAGGACGAGATTGCGCTGGTGGCCGCCTACCTAGAGTTGATGCACATGCGCATGCCGGATCGGCTGCGCTTCCGGCTGGAGATCGCCGAGGAGGCGCTGGTGCTGGCGTGTCCGGGCTTGTCCGTGCTGACTCTGGTGGAGAATGCGATCCGCCATGGCATCGATCCCTGCGAAGACGGTGGCGAGGTGGTGGTACGGGCCTGGCGCGAAGATGCCTGCTATGAGGTGAGTGTGAGTGACGACGGCCTGGGCCTGGCCGATGCCGCGCCGGGTCTTGGCACGGGCCTGCAGGCGCTGCGCCAGCGGCTGCAGCTGTTGTATGGCGATGCTGCTTCGCTGCAGTTGCAGGCGGGTCCGCAACGCGGTGCGATCGCGCGCCTGCGGCTCCCGGCCCGGGAGTGCGTGGCATGATCGCCACCGCGCTCATTGCCGATGACGAACCGCTGCTGCGGCAGGCGCTGGCAGCGCAGCTGGCGCAGGCGTGGCCGCAGCTGCAGGTGGTGGCGCAGGCGCGCAACGGCCGCGAAGCGCTGCAGGCGTTCGAGACTCTGCGGCCGCAGGTCTGTTTCCTCGATATCCACATGCCGGGCCTGTCCGGTATCGATGTCGCCGCGCGCGTCGCGCGGCGTGCGCAGGTGGTGTTCGTCACGGCCTATGATGCCTACGCGGTGCAGGCGTTCGCACAGGGCGCGCTGGATTACCTGGTCAAGCCGGTGGACGCGCAGCGCCTGCACGATACGGTGCAGCGGCTGCAGCAGCGCCTCCAGCAGCCACCGCCGTTGCAGGACC
>DQIG01000292.1 GCA_003525885.1 Stenotrophomonas sp.
CCCCCCCCCCCCCCCCCCCCCCCCCCCCCCCCCCCGCCGTGATGGCGGGCCGGCACCGGCGGGGCGCCCGCGTGTTTCCCTTCCGTCTTCTGCCAGTTGAATCGTTGCCGTGCCGCCCTACGCCGGTCCTCCCGTTGCCTCCCGATCCGGTGATGCCGCCAGCCCCCTGAGGTTGCTGGCCTATCTCGCATTGGCCATCACCCTGATCGTGCTCGACGACCAGGCCGGCTGGCTGGCGCGCCTGCGCGAGCAGGCCAACAGTCTGGTGCAGCCCGTGTGGGCGCTGGCCGGTCTGCCCGGCAAGCTCGGCAACCAGGTCAAGGATTCCGCTGCCAGCCATACCCAGCTGGTGACCGAAAACCGCGAGCTGCGCAACCAGCTGCTGCTGGCCAATGCGCGCCTGACCCGCCTGCAGACCGCCGCGCTGGACAACGCCCAGCTGCGCGAACTGCTGAACGTGGCCGAGCGCAGTGGCTTGGACGTGCAGCTGGCGCCGATCCTGGACATCGACCTGGACCCGGTGAAGCAACGCCTGGTGCTCGACGCCGGCACCCGCGAAGGCGTGCACGTCGGCCAGGCGGTGATCGACGCCGGCGGCTTGATGGGGCAGGTGATCAGCGTCACCGGCGGCACCTCCACCGTGCTGCTGCTGACCGATCCCGACCACGCGGTGCCGGTCACCGTGGCCCGCAACGGCGTGCGCCTGATCGTCTACGGCCGCGGCGACAAGCTGGAGCTGCGCGACATTCCGCTCAGCGCCGGCGTGGAAGTGGGCGATGAGATCGTCACCTCCGGCCTCGGCGGGCGTTTCCCGGCAGGCTTCCCGGTCGGCACCATCACCGGTCTGCGCCCGGACGACACCCATGCGTTCCTGGTCGGCGAACTGAAGCCGGCGGCGCAGCTGGACCGCGGTCGCGACGTGCTGCTGCTGCGCCCGGGCGCAGCAATTCGCTTGCCTGCGGCCAGCGAATTGCAGCCGACTGCACCTTCGGCGCAACCGGCCCGCGCACCCTCCCTTACCCCCGCGTCTTCGGCGCGCCCCCCTCAACAAGATGGGGGCTCTCCACCCGAAGCTGGGTCGGCGACGGTAGTGCCGGCCGCTGGCCGGCAACTGCAACCCACCCAACCCGCACCGCAGGAGCCCGCACGATGAGCCGCCTGCGCGACAACCCGTGGGTGCTGCCGGCCAGCCTGGTGGTGGCGCTGCTGCTGGGCCTGCTGCCGTTGCCGGCGCTGCTGCAGCCGCTGCGCCCGTACTGGCTGGCGCTGGTGCTGGCCTACTGGGTCATCGAAGCGCCCGAGCGCGTCGGACTGGGCATCGCCTTCGCCAGCGGCGTGGTGGCCGACCTGCTGTACGGCGGCGTGCTGGGCGAACAGGCGCTGCGGCTGGTGATGCTGGCCTTCATCCTGCAGCGCTTCCGCGCCCGCATCCGCTTCTTCCCGATGTCGCAGCAGATGCTGGCCATTGGCGGCCTGCTGTTCAACGACCGCATCGTCAGCGCGCTGGTCCACATCGTGGTGGATGAGCCGACGCTGCCCTGGTCGTACTGGTGGGCGCCGTTGCTGGGCATGGGTTTGTGGCCGCTGGTGTTCGTGCTGCTGGACGCGGTGCGCTTCGGCAAGCGCGGGCGCTGAGCCATGATCCCGCGCCGCCAGGTCAAGAACCCGCACGCCGAAGCCGAACAGTTCCGCCGCCGTGCGGCGCTGGGTTTCCTGGGCGTGCTGGTCTGCCTGCTGGGCCTGGGCGGCTGGTACTTCAAGCTGCAGGTGCTGGACCACGACGTCTACGCCACGCGCTCGGAAGCCAACCGCATCAAGCCGCGGCCGGTGGTGCCCGGGCGCGGCATGATCTACGACCGCAATGGCCGCCTGCTGGCCGAGAACGTGCCGGCCTTCCGCCTGGACGTGACCCCGGACAAGGTCAAGGACATGGACGCCACCCTGGAAGGGCTGGCGAAGATCATCAACATCAGCCCGGAAGAGCTGGAAGCGTTCAACAAGTCGCGCAAGGCGCGCCGCCGCTTCCTGCCGGTCACGCTGAAGCTGCGCATGAGCGATGAGGAGATGGCGCGCTTCGCCGTCGACCGCTGGCGCTTCCCCGGCGTCGAGCTTGAGCCCTACCTGACCCGGCGTTACCCGTACGGCGACCTGTTCGCGCACATCATCGGCTATGTCGGCCGCGTTGATGACAGGGACCTGGAGATCCTCGGCGAAGGCAATGCCGCGCTGACCCATATCGGCAAGTCCGGCCTGGAGCGCTATTACGAGCAGCAGCTGCGCGGCAAAGTCGGCTACGAGCAGGTCGAGACCAACGTGCAGGGCCGCGCGATCCGTACCATCGGCCGCGTTGCCGCGCAGTCCGGTGCCGATCTGCGGCTGTCGATCGACGCCGACCTGCAGCGTGCCATGGTGGCGGCTTTCGGTGACCAGGAAGGCTCGGCGGTGGCGATGGATCCGCGTTCCGGCGAAGTGCTGGCGATGGTCAGCCTGCCGTCCTACGACCCCAACCTGTTCGTCAACGGCATTTCCCATGCCGACTTCAAGGCGTTGAACGAAAACCCATCGCGGCCGCAGTTCAACCGCCTGGTGCTCGGCGGTGTCGCCCCCGGTTCCACGCTGAAGCCGCTGATCGGCCTGGCCGGCCTGGACTCCGGCGTGCGTCGCCCGGAAGACAAGATACTTTCCACCGGCATGTTCTACCTGCCCGGCACCTCGCGTGGCTGGGGCGATGCCCATCGTGGCGGGCATGGTTGGACCGACCTGCGCAAGTCCATCGCCGAATCGGTCAACACCTACTACTACAAGCTGGCGCTGGACCTGGGCATCGAGCGCTTCGACCATTACATGGAGTACTACGGCTTCGGCCAGCCGACCGGCATCGACCTCACCGGCGAGATCGGCGGCATCCTGCCGTCGCCCGCCTACAAGCGGAAGAGCCGCAAGGAAGCCTGGTACCCCGGCGATACGGTCAACATCAGCATCGGCCAGGGCGACTGGAAGGTCACCCCGCTGCAGCTGGCGCGCGGCGTCAGCGCGCTGGCTGATGGCCAGCTGCGCACCCCGCACCTGGTGATCCAGCAGCGCGAGGGTTTCGACAGCGACTGGGCGGCGACGTCGCCCGGCGAGACCAAGCCGGTCAGCCCCAACCCCAACAACCTGCAGGCCGTGCGCGAGGGCATGATGGCGACCATGCGGCCCGGCGGCAGTGGCTGGCGCGTGGCGGTCGGTGCGCCGTACGTGATGGCCGGCAAGACCGGTACCGCGCAGGTCATCAGCCGCAAGGGCACCGCCGCCGTGAATCCGAAGAGCCTGCCGATGCATCTGCGCCATCGCGCGCTGTTCGTCGGCTTTGCGCCGGCGGACAACCCGGTCATCGCGATCGCGGTGGCAGTGGAAGGCGGTGGCTATGGTGGTTCGGCTGCTGCGCCGATCGCCCGCAAGGTGTTCGACGCCTACCTGCTGGGCAAGATGCCTGAGGGCATGGAGCCGCTGGACAGCGAGCGCGGCACCACCGCCATCGGCGCCACCGCGTTCGACAACGAAGACGCGGGCGCGCGCCAGGCTGGCGACCTTGCCGCTGCACAGGTGGGAGAACATCCGGTGCTGATCGGTGTACCCGCACCGGAACCGGCGCCTGTGCCGCAGCCGGGTACACAGGCCGCCGCGCTGCCGGCCACGCCGCGACCGACCCCTGCGGAGCCCGCACGATGAGAGTGTTCCTGCGCTGGGCCGGCGATATGCTGCGGCGCTTCTTCAGCACGCTGGACTGGGTGCTGTGCCTGGCCCTGGGCGCGCTGATGGTGATCGGCCTGGCGACCTTGAAGAGTGCCGGTGGTGACAGCCTGGTGATGGCGCAGGGCGCGCGTTTCGCGGTGGGCATGGCCGCACTGTGGGGCATCTCGCGGGTGCCGATCCTGCGCATCCGCTCGGCCACGCCGATGATCTACGCGATCTCGATGATCCCGTTGCTGGCGGTGTTCGTGCTGGGCACCGGTAAATATGGCCGGCAGTGGCTGGACCTGAAGTTCTTCTACCTGCAGCCGGCCGAACTGCTGAAGGTCAGCCTGCCGATGATGGTGGCCTGGTACCTGCACAAGATGCCGCTGCCGCCGCGCTTCAGCACCGTGCTGACCGCGCTGGTCATCATCGGTGTGCCCACAGGCCTGGTGATGCTGCAGCCGGACTTCGGTACCGGCGTGCTGATCGCCGCCAGCGGTGTGTTCGTACTGCTGCTGGCGGGCCTGCCGTGGTGGTGGGTGGGCCTGGGCGTAGGCGGCGTGGCCGCAGTCGCGCCAGTGGCCTGGTTCTGGTTGCTGCGGCCCTACCAGAAGGACCGCATCATGATGTTCCTCGACCCGGAGATGGATGCGTTGGGTGCGGGCTGGAACATCATCCAGTCGAAGATCGCGATCGGTTCCGGTGGCTTCGACGGCAAGGGCTGGGGCGAAGGCTCGCAGTCGCACCTGAACTTCATTCCCGAGCAGACCACCGACTTCGCGTTCTCGGTGCTGAGCGAGGAGTTCGGCTGGATCGGCGTGGCCACCGTGCTGGCGCTGTACCTGGTGGTGATCGGGCGTTGCCTGTGGATCGCCAGCCAGTCGCGCGATTCCTATTCGCGCCTGCTGGCCGGTGCCACCGGCCTGGCGTTCTTCGTCTATGTGCTGGTGAATGGCGGGATGATTTCCGGCCTGCTGCCGGTGGTGGGCGTGCCGATGCCGCTGATCAGCTACGGCGGTACCTCGGCGGTGTCGCTGCTGGCCGGTTTCGGCCTGGTGATGGCAGTGCGCAGCCACAATCCGGTGCACGGCGGCTACGGTTGAGTCCGGCGTCGGGGCCGGATCCCTTTTCCTCAGGAGAAACGGATCTGCCCCCACAGCTCGGCTACAGAGGGCAGAAGCACCCTGACAGCTTCACGCAAGCGCCCGTTGTTACCGTGCTGCGCGTGGAATGGAAACGACTGCTTGGCGGCTGCCGTGAGGTGGTGCGCACGATCGACCTGCCGTTGCTGGTCGCATTGTTGATCCTGATGGGCGCGGGCCTTGCGGTGCTGCACAGCGTGTCCGGGCCAGTGACCGGGCAGGCGGCACGCTTTGCCGGTGGGCTGGGCGCGATGTGGTTGTTGTCGCGGGTGTCGCTACTGCGCCTGCGCGCGTGGACACCAGCGTTGTACGCGTTGTCGATGCTGCCGCTGATGGCGGTGTACGTCATCGGCACCGGCAAGTACGGGCAGCGCTGGCTCAACCTCGGCGTGTTCTACCTGCAACCGTCTGAGCTGCTCAAGCTCAGCCTGCCGCTGATGATGGCGTGGTACCTGCACCGGCAACCGCTGCCGCCGTCGCCACGCACGGTTCTGAGCGCCGCGGTGCTGATCGGCGTGCCGGCGGTATTGATCCTGATGCAGCCCAACCTCGGCACCGCCACCCTGGTCACTGCCAGCGGCGTGTTCGCGTTGTTGCTGGCCGGCCTGCACTGGGGCTGGGTGGCAACGGGTGCGGCGGGGCTGGCGGTGGCCGCACCCCTGGCGTGGTTCGGGCTGTTGCGGCAATACCAGAAGGATCGCGTACTGACCTTCCTCGACCCGGCGGCGGACCCGCTTGGCACCGGCTGGAACATCCTGCAATCGCGCATCGCGATCGGCTCCGGGGGCTGGCAAGGACGCGGCTGGGGGCAGGGCACGCAGGCCACGCTGGATTTCCTGCCCGAGTACACCACCGACTTCGCGTTTTCCGTGCTGGCCGAAGAGTTCGGCTGGATCGGCGTGGCGACGTTGTTTGCGTTGTACCTGTTCGTGGTCGGGCGCTGCCTGTGGATCGCGGTGCACGCGCGCGATACGCATGCGCGGTTGCTGGCCGGCAGCCTCGGGCTGGCGTTCTTCGTCTACGTGCTGGTGAACGGTGGAATGATTTCCGGCCTGCTGCCGGTGGTGGGCATTCCGATGCCGCTGATCAGTTACGGCGGGACCTCGGCGGTTTCGCTGTTGGCCGGGATCGGGTTGGTGATGGCGGTACGCGGGCACCGGCCCGTGCACGGGGGATAGTGTTTCCAGCCAACGGCGCAGCCCCTCGTAGGTGGTCGCGCAAAGCAGTTCGCGCAAAGCAGTTCATGTGTGGGGCCGGGTAGATGGGCTGCGCAGGGGACGCTGCAAGTACGT
>DQIG01000416.1 GCA_003525885.1 Stenotrophomonas sp.
CCCTTGTGGGAGCGGGCTTGCTCGCGAAAGCGGTACATCAGCAACACATTCAGTGGCTGACACTCCGCTTTCGCGAGCAAGCCCGCTCCCACAGGAGGGTGTATTTCACATCAGGGTTGGGCGAGGTCGGGGAGGTCGCCGCTTAGGCCGAGCGCTTGGCGTACGAAGACGGCCTTGGCTTCGGGCATCTGGTCGACCATCTTCAAGCCGGCGTTGCGCAACCAGCGAAGCGGCAGTTGATCGGCCTGGAACAGTCGCTCGAAACCTTCCATCGCCGCCATCAAGGCCAGGTTGTGGGGCATGCGCCGGCGCTCGTAGCGACTCAGCACTTTCACATCCGCCAGGCGCTCGCCGCGTTCAGCCGCCGAGAGCAGCACCTCAGCCAAGGTCGCCGCGTCGAGAAAGCCCAGGTTCACGCCCTGCCCGGCCAGCGGATGCACCACGTGCGCAGCATCGCCCAGCGCCAGCACGCGTCCGGCCACGTAGTGGCGGGCCAACTGACGGCGCAGCGGGAATGCCGCACGCGGTGATGCCAGCCGCAGTTCACCCAGGCGCGCAGCAAAGGCGCGGGTCAGTTCGCGGTTGAAGCTGTCCTCGTCCAGCGCCAGCACACGTGCCGCCTCATCCTCGGGCAGGGTCCAGACGATCGAGCTGCGGCGCTCGGCCACCGGCAGCAGCGCCAGTGGACCGCTCGGCAGGAAGCGCTGCCAGGCCGTGGCCTGGTTGGGAAGATCGCTGTCCACGTAGGCCACCACGCCACGCTGGTGGTAGTCGTGGCGCTCGACCTCGATCCCGGCCAGCTGGCGCAGGGTCGATTCGGCGCCGTCGGCGGCCACTGCCAGGGCAGCTTCCAGGCGGCGGCCGTCATCCAGGCGCAGGCGCACGCCGTCCTCGTCCTGCTCCAGCGCGTCCACCCGTGCCGGGCAGTGCAGCTGCACACCCGCCGCTGGCAGTGCCGACCACAGGCGATCCTGCAGCAGGCCGTTCTCGACGATGTAGCCCAGCTCGCGCCGACCGAAGCGATCGGCGTCGAACAGCAGATCCTCGCCACCCGCCGCATCCCACACCTGCATGCGCCGGTAGGGCCAGGCGCGGGCCTGCGCGATCGCCGGCCACACGCCCAGGCGGTTCAACAGCTGTACGTTGTCTGCGGCGAAGGCGAACACGCGCAGGTCGGGCTGTGCGGCCTGCCACGGAGCGGGCTCACGACCTTCCACCAGCGCAACCGACAAACCGGCATCGGCCAGCGCCAGCGCGCAGGCGGCGCCGACCACGCCGCCGCCGACGATGGCGACATCCAGCCGCGCGCGCCGGTTCATGCGGCTTCTCCACGGCACAGCCGCGGCACTTCACCACGGAAGCCCATTGCGCCACCGACCAGCATCGACTGCACCGACGCGCGTTGTGCGGCCACCAGGCCGAGGCTGCGCAGCGGCCGCATCAGCGGCGCCGGATTGCTGGTCAGGCGCGCCAGCCCACCGGAGAACGCCACCGTCTGCCGGCGGTCCTCTTCGCGGCGCGCGACATAAGCCTGCAGCAGTGCATCACTGCCGGCATCATCGTGCGCATCCTCCAGCAGTTCGGCCAGGGTCAACGCATCGCGCAGGCCCAGGTTGAAGCCCTGCGCGCCCAACGGATGGATGGTCTGCGCAGCATTGCCGAGCAGCACCGTGCGTTCACCGGCCAATGCGCGCGCCAGCACCTGGATGAGCGGGTACGCACTGCGCGGGCCGGATTCCAGCAGGCGACCGGCACGCCAGCCGATCGCATCCTGCAGGCGCTGCAACCAGGCTGCATCGTCCAGCGCCATCACCGCATCGGCCTGGTCCCGCGCCACGCCATGCACCGTGCCGAAGTGGCGATCGCCACGCGGCAGCAGGGCGGTCGGGCCGGTATCGGTGAAACGCTCCCAGGCCGTGCCATCCGGCGCACGCTGGCTGCGCACGCGGGCCACGAACAGGGTCTGCTGGAAATCATGCCGGTCGACCTCGATGCCCAACGCGCCACGCACGCCACTGGTCGTGCCATCGGCACCGACCACCAGCCGTGCCAGCAGCACGCGCTCGCCGGTCTCGTCGGCCACCCGCACCTGGCGGTAGCCGTCGACCACCTCGCCCAGGCCCAGGAACCGCATCGGCCGGTAGCGCCGCAGCCGCGGCAGCTCCTGCAGCCGCGCTTCCAGCGCCTGGCCGAAGTCCCGCGCCACCACCACCTGGCCGAACCACGGCCGATCGTAGTCGGAAGCCTCCAGCTGCACGCGGCCGAAATCGCCGGCACGGCTGACGTGGATGCGGCGGATCGGGCCCGGCGCCATCGCCAGCTTCTGCATGACCCCCAGCGCGGTCAGCGCGTTGACGGTGGCAGCGGCGAAACTGAGGTTGCGCTGGTCGAACACCGCCGGCAGCTCGCCGGCCGGACTGGCCTCGAGCAGGCCCACATCGCGGCCCAAGCGGTCCAGGGCGATGGCCAGGCTGGCACCGACCAGGCCACCACCGACGATCAGCACGTCATGTCGTTCACTCATGGTGTTCATGATACGCGCTCGCCCTGCCCGAACACCCAACGGCCCCCGACCTGCGCCAACCGGCGCGGCGGGCTAGAATGAAACCTGAATCCGCTCCGGGCCCGCTGCCATGTCCGCCACCGCCAACCGTGCCTTTGTCCTGTCCGTACTCGTGCTGTTGCTGGCGGCGACCCGGGTCAATCACTTCGCGGCGATCCCCGACGCCTCCTGGGCTGTGTTCTTCATCGGTGGCTTCTACCTGGCCGCCTGGACACGCTGGGCGTTCCCGCTGCTGATGGTATTCGCGGTGCTGGTCGACTGGATCGTGATCCGCAGCAGCGGCCTGGATTTCTGGCAGCACTACTGCGTGTCACCAGGCTACTGGCTGCTGCTGCCGGCGTATTTCTCGCTGTGGGCCGGCGGCATGCTGCTGGGCCGCAACTACCAGACTGCGCGCTGGCCGGTGCTGGCCAAGGGTGCGCTGCTGCTGGTGGCCTCGGTGGCGGTCTGCCACCTGCTGGCGCAGGGCGGCTTCTACTGGACCAGCCGCAACGTGGCCGAGCCGACGCTGGCCGGCTGGGCACAGAACTACACCCAGTGGTTCGGGCCGTACCTGCGCACCACCGCGATCTACGTGGCGCTGGCAGCGGCGCTGCAGCTGGCGGTGGAGCAGGTGCTGAAGCTCCAGCAGGCCCGCCGCGACATCCGCCACTGAGCCGCGCCATGGGTCATCGCCTCTCGCGCATCTATACCCGCACCGGCGACGACGGCAGTACCGGCCTTGGCGACGGCCAGCGCGTAGCCAAGGACGACGCCCGCGTGGCGTCCTACGGCACCGTCGATGAAGCCAATGCCGCGCTCGGCCTGCTGCTGGCCACGGCGCTGCCGGAGGATGTCCGCGCGCTGGTGGTCCATCTGCAACACCAGTTGTTCGACCTGGGCGCCGAGCTGTGCATCCCCGGCCACGCCGCAATCCACGCCGCCGATATCTCGGCACTGGAACAGCAGCTCGACCACTACAACGCCAGCCTGCCGATGTTGAAGGAATTCATCCTGCCGGCCGGTGGCGAGGCCGCCGCACGCTGCCACCTGGCCCGCACCATCGTCCGCCGCGCCGAGCGCGAGACGGTCACCCTGGCTCGCCACGAAGCCGTGCGCAGCGAGGCGCTGCAGTACCTCAACCGGCTCTCGGACCTGTTGTTCGTGCTGGCCCGGGTACTGGCCCGCGCCGATGGCCATGGCGAAGCGCTGTGGCAGCCACAGCAGCGCCAGCGCTGAGTCGGCACGATGCTGGTCTTCACCCATCCGTCCTGCCTGCTGCATGACCCCGGCCCTGGCCATCCAGAGTGCCCGCAACGCCTGCAGCATGTGCTCGATGCCCTGCACGCCGCCTTCCCCGGCCAGCTGGACTGGCGCGAGGCGCCGCCCGCCAAGTTCGGCGAACTGACCCGGGTCCACGACAGCGCCCTGCTCGACTTCGTGCTGCAGCCGCAGACCGCGTCGCTGCGCCAGCTGGACATGGACACCTGGACCTCGCCGGGCTCGGCCAGCGCCGCCGTGCATGCCGCCGGTGCCGGCGTGGCCGCTGTAGATGCGGTGATGCTGGGCGAGGACCCGCTGGCGTTCTGCGCGGTGCGGCCACCGGGCCACCACGCCACCAGCAGCACCGCGATGGGCTTCTGCCTGCTCAACAACATCGCCATTGCTGCGGCCTATGCCCGCGACCGCCATGGGCTGGAGCGGATCGCAGTGGTCGATTTCGATGTCCACCATGGCAACGGCACCCAGGACATCTTCCAGCACGACGCCCGGGTCTCCTACTACAGCACCCACCAGGCCGGCCTGTTCCCCAATTCGGGCCTGCGCCGCGACCGCGGTGCGGGCAACCTGATGAACATCCTGCTGCCACCCGGCAGTGGCGGGTTCCGCTTCCGCAATGTGTGGGCCGACGAGATGCTGCCGGCCATCGATGACTTCCGCCCGCAGCTGCTGCTGATCTCGGCCGGCTTCGATGCCCACCTGCGCGACCCGCAGGCCGACCTGATGCTGGAAACCGACGATTTCGCCTGGATCACCCGTGAACTGCATGCGCTGGCGCGCCGCCATGCGGCCGGCCGGGTGGTCTCGATGCTGGAAGGCGGCTATGACCTGCAGGCCCTTGCCGAGTGCAGCGTGGCCCATGTCCGGGCCCTGATGCCGGCCCCTCCGGACAGCGTGTCCGGATGAACCCGAACCGGCAGGATCCGACGCCCTTCATTGCCCCTATGCAAGGGATGGGGCAAGCTACCGTCCGTTTTCGCCCGAATCCGAACCGCGTGCGCCGAGCCCTCCGCCTGCTTCCCCTGCCTCTGAGCATCGCCATCTGCCTGCCGGCAATGGCCGATGAAAAGCCGCTCAACTGGGGCCTGTGCCCGGCTACCGACGTGATTCCCGCGTTCACCGATGCCCCGGTCCCGGTCCCGGGCCAGGACAAGGCCGCCGCCAGCGCCGCGCGCGAGCAGCAGCCGACCGACATCGAGGGTGACCAGCTGCTGGGCACCACCACCGTGCCGCAGTACGAAGGCAACGTGGCGCTGCGCCGCGGCGACCAGTTCGTCGGCACCGACAAGCTCAGCTTCGATACCGAGACCGGCAACTACATCGCCGACGGCAATGTCCGCTACCAGGACTCCTCGATCCGCATGGTCGCCAAGCGCGCCGAGGGCAATCAGGAAAGCGACACCCACAAGATCACCGACATCCAGTACCAGCTGGTGTCGCGCCGCGGCAACGGCGATGCCGAATCGGTCGACCTGCAGGGCGCGGTCGGCCAGATGCACCGCTCCACCTACACCACCTGCGACCCGTCGCAGCCGGTGTGGAAGCTGTCGGCGCCGCAGATCGAAGTGGACAACGACGAAGGCTTCGGTACCGCCCGCAACGCCGTGCTGCGGATCGGCAAGGTGCCGGTACTGTGGGCGCCGTACTTCAAGTTCCCGATCGATGACCGCCGCAAGACCGGCCTGCTGTTCCCGCAGCTGGGCATGTCCGGCCGCAACGGCTTCGACTACACCCAGCCGATCTACCTGAACCTGGCGCCGAACTACGACGACACGCTGATGCCGCGCTACATGAGCCGGCGCGGCCTGATGCTCGACAACGAGTTCCGCTATCTCTACAACGGTGGCCGCGGCGAGCTGCTGACCGCTTACATTCCCAACGACAAGCTGCGCGACCGCGACCGCGGCCGGGTGATGTTCAGCGGTTACCACAACGTCCCCAGCCACTGGCAGGCCCGCGCCAACCTGGCCTGGGTCAGCGACGAGCGCTATGTCGAGGACTTCGCCAACCGCCTGGTCGGCGTGACCGCCTCGAACCTGCAAAGTACCGTGGGCCTGTACGGCACCGGCAAGAACTGGACGGCCGGCATCATGGCCGACCGCTGGCAGCTGACCGACTACACCCTCAACGAGAGCGCGCTGCCCTACAACCGCCAGCCGCGCCTGTACTTCAACTGGGACAAGCCGGTCCTGCCATGGCTGGAAACCGGCATCTACGCCGAAGCCGTGCGCTTCACCCACGACGACATCAACTTCAAGTACGGCGCCGATGCCGGTCCCGACCTGCAGTACACGCGCAATGGTGATCGGAAGACGAAGGGCCTGAATGTCAGCGGCGGCTCGCGCCTGGACGTGAAGCCATACGTATCGTTCCCGATCAGCGGCGCGGCCTGGTACATCACGCCGACCCTGGCCTACCGCTATACCGCCTACCAGCTGGATCGCGGTCTGGTCGACGGGGTCGACGGCATCCGTGGCCAGATCCTGGCATCTCAGGGCATCGACCCCAAAACGGCCACGCCCGAGCAGCTGCGCGGCAACACCTCGCCCAGCCGCAGCCTGCCGATCGGCAGCATCGATGCCGGCCTGTTCTTCGACCGCGAAACCAGCATCGGCGGCAAGTCCTTCCTGCAGACCCTGGAACCGCGTCTGTTCTACCTGCGCACGCCCTATCGCAACCAGGACGAACTGCCGATCTTCGATACCCGTGACTTCACCTTCAGCTGGGGCCAGCTGTTCCGCGATTCGCGCTATACCGGCGCCGATCGCCAGAACGATGCCAACCAGCTGACCCTGGCGCTGGGTACCCGCTTCATCGACCAGACCACCGGCAAGGAGCGCTTCTCGGCCTCGATCGGCCAGATCCAGTACTTCGATGAGTCGCGGGTGACCACCACCCCGGGCGGCCCGCCGGTGGAAAAAGGCAAGTCGGCCTGGATCGCCGACGGCAACTACATGATCAACGACCGCTGGACCCTGGGCGCCACCTACCAGTGGGACCCGAAGTACAAGCGCGAGGATCTGGCCAGCGTCCGTGCCCGCTACCTGATGCCCAACGATGGCGTGATCAACCTCAGCTACCGCTACCGCATCAACTCCGGCGCCCCGGCCAACGCCAACAAGCACGACCGGACGCTGCTGGAACAGGCCGACCTGTCGTTCCTGTATCCGCTGAATGCGCGCTGGAGCCTGGTGGGCCGCTACTACTACTCGCTGCAGGACAAGGAACCGCTGGAAATCATCGCCGGCGTCCAGTGGGACAGCTGCTGCCTGGCCGTGCGTGTGGTCGGCCGCCGCTACGTCCGCAACCGCGAAGGCGAGATGAACAACGCCATCCAGCTGGAGTTCGTGCTCAAGGGCCTGAGCTCCCTGGGGCAGGACACGGACCGCACCCTGCGCCGTGCTATCCTCGGCTACAACCGCGACGACCTCTATCTCGTGCCGCCGAGCAACACCGGGGCGACCCGGGATGACTACGATCCGAACCTGATCCCATGACCAAGCGCTTCCCCGTTCTTCTCGCCTCGCTGCTGGCGGTGTCCAGCGTGTCCGCCCCCCTGCAGGTGCTTGCCCAGGAGGCGCAGCCGCTTGACCGCATCGCCGCCGTCGTCGATGAGGACGTGATCCTGCAGAGCGAGCTCCAGCGTGCGATCGCCAACATCAAGGCGCAGTACGCCGGCCGTGAAAACCAGCTGCCGCCGGAAGATGTGCTCAGCCGCCAGGTGCTCGAGCGCCTCGTGCTGGTCAAGCTGCAGGTGGCCCGCGCCCAGGGCAGCGGCATCCGTGTCAGCGACCAGGAGCTGAACCAGGCGATGAATTCCATCGCCCAGCAGAATGGTTCGAACCTGGATGCCCTGCGCCAGCGCCTGGTCCATGACGGCATCGACTTCAATGATTTCCGTGCCTCGGTGCGTGACGAGATCACCGTGCAGCGCCTGCGCCAGAGCTTCGCGCAGAGCCGCATCAGCGTCAGCGAGGGTGAAGTCGACGCCGCGCTGAAGCAGCAGGCCACGGTGGGCAACCAGTACCACCTGGCGCACATCCTGATCGCCCTGCCCGACGGTGCCAACGCCGACCAGATCGCCACCGGCCAGAAGAAGGCCGATGGCGTGAAGACCCTGCTGGACAAGGGCGAGCTGGACTTCAACGCTGCAGCCGTGCGCTATTCGGACAGCCCGAACGCACTGGAAGGCGGCGACCTGGGCTGGCGCAGCCTGGATGAAATCCCGCAGGCCTTTGCCCAGATGATGGAAAAGATGAAGCCGGGCGAAGTGGTCGGCCCGATCCGTGGCCCGAGCGGCTTCCAGCTGCTGAAGCTGGTGGAAGTGCGTGACAGCAGTTCCGCCGCCGCCGGTGAGCATACGGTCACCGAGTTCCACGGCCGCCACATCCTGGTGCGCGTGGACGACCACCAGACCGACGCCGCCGCCAAGGCCAAGATCGACACCCTGCGCGCCCGCATTGCCGGTGGTGCCGAGTTCCAGACCGTTGCCAAGGAGTCCTCCGAGGACAACAACAGCAAGGGCCAGGGCGGTGATCTTGGCTGGTTCCCGGCCGACGCGTTCGGTCCGGCCTTTGGCCAGCAGGTGGAAGGCCTCCAGGACGGTGGCGTCAGCCAGCCGTTCCGCACCGACGCCGGTTGGCACATCGTGCAGCGCGTGGCGACCCGCCAGACCGACGTGACCACCGACAACCAGCGTGCCCAGGTCCGCGAGACCATCGGCCGCCGCAAGCTGGAAGACGAGTACAACCGCTTCCTGCAGGAACTGCGTGGCGAAGCCTACGTCAGCTTCCGCAGCGGCGACCGCGCGGAAAACACCGCCACTCCGCCGCAGTCCTGACCGATGCGCCCCGAGCTCGCTCTGGTACCGGGCGAGCCCGCCGGGATCGGCCCGGAGCTGTGTGTCCGCCTCGTCCAGCAGCCGCGTGAAGATTGCCGGCTGCTGGCCTTTGCCGACCCGGACAGCCTGCGCGCGGCCGCTGCCGCGCTGAATCTGCCACTGCAACTGCTGCCCGAGGACGCCGAAGCGCGCGTCCCCGGCGATCTGCGCCTGCGCGCCGTCCGCAACGCGGCGCCCAGCCACTTCGGCCAGGCCAATCCCGCCAATGCCGGCGCGGTCATCGGCGCCCTGCTCGGTGCCGGCCAGGCCTGCCTGTCCGGCGAACTGCACGGCGTGGTCACCGGCCCGGTGCACAAGGCGGTCATCAACGAAGGCGGCATTGCCTACAGCGGCACCACTGAACTGCTGGCCGACCAGGCCGGAGTGAAGGTGGTGATGATGCTGGCCAACCACATCGTGCGTGTGGCCCTGGCCACCACCCACCTGCCGCTGCGCGAGGTGGCCGACGCGATCACCGCCCCCGGCCTGGAACACACGCTGCGCACCGTGCATGCGGCACTGCGCCACGAGTTCGGCCTGCCTGCACCGCGCATCGCCGTGCTCGGGCTGAACCCTCACGCCGGCGAAGACGGCCACCTGGGCCGCGAAGAACTGGACCTGGTCATCCCGCTGCTGCAGCGCCTGCGCGCGCAGGGCATGGACCTGGTCGGGCCGCTGCCGGCCGACACCGCCTTCCTGCCGGCCAAGCTGGCCGGCTTCGATACCGTATTGGCGATGTACCACGACCAGGGCCTGCCGGTACTGAAGTACTCCGGCTTCGAGCAGGCGGTGAACCTGACCCTGGGCCTGCCCTACCCGCGCGTGGCGGTGGACCATGGCACCGCGCTGGACCTGGCTGGCCGCGGCATCGCCGATCCCTCCAGCCTGCAGGCGGCAACGACGCTGTGTGCGCAGCTTGCGCGGCAACGTACACTGAGCGCATGAATTCCCCGCATTCCCCCTCCGGCCCGGTGTTCACCGCCCCGGCCAAGAAACAGCTTGGCCAGCATTTCCTGGCCGATCGCCACTACATCGACAAGATCGTGATGGCGGTCAATCCGAAAGACGGCGACCGCCTGGTCGAGATCGGCCCCGGCCAGGGCGCCATCACCCTGCCGCTGCTGCGCGTGCACCCCACGCTGACGGTGATCGAGTTCGACCGTGACCTTATCGCGCCGCTGACCGCCGCCGCCGAGCCGCTGGGCGAGCTGACCATCGTCCACCGCGACGTGCTGCGCGTGGACTTCACCGAACTGGCCGATGGCCAGCCGATCCGTCTGGTCGGCAATCTGCCGTACAACATCTCCTCGCCGATCCTGTTCCACGCGCTGGAGCATGCCGCGGTCATCCGCGACATGCACTTCATGCTGCAGAAGGAAGTGGTCGACCGCATGGCGGCTGGCCCTGGCAGCAAGGTCTACGGCCGCCTCAGCGTGATGCTGCAGGCCTACTGCCAGGTGACCTCGCTGTTCGTGGTGCCGCCGGGCGCATTCCGGCCGCCGCCGAAGGTCGATTCGGCCGTGGTGCGGCTGGTGCCGCGTGACCCGGCCACGATCAACATCAACGACCACAAGCGCTTCGCCGAGGTGGTCAAGGCCGCCTTCGGGCAGCGCCGCAAGACCCTGCGCAATGCCCTGAACAACGTGGTGTCCGCCGAGCAGTTCATCGCCGCCGGCGTGCGTCCCGATGCCCGCGCCGAACAGCTGGACGTGGCCGAATTCATCGCTTTGGCCAATGCCTCCTGATTACACTGCCGGTATGGAAGACGCTGACGTATATGCCATCTCCGTCGAAGTCGCGCCGCGCTTCCTCGACGATCAATCCGAACCGGAAGACGGTCGCTTTGCGTTCGCCTACACGATCCGCATCCACAACCAGGGGCGGGTCGCTGCACGCCTGGTCGCACGCCACTGGCGCATCACCGATGCCAATGGCCGTGTCGAGCATGTCGATGGTGACGGAGTGATCGGCGAGCAGCCGCGGCTGCGCCCCGGTGAAGACTTCCGTTACACGTCCGGTGTCATGCTGGGGACCGATCACGGGACCATGCAGGGGCACTACGACATGGTCGCCGACGACGGCACCGAATTTGCCGCGCCGGTCGCACCTTTCGTGCTGGCCATCCCGCGTACCCTGCACTGACACGGAGGCCGAACGATGAGTGTGTGGGCGATCGGCGACCTGCAGGGCTGCTATGACGTCACCCAGCGACTGCTGGAAAAGATCCGTTTCGACCCGGCACAGGACACCCTGTGGTTCTGCGGCGACCTGGTGAACCGGGGTGGCCAGTCGCTGGAAACGCTGCGGCTGGTGCATTCGCTGCGCGAGCACAGCGTGGTGGTGCTGGGCAACCATGACCTTTCGCTGCTGGCCGTCGGTGCGCGCACCGAAGAGGAACAGCGCAAGGTCAACCCGGACCTGCTGCGCATCGTGCAGGCCGAGGACCGCGACGAACTGCTGGACTGGCTGCGCCTGCAGAAGCTGGTGCACGTGGACCGCGAGCTGGGCTGGATGATGGTGCATGCCGGCCTGGCGCCGAAGTGGACCACACAGATGGCCGAAAAGCATGCCGCCGAGGTCGAGGTGCAGCTGCACGGCGCCGGCTACCGCAAGCTGTTCCGCAACATGTATGGCGACAAGCCGAGCTGGGCCCCCAACCTGTCCGGCTACGACCGCTCGCGCGCGATCATCAATGTGCTCACCCGCATGCGCTACTGCACCCCACGCGGGCGCATCGGCATCGAGGACAAGGGCACGCCGGGCACGCAGGAACAGGGGTTGTATCCTTGGTTCGAAGTGCCGGGCCGGGTCGAGCGCGACCTGAAGGTGGTCTGCGGCCACTGGTCGGCGCTGGGCCTGACCATCACCCAGGGCGTGCACGCCATCGACACCGGCGCGGTCTGGGGCGGCAAGCTCACCGCGATCCAGCTCGATACCGATGAACTGCGCGTGGTGCAGGTGCCAGGCCGCGATGTACCGGCACCGGTGCCCAACGCCCGCCCGCCGGCGCGACCGGCGCACGAGCGCCCC
>DQIG01000411.1 GCA_003525885.1 Stenotrophomonas sp.
CCACAGGCGCCGCCGCTGCGGGCGCAGGCGCAGGTTCCGCAGTCGGCGCCGGCTGTGGGTCCACCCCAGGTGCCACAGAGGGTGTCGCGGCAACCGGTACTTCGGGAGCCGGTACCGCGACATCGGCTTCGGCGGCCATGGGGGCTGCAGCGGGCGCCGTCCCTGCAGGCGCGTCAACGGTTGCCTCTGCAGCGGGCGGCGTCTCCACGGCGGGTGCCACTGCCTCCTGAGCCTGTGCCGACGCTGCGGCAAGTCCAAGTGAAAGCAGCCAGAGCGGCGGCAGGCGGCGCACGGATGCAGTGCAGCGGGCGGCGGCGTGCCGGGCATTCGAGGGAACGATTCGCATGTGGTGTCCTTACGAGTGGGTTTCCATGTCGGCGCCACAGGGCGCCACGCGTCGTACGTAAACACCGGCGGGCACCCTGCCCGCCGGCATCAGGTGTTACAGGGATCGAGAACGCTGCTCCTGCTCGCGGGCGAGCGCAGCCGCCGGGTCCTGCTGGGCGACACTGGCAGCCAACTGCTGGCTGCTCTGCGCCAGCGGCTGCTGCGCCGCCTGTTCGCGATCGACCGATGCGCGCAGCATGGCCGGATCGCCCAGCGCACCTTGCACCGCAAACAGCGTGCGACCGTCATTGCCGGCCAGCAGATGATCGATGCGCGACATCCCCGCCTTCTGCGCGCTCAATGCCAGTGCGCCGGCGGCATTGTCCAGCTCCTGCCCAGTGCGCAGCCCGCTCTGCGCCCCCATCTGCTGCAGATGCTGGCGCGCCCCCTGGAACAGGCCGTGTCCCGGCTCGCCCGGCTGCGACATGTCGCGCACGGTGGCCTGCTGGGCCGGCGCCCCGACTTCGCCCCGCTCCAGCCGCGCCATCACATCCGGCGTCAGCTTCTGCTGCCACGCATCGAATCGCTGCTGGCGGGCCTCGATGCCGTTCAGGCCGCCGTTGATCGCGCGCGTCGCTTCGCGCACATCCTCGCGCGCCGCCTCCGGCACCCGCGTCTGCCACTGCCAGACCGCAATACGGCCTGCGTGCTCGGGCTGCGCGGCCAGCTCCGGCTGATTCACCAGGTCCAGATCCAGCGCCTTGCCGGCACGCTCGTAATTCTCCTTGCCGACCAGCGGCAGATAGCCACGGCCGTGATACTTCAGTGCATCACCGGGCGCGTCATTGCCCATGCGCCCGCCGTACATCAGTTCGGCCAGGTTCTCCGGCCTCCCACGCAGCGCCTCCTGGCGGGCGCTTTCAAGCGCACCATTGCCATTGCGCCACGCCGCTTCCACCGGGATCTGCGAGATTCCCCGGGTGAAGTTGAAACTTTCATTGAGCCGGCTCAGGCCACGGGACTCGTGCCCGGCCTGCGCCATGAAGTTGGCCAGTTCCCGGGACGAGGTCATGCCGGCCTCCGTGGCCTGCCGCAACAGCTGCGACTCTCTATCCTGCGACACGGTGAAACTCCTGCTCGATCATCGTTGGGTACTCCCGCCTCCTCACCGGCATGGCACTCAGGGCAAGCTCACGTCTGCGACGACGGACGGATCGAAATCCTCAAAGCGTACCCGGCCAAGTTCGGCGGCCGAGAAGTCACGCGTATGGCTGGCCTCGGTCTCGGTGTCGACCACCCTGCGCTGCACGCCATGCACCCAACAGGCCTCGTCGGCCGGAACGTAGCGGAACGTGTAGATGCTGCTCCAGCGTTCGCGACTGCCGCCGTTGGTGATCACACTGAAAGCGCCATTCTCGATGGTCACGTACGCGAAGGGATCGCCGGCAATGCCTCCCCGGGTGGAGCACGGCACCAGCTTGTCGTTGCGCGCGGCCAGCTGCCATCGGCCCGCGGCGTCGCCGAGCAGCAGCAACAGCACGCGGTTGGGACCGTGCTCGCCGGGCACCAGGCCGTCGGGCGCCGGTTGATCGATCACCAGCAACTGGTCGTCGACGCCATTGCCGGTGAGATCGCCGCGTACGGCTTCCAGCAGGTTCGCGCCAGACGGAACGAAC
This sequence comes from Stenotrophomonas sp., assembly GCA_003525885.1. Taxonomy (GTDB): domain Bacteria; phylum Pseudomonadota; class Gammaproteobacteria; order Xanthomonadales; family Xanthomonadaceae; genus Stenotrophomonas. The sequence goes on from DQIG01000411.1 coordinate 2,004, forward strand.
GCCAGGGCATTGTCCATGTGCGTGCCACTCCCCTTCTCCATCCCCTGCAACTCCTTCAATCCCGTCCTTCCGGTATCCGAGCGGAGGCCGGAACCGGTGCAATGCACCATGCGCGCGCAGCGTCGGCCATGCCGGATGATAGCCCTGAGCCCACGGCGACCGCGACGGTGGCAAGCGTCATCCGCAACGCGGGTGATCAGAGTCCTCATGGACGGAAAAGCTCCTGCGTTCGATGGCACCGATGCGTCGGGATTTTGACGCGCACGCAGCTTACTTCGAGGAGGCGGGGCTCGTCGAAGGGGGCCTGGGATGAAAAGCGCACTTGATCACAGAAAAAGCGCGGTTAGCGTGAATGGATGCCTACCCGCCCCTGACGTCGGGCACCGCGCTGGAGTGTGCCCGGGTATTCACAACAGCCCCATGCCTGCGGATATGCCATGGGGACGCTCGGCGCTGCCTGGAAGAACCTGGCTGCCAATGTGAGACGCATCAGCAACAGTGTCGTGGGGATCACAGGCCCATGCCGTCCTGCTGCGCCAACTGTGCGGGCATGCGATTGCTGAAGGCAACGGCCAGAGGATGCTTGTTCACCAGCGCTATTGTGCTGAGCGAAGTCGACGCCAAAATCACCATGCCCCAGACGGGAGCATCCCCATACAACTGCACTCAAGTGACTAGTGACGACACCCAGCATTACCACCTTGATCAGCAGTTCCGGCTTGCCCATAAATGAGATGGCCTGCTCTTCAGCAGGCCATGCCCATCATGCAAAGGCCGATTCAAAATACCGCCTATGAGTCAACTGGCATAGATCAGAAAGATTCAAATATTGGCTCAGCACAATCCGTGTACAACACCTTGCATTGCCCACCACCGTTCTTCGCACAGTAGGAGAGAACCCGACTGGTCGCCTCCTCTCTTGAGCCGGCGACTGAAATGGAAACTATGCCCTTACTGCCCGGCTCAGGATTGGCATACGCAACGCATTGATTCTTATAAGTCGTGCTAATTTTGCAGTCAGTCGCGCCATGGGTCGCGCAACGCGACAACGCCTCAGATACCGCCTCTCGCTTGGAGCGCTTTCCCACTGAAGCTCCCATGTCGCCGGTGACCACACCGTCTGCAATCGCCCCCCAAGTTTTGATCCAACGACCAGTCGCAACAGGACCACTTTGCCCTTCTACTGTCCCTGAGCCGGGTATCGGGGCACAGCCACCCACCCCCTTCTGCTCGTCGCCCACGGGATACTGCCCAGGCGGGCAGCGGCCTTCTGCGTGGGCGTTCCCCGCCACCAACAAGACCAGGAAAATCCCAGTCGCGATAATGAGGGCCGAGATATTCCTCACGTCACCACTCCAATACACATGGAAATTACTGCTTACCAGGATGAGCCGCTCGCAAGCCAGTATCAACCACTCTTGTTGAATCTGATTGCGGCAAAGTCATGCGCGCAGCCGAGTGCTTATCGTGGACCCCATCGTCCGCACCCGCCCGCCCCTTCTCCGGAGCGGCCGGCGTGTAGTAGCTACCCGGCGGCTGACCCTGCGGACCTGGCTGAGCTGCTGGGGATCCGCCTATCTGCGAATATGCCATGAAGCTGCCCAAGGTTCCCTGGAAGAACATCGCTGCCATTGGGGGAGCGGTCAGGATCAGGGTTGTGAGAATCAGGCCCATGCCGCCCTGCTGCATCGCCTGGCTGGTCATGCCGTCGCTGGAGGCGCCTTCGAGTAGGAACTTGTTGACCAAGGCGGTGGACCAGAACGCGGTCGAGACACGGATCACCATGTCCAGCGCGATCGATACCATCGCTGCCAGTACCGCCATCGAGAACATCGTGCCGATGCCGTAGAACAGCCATCGCTGGAACAGCTGCTTGGTCTGGTCGAACAGCAGGCACAGAATGAACAAGGGACCCAAGCCGATGAACAGCGCCAGCGCGACCTCGTAGAGCAGCAACATCGCACCAGCGGTGACCGCCGGGCCGCCCGTGCCCAGGCCGATGAACCACAGCGCCCGGGTCTTGTCCGCCTGCAACCCTGGATCATTCAGGATCTTGATGCCATCAATGCTCGACAGCGCCACCTGCATCCAGGCCAAGCTCTTGTCGATCTG
>DQIG01000226.1 GCA_003525885.1 Stenotrophomonas sp.
CGCGCCGGCCGCAACCGCGGCCGTCCGCCCGTGAGCCGGAAGCCTGCTGATGTCTGAAACCCATCCGTCCGCCGAATCCACCGCATCGGAGGCCGGCGGCAACACCGTCGACCAGGCCGTTGCCCAGGGTGGCGCCTACGAAGTCCTGCGCCGCCGCCTGGCCGAGCAGGGCCAGCGCCTGCGGGACCTGGCCGAGACGCTCAACCGCCAGCGCCTGGCCGAATTCGGCGACAGCCGCCTGGAAGTGGTCGGGCGTTTCCGCATCCGCAGCGAGAACAACTGCGTCGGCCGTGACATCGTGCAGGTGGGCCCGGACCGCCTGCTGTTCGGCTACAACGTGTTCATCGGGCTGAAGACCCAGACCCGCATCGAGGATGTGTTCGGCCTGTACCGGCTGGTGCAGGGCAACGACGGTTACGACGTCGCCGCGCTGGAACTGAAGGGCAGCTTCCTCGACCAGCCCGGGTTCGTGCACGATTTCAATGAGCTGTATGCCTACTACAAGCACGCGCGCCTGCTGCAGCTGATCGTGGTGGGCGACAAGCTGCTGGCCTCGTTCCAGATCGGCGAGCGCAGCAGCGATGTGCGCGTGTTCCGCTGGGCGCTGTCGCGCGATGGCGAGCTGACCTACCTGGATGCGCGCGGTGAGCGCGATATCGCCCTGCCGCCGCCGTTCGACTTCGAATGGACACGGGCGACCCGGGACCTGGCGGTCAATGGCCGCCATTCACACCTGAACATCCTCGACACCCTGTTCGTGGAGACCACCGGCGGCGACCTCACCATCAAGGTCGAGAACAATACCGAGACCGGACAGGGCATCTACAGCGAACCGGTCGAGGACAGCACACAGTCGCTGGACGACGCCCAGTTCGAATTCGCCCGGGTCGGATCGCTGGTGCTGCTGAAGGTGCTGCCGTACCGCGAGACGGAGTGGCGTGGCCTGATCTACAACACGCTGACCGGCGCCATCGTGCGCAACGATGCGATCGTGCAGGCCTGCGTGCAGCTGCCCGAAGACCACGGCGTGATCTTCCCGGGCGGCTATTACCTGCAGGGCGGCGAGCACAAGGCGTTCGACGCCTCGATGGCCGGCATGCAGTTCAAGCGCAGCATCCGTTCGCCGAACGGCGAGGACGTGCTGTACATCTTCTACGAGCGCGAAGGTGGGCGCTCGGCACTGTTCGTCTACAACACCATCCAGCGCGTGCTGCAGAACCCGGTGTTCGGCCATGGCTACGCCTTGATGCAGGACGGGCGCATGGTGCTGTTCCATGCCGAGGGCAGCGAACCGACCCGCATCCATCCGATGCAGGTCTGGCAGACGCCGTTCAGCAGTGATGAGTTTGCCGCCAGCCGACCGTCCGGCAACACCTTCATGGGCCGCATCGGCAACGCCGAGCTGGTGCGTGGCATCTCCAACCTGTTCAACCTGGCGCGCGAGATCGACGGCCAGGACGTGTCGGTGCAGCGTTACCAGCGCCTGGTGGCCGATACCCGGCGCCTGTTCGATGCACACCACTGGCTGGGCGACGAGGCCTGCGATGGCGCCGAGGCCCTGCTGCGGCAGATCAGCGCCACCGGCGAATCGGTGCTGGACGAATACGAGAAGGTGCAGTCGATCCGCCAGCAGTCGGCGCAGGCGATGGTCGAAGCAGAGGCCGCGCACAAGGCGCTGCTGGGCCGGCTGCAACCGCAGAACTGGAGCGAGGTACAGGCCTTCGTCGAGGCCCTCAATGCGATCACCGCATTGCGTGGGCGGCTGCTGACCATCCGCGAGCTGCGCTACATCGACACCGCGCGCATCGAGACGATGACGGCCGAACTGATGGCGGCGCAGGACCATGTCGGCGCCGCCACGGGTGAGTTCCTCGCCGGTGATGCCGCGCTGGTGCCGCTGACCACGCGCCTGCAGGCGCTGGATGAAGCTGCCCAGCAGGCGCAGAGCGCCCGCCAGCTGGATGAGCAGCTGGAGGGGCTGCGCGGGATGGCAGCCGACCTGGACATGCTGTCCGAGCTGATGGCTGGCCTGAAGGTGGACGATGCCACTGCCCGTACCCGCGTGGTCGAGTCCATTTCGGTGCTGTACGGCCGCCTCAACCAGGCCCGTGCGCGTGCTGATCAGCGCCGCAGATCGCTCGGTTCGGCCGAGGCCGTGGCGCAGTTCGCCGCACAGTTCGCGCTGTTCTCGCAGTCGATCACCAGCGCGCTGGCCCTGGCCACCGACCCCGAACGCGCCGACGAGCAGCTGTCGCGCCTGCTGGTGCAGCTGGAGGAACTGGAGAGCCAGTTCGGCGAGCACGAGCAGTTCCTCGGCGACATCCTGAGCAAGCGCGAAGAGCTGGTTGAAGCCTTCGAAACGCACAAGCAGGCACTGCTGGATGACCGCCAGCGCAAGGCGCGTTCGGTCCTGGATGCGGCCAATCGCATCCTCGACGGCCTGGCGAAGCGCACCGAGCGCTTCGCCACCGCCGATGAGCTCAACGCCTTCTTCGCCGGCGATCCACTGATCCTCAAGCTGCGTGAGCTGGCCGAGCGCCTGCGCACGCTGCACGACAACGTCAAGGCCGACGACATCGAGGCGCGGCTGAAGGGCGTGCGTGACCAGGCGGTGCGCCAGCTGCGCGACCGCAGTGACCTGTACGAAGCCGGCGGCAACGTGGTGCGGCTGGGGCCGCGCCATCGCTTCAGCGTCAATACCCAGGCACTGGACCTGACCCTGTTGCCGCGTGGCGATACGCTGGCCATCCATCTGACTGGCACCGACTTCCTGGAGACCCTGCACGATCCGGAGCTGGACGCGCTGAAGCCGTTCTGGCCGGTCACACTGGACTCTGAATCCCCCACGCTGTATCGCGGCGAGTACCTGGCCGGCAGCCTGTTGATGGCCGCGCAGGAGGGACGCGACGGCCTCGATCTGGCCATGCTGCAGCAGGACGTCGCCAATCCCGATGCGCTGGACCAGCGCGTGCGTGCGTTCGCCGCGCCGCGCTACCGCGAAGGCTACGAGCGTGGCATCCATGACCATGATGCCGCGCTGATCCTGCGTGCGTTGCTGCCCTTGCAGCAGGCAGCGGGCAGCCTGCGCCACGCACCACGGGTGCGTGCGCTGGCGCTGCTGTTCTGGGCAGGCGAGCAGCGCCGCGAGGCGGTGGCGCAATGGCCGGCGCGGCAGGTGGGCGCCGAGGCGCTGGCACGCCTGCTGGGGTCCGACGAAGGGCGTCTGGCGCTGAGTTCGGAAATGGCCCAGGCGCTGCTGGCGTATGCGCAGTCCCACGCGTTGCCGTTCGATGCCGATGCCGCGGAGGCCGCCGCCGCCTATCTGGGCGAAGAACTGGCGGCGGGCGATCCGGTGTTCAGCAGCAGCCGCCACGCGGTGGCGCTGCTGGAGGCATTGGCGCAGCAGCTGGAGCAGGCCGGGCAGCGCGAGGCGGTCGAACGCGCGCTGCAGCGCAGCCAGGACCCGCTGGCCGCGCGCTGGGCGCTGGCCGGGCAGTGGCTGCGTGCGCTGGCGCGGATGCCGGCGCATGCCACGCATGCCGGTTATGTCGATGAAGCCGCGGCGTTGCTGCTGGTGCAGCGGCAGCTGCGCAGCCGCACCAGCGACGCCGCGTTGCAGTCGGAGGTCGGCGGCCTGCTGGGCGAACACGCGCGCATCAGCAACGGCACGCTGGTGGTGTCACTGGATGACTTCCTGGCACGCCTGAAGCAGCACCTGCGCCATTTCGTACCGGCGTTCCATGCTTACCAGGCGTTGCGCCAGGGCATCATCGGGCGCGAGCGCGAAACCCTGCGGCTCTCCGAGTTCAAGGCGCGGCCGCTGTCCTCGTTCGTGCGCAACAAGCTGATCAACGATGTCTACCTGGGCGTGATCGGCGACAACCTGGCCAAGCAGATGGGCACGGTCGGCGAGAACAAGCGCAGCGACCTGATGGGCCTGCTGATGATGATTTCGCCCCCTGGCTACGGCAAGACCACGCTGATGGAATACGTGGCGCACCGCCTGGGCCTGGTCTTCATGAAGATCAACGGCCCGGCGCTGGGGCATGAGGTGCGCTCGCTGGACCCGGCCCAGGCACCGGACGCGACCTCGCGGCAGGAGCTGGAGAAGCTCAACCTGGCCCTGGAGATGGGCAACAACACCATGCTGTATGTGGACGACATCCAGCACACCCATCCCGAATTCCTGCAGAAGTTCATCTCGCTGTGCGATGGCACCCGTCGTATCGAGGGCGTGTGGCGCGGTCGCACCCGCACGTACGACATGCGCGGCAAGAAGTTCTGCGTGGTGATGGCCGGCAACCCGTACACCGAGTCCGGCGAGGTGTTCAAGATCCCGGACATGCTGGCCAACCGTGCCGACATCTACAACCTCGGTGATGTGCTTGGTGGCATGGAGGCAGCCTTCACCCTCAGCTACATCGAGAACAGCCTGACCTCCAATCCGGTGCTGGCGCCGCTGGCCACGCGCGACATGGCTGACCTGTACGTGCTGGTCGACCGCGCGATGGGCAAGGAGGTCTCGACCAACGGCCTCAGCCACGCCTACAGCAGCGCGGAGATCAACGAGATCACCGCCACCCTGCAGCGCATGCTGCGCGTGCGCGACGTGGTCTACCGGGTCAACCAGCAGTACATCGCCAGTGCCGCACAGGACGACCGCTACCGCACCGAGCCTCCGTTCCGCCTGCAGGGCAGCTACCGCAACATGAACAAGCTGGCCGAGAAGATCTCGCCGGTGATGAACGAGGACGAGCTGCAGCAGTTGATCTCCGACCACTACCTGGGCGAGGCGCAGCTGCTGACGACAGGCGCCGAAGAGAACCTGTTGAAGCTGGCCGAACTGCGCGGCGTACTGGATGACACGCAGGCGCAGCGCTGGGCACAGATCAAGCGCGACTTCCTGCGCAACAAGGCCATGGGGGCCGACGACAGCGATGTCGGCGGGCGCGTGGTCGCGCAGTTGGCCGATATCGCCACCGCCCTGCAACTGCCACCGCCGGCGCCGGAAGCGATCGCCGTTGCGGACCCGGCGCCGTGGCCGGCGTTGCTGGAGGCCTTGCATCGCCTTTCTGAAACGCGCCCCGCCGCCGCGCCGGTACCGCTCCCGGCAGCCGCCAATGTGCCGGCCACGGTCCTGGCTGAAGACCTGCAGGCGGGCCTGGCGCCGCTGGTGGAACTGCTGGCCGCGTCGCAGGCGCAGCAGGTACAGGTGTCGCAGACCCTGGCCGCGTTCGCCGGCTGGGCGCGGCAGCAGGTCGAGCGTGGTGCGCCGAGTGCCGTGGTGGCGCAGCGTGCGCGTGTGCGCCGTGCCGCGACGCCGGAGGAGCGGGCACTGGATGAGGCCCTGATGCGCCACTTCTACGGCGAGTCATTGCCGCCGGAAGACGGAGATCGCACCCCGGCGTCTGCGCCGAAGCCGCCGCCGCTGCCGTGACCACGCAGGCACCACTGCCGTCACCGATGTTGCCGGACACGGTCGATGTCGCCGTGCTGGCCGACTATGGTGCGCCGTTGCTGGAGGCGCTGGCACGGCGCGAAACAACGTTGCCACCGGGTGCGGGCGAGGGCCTGGTGGCCGCGCTGGCACGCATCGCGCTGGCCCTGCAGGCAGGGAATCCTGCGCGGATCCGTCGCCAGGAAGGCTGGTGGGGGCGCCTGCTTGGACGCGATGTGGCTCGCGAGGCAGAAGGGCGCGCGCTGCAGTCGCAGCTGGGCGTGCTGGCCCTGCAGGCGCGTGAGCAGGCCCAGCACCTGCAGCAGCACATGCAGCTGCGGGCCAGGGCCATCGTTGAACATTCCGAGGCGGCCGTGGCACTGGAGGGCTGGGCCGAGCTGGCTGCGTCGCGGCTGACGCCATCGGATATCGCCGGCCAGGCCGCGCTGTCGCAACGGCTGGATCATCTTCGCCGGCTGGCCTCGCTGCGCCGCCTGGAAGCCGGCCAATGGCAGCTGCTGCAGGATCAGGACAACATATTGCTGCACCGCTTCGCGCGCATCCATGACGTCCTGCTGCCGGCCTGGCGGCAGGCTGCACTGGCAGGACAGACTGCTGCGGGTGCTGCGCTGGCCGGCAAGGCCGCCACGCTGCACGCACAGATCGATGACGAGGTGGCGGCGGCTCAGGCTAGACTGCCTTGAGCCGGCCGCCGCTGCCGCTTACCCAACTGCAAGGAGACTGCCCGATGACCCAGGACAGCCAGACCCCCGGTGCCCTCGTGCCCGGTACGACCACCGCCGCTGCGCTCGATGAAGGCGCACTGCAGGCGCTGGGACTGGTCCGCGAGGATCTGCCGCGCATCGCCGAGATCCGCCTGGAGCTGGAAGATCTGCGCCCGGGCAACCTGCAGGTGTTCGGTCGCGAAGCGGCCACGCGCACTGCAGCGTTTTCCAGCCAATTGCTGGACCAGGTGCGGAATCGTGACCTCGATGCCAGCGGCGAGAAGCTGGGCGAAGTGGTGCGCATCGCACGCAGCCTGAAGCTGGACGGCTTCGCCCAGCGATCGAAGGTGCCAGTGATCGGTGGCCTGATCGACCGCTTGCGCGTCTCCAAGGGCGAACTGGTGCAGAAATTCAGCGACACCAACGCGCAGATCGAGCAGTTGCTGGGCGATGTCGGCGTGCAGCAGGCCCTGATGGGCAAGCGCGTGGGCGAATTCGACCGCATGCACGACATCGTCCGCGAAGAGCGCCATGCGCTCGGCCTGTATGCGGCTGCGGGCAAGCAGCGGCTGGCCGAACTGCGGGCCGAACAGCTGGCCGGGCAGGGCAGCGAGGATCCGCAGCAGCGCATCCGCCAGGGCGAGATCGACAACGCGATCCGGTTGATCGAGAAGCGCGTGTCCGACCTGCAGCTGATGCAGCACGCTGCTGACCAGTCGCTGCCGATGATCCGCCTGATCCAGGCCAACGCGCTGCAGCTGATCGAGAAGTTCAACACCGTCCGCGACATCACCATTCCGTCGTGGAAGCGCCAGTTCGCCATCCAGCTCTCGCTGGGCGAACAGAAGGCGGCGGTCGAATTGTCCACGGCCATCGACGATGCCACCAACGAGCTGATGCGCCGCAATGCCGACCTGCTGCGCCAGGCGTCGGTGGATACCGCACGCAGCAACCAGCGTGGGGTGATCGACGTGGCCACGCTGCGCCATGTGCACGACCAGCTGATCGCCACGGTGGAAGAAGTGCGCAGCATCCACCGTGAGGGGATGCAGCAGCGGCAGCAGGCGGAAGTGGAACTCTCGCGCCTGCGCGAGGACCTGCAGCAGCGGCTGGCCGCTCCCACCGCACCCTGAAATAAAAAAGGGGACGGAGGGGATTAAGTCGTATACGCCACATACGACTTGATTTCCTCCATCCCCTTTCTCGTTGTCAGCGGAGTTGCTGGCCCAGCCAGTCGGCCAGCGCATCCACGCGCGCATCGACCAGGCCATCCGGTCGCGCCAGCACCCAGAAGCCACCAGTGGCGGTAAATCCCCAAGGTGCGACCAACCGGCCCGCGGCCAGGTCCTCGGCCACCAGCGGCTCGGGCGCGATCGCCGGGCCCAGCCCGGCCACTGCCGCCTCCAGAAGGTAGTACAGGTGCTCGAAGGCGGTACCCAGCTGCAGCTTCGAGGTGTCCAGATCATGCGCCTGCGCCCACGCCGGCCACGCCTGTGGCCGTGAGCTGGTGTGCAGCAGCGTCTCCTGCAGCAGTGCCGAGGGCGGTACATGCCGCAGTCGCTGCGCCGCCGGATGCGAGGGCGCCACCACCACGCCGACCCGTTCCGGCGCCAGCTCACGCACCTGCCAGCCCCGGGGCCAGGGCCCCTGCGCCAGCAGCAGGACCGCATCCAGGGCAGCCTGCGCCTCGGTGAAGCTGCCATCCAGCGCCGACCACTGCAGGCGCACGCCGGGCAGGGCGGCCTGCAGCGCCGGTAGGCGCGGGATCATCCAGCGCGCCAGCACGCTGCCGCTGCAGCCCAGTACCAGCGCCGGGGGCGCCGCCGGCCGCCGCAGTTCGCGCACACAGTCTTCGATGCCGCTGAAGGCCTCGCTGCAAGCTGCCTGCAGGCGCGTGCCCGCAGCCGTCAGGCGCAGGCCGCGACCGGCACGCTGGAACAGCGCCAGGCCGAGATGGTCTTCCAGCAGCTTCAGCTGGCGGCTGACCGCGCCATGGGTGACATGCAGGTCCTGCGCGGCGCGGCCAACCCCGCCGAGACGGGCGGTGGCCTCGAACGCGCGCAGCGCATTGAGTGGCGGCAGCAGGGAGCGGCTCATGTGAGATTTCCTGACGATATGTGCCAGATAATATCCATTTTCCGGTCACGACCCGTGCGCTAGAGTATCCACCTGTCTCGAACCAGCGGTCGCCTCCATGTCTGCCTCCCCCATCGCCGACTACCACGCCTTTCCGGATGCCCAGGGCCATTTCGGCCGCTACGGCGGCAGCTTCGTTGCCGAAACCCTGGTCGGCCCGCTGCAGGAACTGGCCCAGGCCTATGACCAGGCCCGCCAGGACCCGGCATTCCAGGCTGCCTACGACCGCGACCTGGCCCATTACGTGGGCCGGCCGAGCCCGATCTACCACGCCCAGCGGCTGAGCGACCATGTCGGTGGTGCGCAGATCCTGCTCAAGCGCGAAGACCTTAACCACACCGGCGCGCACAAGATCAACAACACCATCGGCCAGGCGCTGCTGGCGGCGCGGATGGGCAAGAAGCGCATCATCGCCGAGACCGGTGCCGGCCAGCACGGCGTGGCCAGCGCTACGGTTGCCGCGCGGCTGGGCCTGGAATGCGTGGTGTACATGGGTGCCACCGACATCGAGCGGCAGAAGATCAACGTCTACCGCATGAAGCTGCTCGGCGCGACGGTGGTGCCGGTCACCTCCGGCTCGGCCACCCTGAAGGACGCGCTCAACGAAGCGATGCGCGACTGGGTGACCAATGTGCAGGACACCTTCTACATCATCGGTACGGTCGCCGGCCCGGATCCCTATCCGCGCATGGTGCGCGACTTCAACGCCATCGTCGGCCGCGAGGCGCGCGAGCAGATGCTGGCCGAGTACGGCCGCCTGCCCGATGCGATCACCGCCTGCGTCGGCGGCGGCAGCAATGCCATCGGCCTGTTCCATGCCTTCCTCAACGACCGTCAGGTCGAGATCGTCGGTGCTGAAGCGGCAGGGGATGGCATCAGCACGGGCCGCCACGCTGCATCGATCGCGGCCGGTCGCCCGGGCGTGCTGCATGGCAACCGTACCTATGTGCTGTGCGATGACGACGGCCAGATCATCGAGACCCATTCGGTGTCGGCCGGCCTGGACTATCCGGGCGTCGGCCCGGAGCACGCGTTCCTGGCCGATACCGGTCGCGCACGCTATCTCGGCATCACCGACGAGGAAGCATTGCAGGCCTTCCACCTGCTGGCGCATACCGAGGGCATCCTGCCGGCACTGGAGTCCAGCCATGCGCTGGCACAGGCGATCAAGCTGGCGCGTGAGCGTCCGCGTGACCAGATCGTGCTGTGCAACCTGTCCGGCCGTGGCGACAAGGACGTGCATACCATCGCTGCGCGCGAAGGGCTGGTGCTGTGAGCGCGCTGTTGCGCAACAGTGGCGTGCTGCTGCTGGCGCTGGGGTTGGCCGCGTGCCAGCCGCCGGAGCCGCCGGTGCTGGCACCGGCTGCCAAGGCCACCACGCAGCCGGCACAGCAGGCGGCCGCCAACGATGACCTCGACCCGATGGCGCGTGCGCCGATTGTCGATCCGCCCTCCGAAGAGGGCACGAACAGCGATGACGCGCCGGCGGTAGCGTCGGTGGCGCTGGACCACGCCGGCGACGTGCTGGTTGGCCAGCATATGGGTGACCTGAAGTCGCTGGGCCCCTGGAAGGCACAGGGCGCAAAAGAGTTCTTCGAAGGCGACTGCGAGTACTACGACGGCAGGGGGCTGCCACCAGGCGTGTCGATGATGACCGACGACGACCGCGTGGTCCGCTTTGATCTGAAGCCGGGCGACGACCCGGAGCTGCCGGTTGAACAGCCCGGTCCGTTCGGCCTGCGCATCGGCATGACCCGTGCCCAGGCCATGGCCCAGTTCCCGAAGCCGCCGGTATCCAGCCCGCATGCCTACGACGGTGACCAGGGCGAGTACCTCACCTGGCAGGACCCGGGTTCGGACCTGGGCATCCGCCTGGAACTGTTTGAAGGGAAGGTCACCCGGATGTACTGGGGAACCAGCGATGCGATTGAACTGATTGAAGGATGTGCCTGAAATGTCCGTATCCCGACTCGATGCCTGTTTCCAGCGTCTGCGCGAACAGCAGCGCAAAGCGCTGATTCCCTTCATTACCGCCGGTGATCCCTCGCTGGAGGCCACCGTGCCGGTCATGCACGCACTGGTCGATGCCGGTGCCGACGTGATCGAACTGGGCGTGCCGTTTTCCGACCCGATGGCCGATGGCCCGACCATCCAGCGCAGCTCCGAGCGCGCGCTGGCACGCGGTGCTGGCAGCCGCTACGTCCTGCAGGCCGTGGCGCAGTTCCGCGAGCGCGATGCGCGGACCCCGGTGGTGCTGATGGGCTACCTCAACCCGGTGGAGATCCATGGCTACGCGGCCTTCGCCAAGGCGGCCGTGGACGCCGGCGTGGACGGCGTGCTGCTGGTCGACCTGCCGCCGGAAGAGGCGGGCGAGGCCCTGCAGGCGTTCGACGCAGCCGGGCTTGCGCTGGTCCTGCTGGCGTCGCCGACCACCAGCGAGGCGCGTGCCGACAAGCTGCTGGCACTGGCTCGTGGCTATCTCTATTACGTCAGCTTTGCCGGTGTCACCGGCGCGTCCGAGCGCCTGGACAGCGATGCCGCCAGTACCCGCCTGCAGGCGTTGCGCGCGCGCGCGTCGGTGCCGGTGGTGGCGGGCTTCGGCATCAAGGATGCCGCCAGTGCCACGGCCATGGCCCGCCAGGCCGACGGCGTGGTGGTGGGCAGTGCGCTGGTGGCGGCGCTGGCCGAAGCGGGCTCGGCGGAAGAGGCCGCGCAGCGCGCTGGATCGTTCCTCGCCCCGCTGCGGCAGGCGCTGGACGCGTAACAGGACTGCCGGCCGCTGGCCGGCATCCTCCA
>DQIG01000239.1 GCA_003525885.1 Stenotrophomonas sp.
GGATGTGGCGCAGCACCGACAGGCCGCCCACGCCGGAATCGAAAACGCCGATGGGCGAACCGGGAGCGTGGGCGATCTGCATCAGGCCGTCACAACAGGCACGTTCAGCTGCTCGATGCGGGTCTTCCATTCCGCAGGGCCGGTGTTGTGCACCGACGTGCCTTGCGAATCGACGGCCACGGTGACCGGCATGTCGACCACGTCGAACTCGTAGATCGCTTCCATGCCCATGTCGGCAAAGCCCAGCACTTTCGACTGCTTGATGGCTTTCGACACCAGGTAGGCCGAACCACCGACCGCCATCAGGTAGGCCGACTGGTGCTTCTTGATCGACTCGATGGCGGCAGGGCCGCGCTCGGCCTTGCCGATCATCGCGATCAGACCGGTTTTCTCCAGCATCATGTCGGTGAACTTGTCCATGCGGGTGGCGGTGGTAGGACCGGCCGGGCCGACCACTTCGTCACGCACCGGATCGACCGGGCCGACGTAGTAGATGACGCGGTTGGTGAAGTCCACCGGCAGTTTCTCGCCCTTGGCCAGCATGTCCTGGATGCGCTTGTGCGCGGCGTCGCGGCCGGTCAGCATCTTGCCCGACAGCAGCAGGGTCTGGCCCGGCTTCCAGTTGGCGACTTCTTCCTTCGTCAGCGTGTTCAGGTCGACCTGCTTGGACTTGTTGTAGTCCGGCGCCCAGTGCACTTCCGGCCATTCCGACAGCGATGGCGGATCCAGGCGCGCCGGGCCCGAGCCGTCCAGCTCGAAGTGGGCGTGGCGGGTGGCCGCGCAGTTCGGGATCATGGCGACGGGCTTGGAGGCCGCGTGCGTCGGGAAGGTGCTGATCTTGACGTCCAGCACGGTGGTCAGGCCGCCCAGGCCCTGGGCGCCGATGCCCAGTTGGTTGACCTTCTCGAACAGCTCCAGGCGCATCTCTTCGATACGGTTCTGCGGGCCACGGGCTTTCAGCTCGTGGATGTCGATGGACTCCATCAACACTTCCTTGGCCATCACCGCGGCTTTCTCGGCGGTGCCGCCGATGCCGATGCCCAGCATGCCCGGTGGGCACCAGCCAGCGCCCATGGTCGGAACGGTCTTCAATACCCAGTCGACGATCGAGTCGGACGGGTTGAGCATGGCCATTTTCGACTTGTTCTCGGAACCGCCGCCCTTGGCTGCCACGTCCACTTCCACGGTGTTACCCGGGACGATGGAGTAATGGATCACCGCCGGGGTGTTGTCCTTGGTGTTCTTACGCGCGCCTGCCGGGTCGGCCAGGATGGATGCACGCAGGACGTTTTCCGGCAGGTTGTAGGCGCGACGCACGCCTTCGTTGATCATGTCGTCCAGGCCCATGGTGGCGCCGTCCCAACGCACGTCCATGCCCACGCGCACGAACACGGTGACGATACCGGTGTCCTGGCAGATCGGGCGATGGCCGGTGGCGCACATGCGCGAGTTGATCAGGATCTGGGCGATGGAGTCACGGGCCGCTGGCGATTCTTCGCGCAGGTAGGCTTCGTGCATGGCCTGGATGAAATCAACGGGGTGGTAGTAGGAAATGAATTGCAGGGCGTCGGCAACGCTCTGAATCAGGTCGTCTTGCTTGATCACGGTCATGAGTCGCGCTCCTCTATAAGGGAACATTCAATAAAGGTGGCTTCAGTGTTGCATCGGTCGGCTGAAGCCACCTTTCCAAGGCACGCCAAAATGATGCAGGCGCGACGCTAAAAAGGCGCGGCAGTATAACCCGGCTCGGTGGCCGATACACCCGACTATGGTCAAACTGTCGCAGGCATGATTCCCTGTGCGCGTCCCCTGTGTCTGAGACCTTTATATGCCTGAACTGCACGTCGGCGAACGCCACTGGTCGGTCGCCCCCGGCAGCAACCTGCTGGATGCGCTGAACCAGGCGGGTGTGGCCGTGCCCTACAGTTGCCGCGCCGGCAGTTGCCACACTTGCCTGGTGCGTTGCCGGGGCGAGGTCGAGGACAAGCAACCCGAGGCCTTGAGCCCCACGCAGCGCCAGGACGACTGGCGCCTGGCGTGCCAGTGCCAGGTCCTGGGGGATGTGCACGTCGAAACCTTTGACCCCCAGCGCGATGGCCTGCCCGCGCACGTGGTGGGTGCCGACTGGCTGAACCCGACGGTGCTGCGCCTGCGCCTGCAGCCGGAGCGCGGCCTGCGGTATCGCGCCGGCCAGCACTTGGTGTTGTGGGCCGGGCAGGTGGCGCGGCCATATTCTCTGGCGAGCCTGCCCCAGGAAGAGGCGTTCCTGGAGTTTCATCTGGATTGCCGCCAACCCGGCGAATTCAGCGACCTGGCCCGTCAACTGCAGGTGGGAGACCCTCTGCGCCTGGGCGAACTGCGCGGCGGTGCATTGCACTACGACCCGGACTGGCATACGCGGCCGCTGTGGCTGCTGGCTTCTGGTACCGGCCTGGGGCCTTTGTGGGGCGTGTTGCGTGAGGCGTTGCGCCAGGATCACCAGGGCGCGATTCGCCTGATTCACCTGGCCCATGATGTCAACGGACATTACCTTGCCGAAGCCCTGGCGCAGCTGGCCGCGCAGCACCCGAACCTGACAGTGGAGCTGTGGACCGCGGCCGAGGCGACCCAGGCATTGGCGCAACTGCGGCTTGTTTCGCGGCAAACTCTGGCTTTACTCTGCGGGCACCCTGGCAATGTCGAGGCGTTCTCCAAGCGCCTGTTCCTGGCGGGGCTGCCGCGTAATCAACTGCTGGCCGACGTGTTCCTGCCCCGTGGTTGAGCGCTGAATTCCACCGTCGCGAGACTCACCATGACCGACGCCATCCTGCAACAACGCGAGCGCGGGCTGCTGACCTTGCAGCTCAATCGCCCCGACAAGAAAAACGCCCTGACCCGCGCCATGTACACGCAACTGGCCGAAGCCCTCGAAGGCGCTGACGCGGATGCCGACATCCGCTGCGTGCTGATCCAGGGCAGCAGTGAGTGCTTTACCGCCGGCAATGACATCGGCGATTTCCTCGAGCAGCCGCCCAGCGACCTCGACAGCCCGCCGTTTCTCTTCATGAAGAGCCTGCTCAACTGCCGAAAGCCGGTGATCGCTGCGGTGGCAGGCGTGGCGGTGGGAATCGGCACGACGCTGTTGCTGCATTGCGACCTGGTCTATATCAGTCGCGATGCGCGCCTGCGCATGCCGTTCGTCAACCTGGGCCTGTGCCCGGAGTTTGGTTCGAGCCTGATCCTGCCGCGCTTGTTGGGGCACGCGAAGGCGGCTGAATTGTTGTTGTTGGGCGAGGGGTTTACAGGCGAACAGGCGGCTGCGTGGGGCATTGCCACCGAGGCGTTGGGTAGCGGCGACGCGGCGTTGGTCAAGGCGCGGGAAATGGCCGAGCGGTTTGAAACCCTGGCACCGGGAGCGGTGCAAGTGACCAAACAGCTGATGAAGAGCGTCGACCGCGAACAGCTGCGGCAGGTGATCGAGGAGGAGGGCGCCCTGTTTACCCAGCGCTTGAAGTCGCCGGAGGCGATTGAGGCGTTGTCGGCGTTTATTACCAAGCGCTGATCAAAATGTGGGAGCGGGCTTGCTCGCGAATGCGGTGGATCAGCGAATGAATCCGTCGACTGAAACACTGCATTCGCGAGCAAGCCCGCTCCCACATTTGACCGAGTTCGACACGAACCCATGAAATGCAAAAAGCCCCGCCATCTACATGGCGGGGCTTTTGTTTTTCAGCGTGTCACATCAAACCTGCGGGTCGCCCACGTGCAGGATCTTCATGCCGTTGGTGCCACCGGTGGTGTGGTAGCTGTCGCCCTTGGTCAGGATGACCCAGTCGCCTTTCTCCACAACGCCGCGCTTGACCAGCTCGTCGATTGCCTTCTGGCTGACTTCGTTCGGTGCCAGCGAAGCCGGGTCGAACGGAACGGTGTACACACCACGGAACATCGCCGTGCGGGCCTGAGCTTCACGGTGTGGGGTGAACGCGTAGATCGGTACCGAAGAGCGGATACGCGACATGATCAACGGCGTGTAGCCACTTTCGGTCAGGGCGATGATCGCCTTCACACCCGGGAAGTGGTTGGCGGTGTACATGGCGGCCAGGGCAATACTCTGGTCACAGCTTTCGAACTCTTTGCCGATGCGGTGGCTGGAGGTCTTGCTGGTCGGGTGCTTTTCAGCGCCAAGGCAAATGCGCGCCATGGCTTGCACCGCTTCCAGCGGGTAGGGGCCGGCAGCACTTTCAGCCGAGAGCATTACGGCGTCGGTGTAGTCGAGCACGGCGTTAGCCACGTCGGACACTTCGGCGCGGGTCGGCATCGGGTTCTGGATCATCGACTCCATCATCTGGGTCGCCACGATCACCGCCTTGTTGTGGCGGCGAGCGTGCAGGATGATTTTTTTCTGGATACCGATCAGCTCGGCATCGCCGATTTCTACGCCCAGGTCACCACGGGCAACCATCACGGCGTCGGACGCGTTGATCAGACCGTCGAGGGTTTCATCGTCTGCCACGGCTTCGGCGCGTTCGATCTTTGCCACCAGCCAGGCAGTGCCGCCGGCTTCGTCGCGCAGTTTACGGGCGTATTCCATGTCGGCGGCGTCGCGCGGGAAGGACACGGCGAGGTAGTCCACTTCCATTTCGGCGGCGAGAATGATGTCAGCCTTGTCTTTTTCAGTCAGGGCCGGTGCGGTCAGGCCGCCACCACGACGGTTGATGCCTTTGTGGTCGGACAGCGGGCCACCAATGATCACGGTGCAATGCAGTTCGGTCGGGGTGGCGGTGTCGACGCGCATTACCACACGGCCGTCATCGAGCAGCAGCTCGTCGCCGACGCCGCAGTCCTTGACCAGGTCCGGGTAGTCGATACCCACGACTTGCTGGTTGCCTTCGGTCAGCGGGTGGCTGGTGGAGAAGGTGAATTTGTCACCGATCTTCAGCTCGATCCGCTTGTTGGCGAATTTGGCGATACGGATTTTCGGGCCTTGCAGGTCACCCAGCAGCGCCACGAAGCGGCCATGCTTGGCAGCCAGGTCACGCACCAGCTTGGCGCGAGCCTTGTGCTCGTCCGGGGTGCCGTGGGAGAAGTTCAGACGGGCAACGTCCAAACCAGCCAGAATCAGCTGTTCGAGGACTTCCGGCGAGTTGCTGGCCGGGCCAAGGGTGGCGACGATTTTGGTACGACGGACGGACATGCACAGACTCCTGAGTTCAAGCGCTGAGGAAGGCTACTATGCTCTTTCGTTGTAGTCATTGTTCGTTTGCACTACTTATCGACGATTGACTTGTTTTTGCTGCGAGTGAATACGAACACCCTTGAAGATTTTCGACGAGGGGTCGATACACTGCACAAGACAGGAGAACCCTCATGCGAATTTTGCTCGTTGCTGCCCTGGCCGTCAGTGTTGTCGGCTGTACCCGCTGGTCGATGGACCACCATTTGAACAACGCTTACCGTGCCTACGGGGTGGGTGATTGCGAGCGCGTCACCCTGGAGTTGTCCCAGGTTGATCGCGAGAGCCGCACCCGTCGTTATGTGCAGCCGGAAGTGTCGATGTTGCGCGGGCAATGCCTGGAACGGCAGAAGCTGTTCGTCGATGCGGTCCAGACCTACCAGTTCATCATTACCCAGTACCCCTCGAGTGAGTACGCGTACCGTGCCCGTGCCCGGCTCGACACCTTGCAGCAGTTGGGGCATTACCCGGGGGCCAGCGTTGCACAACCGCGTCCGGCGTCTTTGTAATGATATTTGTCATCTTATAGCTGGCCCATCGCCAGTCTTGGGCTATCCTTCGATTGTTCGTTTGTACAAGTTTTTTTGAGCGAATGCAGGGCCCTGATTCGGCAGCAGTCCAGTGACACAGGGAGACCTGTTGCCACACCGAGATCCGGGGGAGAGTGGGCTCTTGGCCCGTTCCGAATCACTGACATGGCCTGACTCATGGCCACTGGATGACGACCATGTTTACCGAGCGACGGATCGAGCGACACCAACTTCCTTATTTCCTGCAGGTGTTTAATCGCCGTACGGATAAACCTATTGGTTATTTGGGCAATGTTTCCGAAGACGGCCTGATGTTGATCAGCCAATTGCCCATGATGGTCGACGTTGACTTCGAGTTGCGCTTTAAGATCCCGGGGCCTGAGGGCGACTTCCACGCCGTCGACATCACGGCGACGTGCCTGTGGAGTCATGAAGATGTCAACCCTCAGCACTACGACTCTGGGTTCAGTGTGACGCAGGCGTCCGATGAGTACGCGCGCGTGATCGGCGCTTTGCAGGACTATTTCAGCTTCGATCCTTTGCAGGCGTCTGCCTAGTCATCAAGCCCTGTCGACCCGGTTTTGGGCCAGCCCAGGCTGCGGTCGACGCATGTTTCAGAATGCTCCGGCTTTTTTCCAGCCCAGATAGCGTGTCACCAAGGCCGCCCCCAGTTCCGAAGGCAAGGTGTCCAGCAGCGACAAACCCTGTGCGGCCAAGCGGTCATGCAGCTCGTTTCGAGTGTTGAGGTAGTCGATCGTGCCGCTGTAGGCGAGCGCTTCGGGCAAGGTTTGCACGGGTGCCTGACGCAGTTGGTCGAGGACTTCCTCGCGCAGGCTGGCTACCAGCACCCGGTGTTGTCGGCTGATGCGCTTGACCGCAGCCATCAGGGCTTCATCATCCTCATCCCGCAAGTTGGTCACGACAATCACTAGCGCCCTGCGTTTTTGCCGAGCCAGCAATTGGCTGGCGGCAGCCTCGTAGTCGGCTGTGCGTCGGGTAGTGTCCAGGTCGTAAACCGCGTTGAGCAGCAGGTTCAACTGGCTGCTTCCCTTGACCGGGGCCAGGTAGCGTGGCGGATCGCTGGCAAAGGTGCACAACCCCACGGCATCACCCTGGCGTAACGCTACGTAGCTGAGCAGCAGGCAGGCGTTGAGCGCGTGGTCGAAATGCGATAACTCGCCGTCTTGGCTGCGCATGCGTCTGCCGCAATCGAGCATGAACACGATTTGCTGGTCACGCTCATCCTGGTACTCGCGTGCGATGGGGGTGCGTTGCCGGGCAGTGGCTTTCCAATCGATCTGACGCAGGCTGTCGCCTTCACGAAATTCGCGCAGCTGATGAAACTCCAGCCCCAGGCCCCTGCGTTGGCGTTGTCGCACGCCGAGTTGGCTCAGCCAGTTATCCACACCCAACAGCTGTGCACCGTACAAACGGGCAAAGTCGGGGTAGACGCGGGTGGTGTCATTCACCTCGACAAACCGTCGTGCCGACCATAGCCCAAGCGGGCTGGGCAGGTGGACCTCACAGCGGCTGAAACTGAAATGCCCACGACGCAGAGGGCGCA
Organism: Stenotrophomonas sp.; assembly: GCA_003525885.1. Classification (GTDB taxonomy): domain Bacteria; phylum Pseudomonadota; class Gammaproteobacteria; order Xanthomonadales; family Xanthomonadaceae; genus Stenotrophomonas. The sequence goes on from DQIG01000239.1 coordinate 7,307, forward strand.
AGCGGTAGCCCAGCTCGCTGCGTTCGCCGGGGCGCACTATTATGGATTGGGGCAGGTTCTCCACGCTCAGGCCATCGGGCGTGTGGTCGAACACGTGCACCGTCAGGGGCTGTGAGAAGCCGTGTGCCAGGCTCAGGCGTACTTCACCCCAACGTCCGAGTGCCAGGCTGCCAGGCATCTGCCGTTCGATCTGAACGGGGGGCCGGCGACGCAACCGCACAGCATCCAGAAGTGACAGCAATAACAGCGCGAGCAACAGGCCCCAGGCAATCGAGTGCAGGGTGCCGGGTACCTTGAGCTGCAAGGCTTCAGCCGCGCCGAGCAGGATGTTCAGGCCTAGCAGCACACCCAGCCAGCTTAACAACAGTCGGGTCGGCTTCATGAGGGCGTCACTGTCGAGGTGCCGGAATCTGGTCCAGCATCTGTTTGAGCACCTGGTCTACTTCCAGCCCATCGATGTCCAGCTCCGGTGCAATACGCACCCGATGGCGCAGTACGGCCAATGCGCAGCCCTTGATGTCATCCGGGGTGACGAATTCCCCGCCACGCAACAAGGCCCGGGCCCGGGCGCCGCGCACCAGGGCAATGGAGGCCCGCGGGCCGGCGCCCAGGGTCAAGCCTGGCCAACTGCGCGTGGCACGGGCCAGGCGCACGGCGTAGTCGAGCACCTGTTCGTCCAGGGCCAGCTCACTGGCGATCTCCTGAAGACGCAGCACGTCTTGAGCCTGAAGCACAGTGCGCAGCGGCTGCACGTCGAGCATGTCGGCCCTGGAGGAGCGGGTGACCTCGCGCACCATGTCCAGTTCCTGGCTGGCATCGGGGTAGTCCATGCGCACCTTGAGCATGAACCGGTCCAGCTCGGCCTCAGGCAAGGGGTAGGTGCCTTCCTGTTCGATGGGGTTCTGGGTGGCCAGCACCATGAACGGTTGCCCGATGGGCAGTGCTTCACCTTCAAGGGTGACCTGGCGCTCCTGCATCGCTTCAAGCAACGCGGCCTGGGTCTTGGCAGGTGCACGGTTGATTTCGTCGGCCAACAACAGGTGAGTGAACAGTGGGCCTTTGCGCAACTTGAACTGCTCGCTGTGCAAGTCGTACACGGCATGGCCGGTGACGTCGCTGGGCATCAGGTCGGGGGTGAACTGCACTCGCCGGAACTGAAGCTCCAATGCTTGGCCGAGCGAGCGTACCAGCAGGGTCTTGCCGAGCCCGGGCGCACCTTCCAGCAGGCAGTGGCCACCGGCCAGCAGGCCGATCAGCAGCTGCTCGACCACCGTGTGCTGGCCCACCACGGCGCGTGCGAGCGCGGTGCGCAGATCGTGCAGGCGCGGCAGCAGGGAATCGAGATCGGGGGAGGTCATGGGCGTGCAGGTCCTATCAATTGTTCAACGCGTACATCACGATGTTGACGCCGAAGCGGGTGTTGTCTTCGGCCAGGAAACGCTTGTTGCGCCAGTCGTAGTCCCACTCGCAGCCGTAGTCCTTGTTGCTGTACAGCAGGCCCAGGCGGCCGTCGACCTCGATGCCCTTCAGGTAGTCGTGCACCAGGTCGTCGCCCCAGCCGTTGAGTTCGAAGCTGGTGGCAGGCGGGCCATCCGGGAAGCGGAAGAAGCTGCGGTACAGCGCGTGGCTGTTGGGCAGCTTCTGCAATGCCTTCGGGCCGAACAGGCGGCCCATCTGCGCCTCGAACGAGGTGGCGAACAGGCCGTCGATGTCATGGTTGCAGTCGTCGACGAAGACGAAGCCGCCATTGCGCACGTAGCGCACGAAGTTCTGCCGCTCGGCGGCGTTGAACTCCACCAGCGTATGCCCGGCCAGGTAGCAGAAAGGCGCCTCCAGCATGCGCGGGTCGGCCAGCGCCACCACGTGTTCCTGCGGGTCCACGCGTAGCGAGGTGTAGTCGATCAGCGAGGTGATCAGGTTGGACGGCATGCGCGCGTCCACGTCCCAGTCACCGGAGTCGTACTGCAGGCGGGTGAACCAGAAGTCGTAGCGCGAACTGCGCGGGCCTGCCTGCGCCCAGGCCGGCAGCGCCGCCGCCGAAGCGGCAGCGGCCAACCAGCGCAGGCAGGCCCGGCGATCCATCAGACGGCGTCGGACAGCGAGGTGAAGGTGAAATCGCGCAGCTTCATCGGCGGGATCATCATCACGTAGCTGGATTCATCACCGGCCACGCGCACCGGCTTGCCCAGCTCTTCGATGTTGTTGAGCATGATCACCGGCGACTCGTTGAAGCGGAAGTTCTTCACCGGGTGCTTGATCTGGCCGTTCTCGATGTAGAAGGTGCCGTCGCGGGTCAGCCCGGTCAGCAGCACGGTCTGCGGATCGACCATGCGGATGTACCAGGTACGTGTGACCAGGATGCCCTTCTGGGTGCCACGCACCAGCTCGGCGGTGCTCTTGTCGCCACCGCTCATCAGCAGGTTGCCCGGCGAGGCCTTGGCGGTCTTGCCCTGCTTCTGCGCCCAGAAGCGCGAGTAGTCCAGGTTGGCGATCTTGCCGTTCTCGATGATGGCGATGCGCTCGCGCGGCATGCCTTCGTTGTCCCACGGCAGCACCGGTGCATCCGGATGCCACGGGTCGGCGATCATGGTCACGCGCGGGTCGTAGACCTGCTCGCCCAGCTTGTTGCCGCCGCCCTTCTTGGACAGGAAGCTGCGGCCCTCATCGGCCGAGCGTGCGCTGAAGAAGTTCATCATGAAGCTGATCAGGCCCGCCGCCGCAGCCGGCTCCAGGATGACCGTGTACTTGCCCGGTTCCAGCGCCTTGGCTTCGGCCGATTCGGTGGCCTTGCGCATGGCGATGCGGATGTCCTGGTCGGCCTTGAAGTCCGCCGCATCCTTCAGGTTGCGGCCGACCCAGCCCGAACCGCGGCCATCTTCGGTGCGCACGGTGCAGGTGTAATCGAAGTTGGTGGTGCGCTGGTAGGCGAAGTTACCGTTGCTGTTGGCGGTGGCCTGGAAGCCCTGGCCGTCCTCGAGGAAGCCGGCGGCGATCAGGCCATGGCCACGGCACGGCGCGATCGAATCGGCGGCAACCTTGGCACGGAAGGCCGGATCGATCGCGGCGGTGGATTCGCTGAAGGTCGGGCTGGCGCGGTAGCTCTGCTTGCCGATGGCCGGCATGAACTCCGGGTTCTCCGGGGCCAGGCGGGCCAGGTCTTCGGCACGGCGCACCACGCGTTCCAGCGCGGCATCGTCGAACTCGTTGATCGAGGCGGTGCCGACGCGCTTGCCGAAGGCGACGGTGACCGCCAGTTCGGTGTTGTCGACAATGCCGCTGGTGGAGACATTGTTCAGCGCGAAACGGATGTTGCCGCTGATCGCGCCGGCCAGCACGGCGGTGCACTCGTCGGCCTTGGACAGGGCGATGACCTTGTCGAGGATGGCCTTGGCCTGGGCTTCGGTGAAGATACTCATGGTGTAAGGGCTCCTGACCGGTCAGCCGAGGCTGCGTGCGGTGTTGATGACGTTGATGCCGTTGAAGCGCGCGGTGGACGAGCCGTGCGAGACCGCCGAGACCTGGCCCGGCTGGCCCTTGCCGTCGAAGAACGAACCGCCCAGGCGGTAGTCGCGTTCGTCGGCCACGGCGGTGCAGGCATTCCAGAACTCCGGCGTGCGGATCTGGTAGGCCACGTCTTCCAGCATGCGGGTGATCTGGCCGTTCTTGATCTCGTAGAACAGCTGGCCGCCGAACTGGGCGTTGTAGCGCTGCTGGTCGATCGAGAACGAACCATCACCGATGATGTAGATACCGTTCTCCACGTCCTTGATCAGGTCCGGCACGCTGAGCGGCTTCTTGCCCGGTGCCATCGACACGTTGGCCATGCGCTGGAACTGCACGCTGGACCACGAGTCGGCATAGCAGCAGCCGTCGGACTCGGTCTTGCCGAGGATGTGGGCCTGGTCGCGGATGGTCTGGTAGTCCACCAGCTTGCCGTTGCTGATCAGGTCCCAGCGCTTGCACTTCACGCCTTCATCGTCGTACGCCACCGCGCCGAGGCTGCCCGGCTGGGTCTTGTCGGCGAAGATGTTGACCAGCTCGCTGCCGTACTGGAAATGCTGTTCGCGCTTGTCCAGGGTGGCGAAGCTGGTGCCGGCGTAGTTGGCTTCGTAGCCGAGTACGCGGTCCAGTTCCAGCGGGTGGCCGATCGACTCGTGGATGGTCAGCCAGGTATGCGACGGGTCGAGCACCAGATCGTACTTGCCCGGCTTCACCGACGGTGCCTTCAGCTTCTCCTGCGCCTGCTTGGCGGCGGCGATGGCGTCTTCCTTCATGTCGTAGGAAGAACTGTAGTTGACCACGCCATTGGGGCTGACCACCTTGCCGGCGGCGGCGCCGTCCAGGTACTCGTAGCCCAGGCCCATCGGCGAGGACAGGCCCGAACGGGTGCGGAACTTGCCGCTGGTCTTGTCGATGGCGGTGACCGTCATCGGCGCCCAGATGCGGTGCACATCCTGATCGATGTAGGAACCATCGGTGGAAGCGAAGTACTTCTGCTCGTTGACCAGGAACAGCATCGAGTTGACGAAGCTGGCACCGGCGCCCATTGCTGCAGCGTTGACGTCCAGCAGCAGGCCGACCTTGTCCTTGATCGGCACCTCCATTGCATTCTTGCGGATCGGTGTGCGCCAGCTCACCTCACCCACGCCCGGCGCCTTGGCCAGCTGCACCGGTGCGGTCTGCACGCCGGCATTGGCCTTGGCGATCGCCGCAGCCTGCTGTGCAGCCTTGGCCACGTCGGCGGTGCCCAGCGCATTGGTGGCGGCAAAGCCCCAGGCGCCGTTGACGATCACGCGGATGCCCACGCCGGTGGACTCGGTATTCACCACGTTCTGCACCTTGTCTTCGCGGGTGATCACGAACTGCCGCAGGTAGCGGCCGATACGCACGTCGCAGTAAGTGGCACCGGCGCTGCGTGCGGCCTGCAGAGCGGCGTCGGCCAGGCGCTTCTTCAACGCCGGGTCGAGGCTGGACTGCAGCTGCTCGGCGGCGATCACCTTGCCGAAGAAGGAGGGCACGATCAGCCCGCCCGCGGTAAGCCCGGTCAGGGCCAGGAAGTCACGTCTTTGCAAGGCTGCTCTCCATGTCGAAGGATGGGTGGCTCAAGCGCCGAGACTGCGCGCGGTGTTGATGATGTTGATGCCGTTGAAGCGGGTGGTGGACGAACCGTGCGAGACCGCCGAGACCTGGCCGGGCTGGCCCTTGCCGTCGAAGAACGAACCGCCCAGGCGGAAATCGCGCTCATCGCAGATGGCCGTGCAGGCATTCCAGAATTCCGGCGTGCGGATCTGGTAGGCCGCATCCTCGACCATGCCGGCGATCTTTCCGTCCTTGATCTGGTAGTACAGCTGGCCACCGAACTGCGCGTTGTAGCGCTGCTGGTCGATCGAGTACGAACCGCGGCCGTGGATGTAGATGCCGTTCTCCACGTCCTTGATCATGTCTTCGACGCTGAGCGGCTTCCGGCCCGGCGCCAGCGAGACATTGGCCATGCGCTGGAACTGCACGCTGGACCAGGAATCGGCATAGCTGCAGCCATGCGATGCATCGCGGCCGAGGATATGGGCTTCATCGCGGGTGGCCTGGTAATCGACCAGGATGCCGTCGCGTACCAGGTCCCAGCGCTGGGTCTTTACGCCTTCGTCGTCGTAGCCAACCGCACCGAGGCTGCCCGGCTGGGTCTTGTCGGCGAAGAAGGTGACGATGTCGCTGCCCCAGCGGAAGCCGGCATCGCGCTTGTCCAGCGTGGCAAAGCTGGTACCGGCGTAGTTGGCTTCGTAGCCGAGCACGCGGTCCAGCTCCAGCGGGTGGCCGACGTTCTCGTGGATGGTCAGGAACAGGTTGGACGGGTCCAGCACCAGGTCGTACTTGCCGGGCTTCACCGACGGCGCCTTCAGCTTCTCGCGTGCGTGGCGGGCGGCCGCAATGGCGTCCTCGACCGGGTCGTAGGAATCGCGGTAGGCAGTGATGCCACCGGGCAGGTGCACCTTGCCGCGCGCGTCGCCATCGAGGAACTCGTAGCCCATGCCCATCGGCGACGACAGCCCGGCGCGGGTGCGGAACTTGCCGCTGGCCTTGTCGATGGCGGTGGCGGTGAACGGCAGCCAGATGCGATGGATGTCCTGGTCGATGAACGAGCCGTCGCTGGACGCGAAGTACTTCTGTTCGTTGACCAGGAACAGGGTGGAATTGATGTAGTCAGCGCCCGCATTCAGCGCGGCGGCATTGAGTGCCAGCAGCAGCTCGACCTTGTCCTGGATCGGCACCGCCATCGCGTTCCTGCGGACGGGCGTTTGCCAGCGCACCTCGCCGACCGAGGGCGTCGGCGCCAGCTGCACCGGCCGGGTCTGGATGCTGGCGTTGGCGCGGGCGATTGCCGCAGCCTGCTCGACTGCCGCGCGCACGGCGGCCTCGGTCTGCTGATGGGTTGCAGCGAAGCCCCAGGCACCGTTGACGATCACCCGCACGCCCACGCCGGACGATTCGCGATTGGTCACATTGCCGACCTGATGCTCGCGGGTGATGACCGACTGGTTGAGGTAGCGGCCAATGCGCACATCGCAGTAGCTGGCCTTGGCCGTGCGTGCGGTGGCCAGCGCCACGTCCGCCAGGCGCCTGCGCTGGAGGGTGTCGACCGGGGCGAGCAGTTGCTCGGCGGCGATGGCACGGGAATGCGGCAGCAGCAGGCCCGCCAGGCCCAGACCGGAAAAAGCCAGGAACTCACGTCGTTGCACAGCGTTTCTCTCTCTCGCTTGCGTGCGGCTGGCAACAGGCCGAGCCGATCACGTCAACTGCCTGACTTTCGCCAGCGCAGCGGCTTCGGGCAAGTGACTGCAGTCATGGTTGGGGAGGGTTTCGGCAGGGCTTGCAGCCCTGCACCTGCTCAGAGCGGAAGCAACAGCAACTGCGGGCTGTCCGCGGGTTGGCGGGGCGGTGTGGGTGGGCAGGACACGCCGTAAACCCGTCCCTGGGGGCTCGATGGCGCCATCCATGGCGCCAACGGTCCTGCCCACCCACACCGCCCCACCTCTGACAGATTCCGTGTGCTGTTGGTGGGTGTCGACCTTGGTCGACACATCTGTCAGACATCGAAATGAATCCGGGGTCAGATCCGTTTTCC
>DQIG01000241.1:0-288 GCA_003525885.1 Stenotrophomonas sp.
CCCAGGCCGGGTTGTTGGTCCACCCGCTCTTGAAGGTGCCATCCCACACGCCGCTGTAGAGACGGCTGAGCGGATCGTAGTTGGAGGGGATGCGCACGATGCGCCCCCACAGCTGGTAGGACCGGGTGGGGATGTTCTGGAACTGGCTGGCGTCGACCTGCACCGCCGCCAGCGCACAGTTCGGATAGCGCAACTTGGCATCGATGATCTCGGTCATCGACAGCACGTTGATGGTATCGGCGATGGTGCTGCTGTTGGCGTTGGCGGTCAGCCGGCGGATGCGCACCT
>DQIG01000241.1:457-2481 GCA_003525885.1 Stenotrophomonas sp.
CCCCTGCCACTGGCTGCCGGCAGGCAGATCGATGCGGCGGCTGCGCTCGTACTGGGTGGTGGTCTTGCCACTGAAGGCATCGGTCAGCACCGTGCTGAACGGGCCGCCGTCGGTGGACAGATCCACCGCGTACATGATCCGGTAGCCTTCGGTATCACCGTTCTCGGTGTTGGTCTTCTGCAACGCCGGCACCGCGAAGCGGATGCGTACCGCTGACAGATCGGCACCGGATACCGTGCGCACCACCGGTGCATCGCTGCGCAGCTCGACGTTGACGCCGACTTCGTTCTCGACGGACGGGAAGCCGCTGATGTGCTCCTGGTCCTGGGTGCCGGAACGCGTCTGCACGTCCACGCCCGAGAAGTTCAGTGTGCCGTCCGGATTCTCGATCGGCACCTGGTCCAGGTAGATCGACTGCTTGCCGGCGACCAGGCCGCGGATCTCGCCTTCGCTGGCGAGGTCGATGATGCGGGCCACCGCCATCGAGTGCAGGCTGTCGGCGGTTTCGACCGGGGTTCGGGCGTTGCTCGCGCCCTTCTTCGCGCCCGCCAGTACGGGCGCGGCTACACCGTGCGTGCGCGGTGCTGAATGAGTGATCTGGTTCAAAACTGGTCCTCCGCCAGGATGCCGCCGCTGATCACGGCCGAGCCGATGAACATGCCCTTGCTGTCATGGCCGCCATAGGCGACCGGCACGGGGTTGCCTTGCGCTTGAGTGTTGACGGTGCCGTTCATGCTGTAGCTGGGCGCGTTTTCGGGTGTGTCTTTGGCACCCAGGCCTTTTGGCTGGGGAGAGAGCATCTGAGTAACGCCCCCCAACACCATGAAGCCCCCCTGATAGACGAGCTGATAGTTCTGTGTCCACACGCCGACCACGATGAGGACGATGCCCAGAATCGTCTGGAGGACACCGCCGCGCTTCGATCCGACCAGCACCGGAGCAATCCGAATGTCGTCAGCGCCAGGCGGGTCGTGCAGCTGTTCCTTGGTCAAGTTCTGGCGCCCCACAAACACGGCAAACTCCATGCCCTTGGCCTTTGCGCCCATCAGGTACTGCTGGAATCCCGGCAGCATCGTGCACAGTGCATGCACCGCCTCGGCCGGGCTGTTCACCGCCAAGCGGAACCTGCGCCCAAAGCGGGCGCCCAGCTTGCCGTACAGGCGGATCGTACGAAGACGGTCAGTCATGGCGCACCTCGCGATGGCGGACGATGCAACGGGTGCGCTCTGCCCACATGCCGCCGTAGGGCACGGTCTCGGAAAGGCGGCCATGCAGGTGATGCAGCATCTGCCCGTCGCCGAGATAGATGCCCGCGTGATTGGTGACCGGCGAGCGGATCTGCATCAGGATCATGTCACCCCGCTGCGGCTCGCCCTCGATCAGGTCGAAGCCCTCGGCATGCAGCCGTTCAAGGCTGTAAAGATCCTGGCCGTGGCTCCACCAGTCGTCCTGGCGTTCGTACTCGGACAGCGGAATGCCCAGTTCGCGTGCGTGGAAATCGCGGACGAGGCTGTAGCAGTCCAGCACGCCGTGGGCGAACTGGCGGCCGACCAGCGGCGCCAGGTAGCCCGAGGGATGCAGCGTCTGCAGATCGCCGCACAGCGGCGCCTCGCCGGCCACCTGACCGACGCTGACGATGTGCCAGGTCAGCCCGCTGCGCTCGCACATGACCCGATCGGCGTCGGAGGGCGTTGCGGCGGCATCGGGATGGCTATGCACCAAGGCCAGCACCTCGCCTTTGTCCTCGGCCACGGCATAGTCTTCAGCCGGCAGACGGAAATGCTCGCTGGGCGTGGCGGCCACGTTGCGGCAGGGAAGATAGCGTTCGTGGCCTTCAATGGCCACGATCAGCCCGCAGCATTCGCGCGGGTACTCGGCCACGGCGTGTGCCTGGATGGCCTGCAGGGTTGTCGGTTGCATGTTTCACCCATGAAAAAGGCCCGCGCGGGCGGGCCTGGAAAGTGGAATCGGGAAGGGGCCGATCAGGAACGCAGCAGGCCCGCGGCGGGGAACCCGCCATAGGG
>DQIG01000241.1:2639-12426 GCA_003525885.1 Stenotrophomonas sp.
CCCGCCATAGGGCAGCGGCTTGTCCTGGCCAAAGCGCAGCTTGCAGCTGCGCACCCGTCCGCCGCACTGGTCGCGTGCCGGATCGTCGGTGGCGACGTCGTCGCTGTCGGCCACCGCGGGACCGTTGTAGCCGCAGTACGCGCCGCGATATCCACCACGCACCAGCCAGCCACACATGCCGGCGATGATCTGCCTGCCCGGCAACTGCTGACCGTTGAGATCGATCGCGGTGGTCAGCTCGAACTCGACCATCTGCTTGTCTTCGCCGATCTTGCGTTCGATGAACCAGACTTCGTCGGGGAAATGCTCGGCAGGATCTGCGCTGGGATTGCCTTCCTCGAAGTTGGAGGCGTCCAGGTACTTGGCCAGCGTCTGCCGGCGGATGATGCGGGCGCCCACCAGGTCATCGAACAGCAGGCACATGGCGGTGATGCGACCATCGATGTTGCTCACGCGCAGGCGTGGATTCGGCGGTTGGTCGCTGGTGCGTTCGAAGCCGCTGGCCTCGATCGGCCAAGGGCCATACTCCTGGCCCTGCCACCAGATGAGACCACTCTGCAGGTGTGCGTGGAAGAACAGCTTGTCGGCGCCGAAACTACTGGCGTCCAGCTCGTAGACGGTGATGCGGCCACCCGGCTCAAGTTGCTGGGCATCGGCGGTGATCATGGGGTGTGCTCCTGTTTCGGCCAATCGAATATGGGGGGCTGCGGCAGCGCGGTACGAACCTGCTCCCAGGTCTCCATGTCGGCAGGCCAATCTGTGGCAAGCGGTTCGAGCGCGATGCTGACCGCGTCGCGCCAGGCGATCATGTGGGTGGCGTTGCGCGCGTAGCGGGGGACCGTGCTGTTGATGTAACTGCAGCAGTTCTCGATGCTGTCGTGACCGAGACGAAGTGCATAGGGCGTCATCCAGTCCGATGCCAGGGAGCGCAGTAACTGATGACGCGCCTCTGAAGTCATGCTGCGCAATGACTCAGCGGGAGCCGCGATGTTCCCTGCCGCCAGCCACTCCTTGTAGAGGGGCCATGACCGGTGCCCTCTCGGTATGAAAGTGGATGACTCCGTGCACCTGACAATGTCTGGATTTCCTGTCAGTTGATACATTTCAGATCTCCGCGTCCGATGTCCAGTGCCACCACATTCCCCAGGCGCCACTGTTGTTGTTGCCATAGAGTGAGAACCCGGATTGAGAGGCGTCTTCGACCACACCGTTGATATCGGCGTTGTTGTTCTGGCAGATTTTTCCTGGCATGCCGGACTCGGATGAGTAGAGCGTGACCGCCGCCGAGGTGCGCTTGGGAACACGGTACTGTTGGTAGAAGAAGTTCAGGGCGTTCGTTGCGGTAGACTGCGCTACGCAACTTCGTCCTTGCCGGGTAACCGTTCCTGGAGTGACGGCGACGGGATAGCTCTTCTCGAAGTAGCGTTGGCAGAGCATCAGTTCGATCGTGTCCGGTCGCACTTCATACTCTGTTGGTACTGACCCACGCTCCAGCTGCATGCAGGTCAGGGAGAATGAGCCTGATTGCCCGACAAGTTGGGCGCTGTAGGCCGCCGGCGTGCTGAAGTCCACGATGACATGGAGCTTGCTTTCGGGTCCCACTACTTTCCCTTGGATGCTTGGCAGATCAGCCGTGAACTGGCGTAGCGACGAGGCAGTTCCAATCTCCTGGACACCGGCATAGATCGTCACATCCGGAGACCCGCCCTTTCCAAAGGATTGGATGAAGCGCACACCGATCTTTCTTCCGGGTGACGCCGCCCACGCCTGCATGCTGAGCGTGACCGTTGATCCCGAGAGCGTCTGCACACCCTCTACCGGCTGCGTGCAGAAGGCTTCGGTGGCTGCGGTCGCGCCGGAGACATCGCAGTTCATGTAGTGGGCAGCTCCGAATGCCGGCGTTGCAAATGCCTGCTGGCTTGCTTTGATCTGGCCCGCCCCGATGCACACGATCTGATACCTGTCTGGAACGTAGATTGCGAGCGGAGCCGTCACGATTCTGCTGGCACCGCGCTGCCAGAAGCGGAAGTCGCCATTGATCAACACGTTACGTCCGCCCATCCTGCCGGCGAGCCCCGCTAGTGTGGATACAGCCTGGCCTAGCCCGTCGTAGACCTCTGCAAAGTTCGCATTGATCTTGGTGAACGCCGGACGCTGCGTTTCACCCCGCTTGCCGTTCGCTTGAACGGTATCGAGGTCGATGATTTTCATTGCCATTCTTGCTCCCCTGGCTCCAGCCACCTTCGCTGATTCAGCGCGATGTGCCCTTTGCCGATGTAGAAGTTGTTCGCGAATCAGGTTCCGACGTCGGAGAAGCTGCTGATGTCCTCGGATTCAGGGGCGACGCAGGACGATGCGCTCGACGGATTCCCCTGGACGGCATCGAATCCGATGCTGAAGAAGAGGCGCTTGGCTTCATGCAGCACGATGACGTGGTGCCCCGATCGCAGCGAGGTATTGCTGGTGAAGCAGACGCGGTTTGACGCCTGCGGAGGTGCGGTTGTCATGGCTCAGAGCTCCGCATCGGCCTGGACCAGCACCTGCGAGGTGGTCGACCACACCACCACCGCGCCCGAGAGCTGCATGTTGTTCTGCATCGAGGCGATGACCGCCGCGTCAACGGTGGACTGCCAGCCGGGTGCTCCGCCGTCGAAGTTGATCAGGTTGCCGGCATTGCCGAAGCCCACCAGGTTCAGCGCGGTGGAAGGTGATGAAATCCTGGGCGCTGCGCGCTTGCGCACCTTGAACGGAATGCACGCACGCGTGTCGCCGTTGGCGGTGTAGGTGATGCCGATGATCCGGTTCACATCCACCGTCTCGTAGTAGCGCTGGCACAGCAGCAGCTCCAGTGCCTCGGGCCTGCGATCGAAGTCAGTGGCGGTGTCGCCCTCCTCGATCTGCACTTCGGCCAGCTGCACGCTGCCACTCTTCTGCCCGGCGGCGAACGCGCGCCCGCCAAAATCGGCACCTGCATCCAGCCAGAAGCTCAGCTGCAGGTAGCTGTCCGGGCCCAGCGTCTTGCCGGAAAGGCCGGGAACATCCACGGTGACCTGGTGCCATCGCCACAGGGTATCGAGTACGACCGACGCGCCGATGCTGTCGCGCGCGGTAGACCCGCCGGTGCCATGGGACTGCTGCAGCTCCACGCCGATGCGGAAGTCATCCACCGAGGCGCGTGCCTTGAAGCTGATGGTGACAGTGCGCCCGGCCAGTGTCCGGACGTCCTCGATACGCTGTTGGACCAGTGCCATGTTGCCGGCACCGGCCACGCTCTGCACATCCAGCCGGAGCAGGTGGCGTGACCCGGCCAGCAGGCGCCCTGCCTGGCCGCCGCCGGCAGGTATGTCTTCGCGTGTGGCAGCCACTTTCGTACCGATGGCATTGGCCTGCCAGCGATCGGCGGTGAAGCGTTGGCCACTGCCGGATGGCAACGAGGTGCCACGCTCCCAGACCTGGAACCCACCATTGATCAGCGCATTCCTTCCGGTCATGCGGCCTTCCAGATGCATGAGCGCCGACTGTGCGTCATCCAATCCGGTATAGATCTCGGCGAAGTTGTCGTTGATCTTGGTGAATGCCGGCCGCTGGGTCTCACCCCGTTTACCGTTCGCCTGAATCGTATCCAGGTCGATGATCTTTCTGCTCATTGAACTTTCCTTTCCGAATCAGCAAAGCCTGGCCACAGGTGGTTGCGGCGCCGGTAGAAGGCTCCACACGAGATACTCAGTAGATCTCTGCATCCGCGGTCCAGTGGAACCAGCCACCCCAGCGGCCCGGGGCATTACCCCAGGCCACTTCGAAGACGTTCGTCGCAATTGTGGGGATCGATGCGGGCGTTCGGCTGCTGTCGTCCTGATTGACGTATCCGGGTTCGACCACATTGTTGTTGGGCCTGACGACAATCGCTGGTGTCACCCGTTTTCGCGTCTTGAAGGGAACCGACAAGTAGCTGGTTGCACCGGTAGCGGCCGAGTTACCCCAGCTGTAGCGTCCGCTGTTGGTCGGCGTTCCTGGAACGACATCATCGTCGTAGGACTTTTCGTAGTAGCGCTGGCAGAGCTGCAGCTCGTGGGCCAGTGGGCGCAGATCGAATGCCGTTGCCCGGTTGCCGCGCTCCAATTGCATCATCGCAATGCCAAACTCTCCGTTCTGGCCGGAGATGACACCGCCATAGGCATCCGCGCACAGATCCACTACCAGCCACAGGAAATCGCTGTCAGCATTGCTGCCCAGCGTCTTCCCTTTCACCGATGGCAGTCGCGCACTGAGCTGGAAATAGGTCCAGGACGTGGCGGTGACCGCTACGGTTCCCAGCTCCACACTGACCGCGGCGGACGGCGAGCCACCGGTGCCAAAGTGCTGGATGAGACGAACACCGATGCGTTTTCCTGGCGGACCATAGGCGAAGCCGGAAACCGTCACCTCGCCGTCGGACAGCGTTGCCGCGCTCTCGACCTTCTGTGCGACGTAGGCGCTGCTACCTGCGCTGGTCTTGGAGACAACGCTATTGAGGAAACGGCGCGATTCCGGTGCCGCACCCCCAGCAGGCAGATTGGCCCCGCGATTTGCGGTATGCGTGCAGCCCAACGCTGCCACGGTCCAGCGATCGGCTACATAGATCTCGCCGCCCTGGGTGGTGCCGGTGGTGGCCCGCTGCCAGAAATCGAAGTTGCCGTTTATCAGGCGGTTCCTGCCTGGAATTGCGGTCTGAACAGCGCGCTCCAATGAATCCACGCGCTGCCCGACCTCGGTCACGTCATCCAGCGCGCCATAGACTTCGGCGAAGTTTTCGTTGATCTTGGTAAACGCCGGGCGCTGGGTTTCGCCCCGCATCCCGTTCGGTTGAACGGAATCGAGGTCGATGATTTTTCTCGTCATTGCTGTCGTCCTGTAAGTGCCGGGTGCGCCCCATCACAGCTCAGCGTCGGCCCACCAATGCCACCACCCACCCCAGCGACCTGGATTGTTGGTCCAGCTCACCTCGTAGCGGGAGGGCGATGCATAGTTGACAAGACATTGCACCCGGGACACGTCGTCCTCGGCGATGTGTCCGTTCTGCTGGGTGGTATCGGCGGAGATGATCATCACGTAGGGATGGGCACGCTTTTCCGTCTGGAATCGCACGCTCTGGTAATGCGCCATTCCCGGCGAGTTGACTGAGAACGCCTCTCGCCCTTCGTTGTGCACCGTGTTGGGCACGATGTCGAGGTTGTAGCTCTTCTCGTAGTACCGTTGGCACAGCGTCAGTTCAACACCTGGCGGACGCCAATCAAAGCGCGTCGCTGCGCGACCCGATTCGACCTGGAACTGGGTGAATCCGAACGAACCGTTCTGCGCCACCAGCTCGCCCTTCTGGCCGGTACCGCACAGGTCGAACACCACGTAGAGGTGGTCGTTGCCATTGGTTCCCAGCAACTTTCCCTGGATGCTCGGCAAAGTGACGGTGACGCTCTGGTGCGTGGCCGAGGTGCCCAGTGTGAGCACACCTGCTTCGATCACCACCTCCCGCGCAGGCGATCCGCCTGTGCCGAAATTCTGGATGACGCGCACGCCGACCTTACGGTTCGGTGCATCGCTGTTTGCCCACACAGAGATGGTGATGTCGCCGCTCGCGCTGCGCACCCCCTCGATCTTCTGCCCCATCCAGGCGCCACTGCTGGCAGCGGCACCGGACACGGTACAGACCAGGATCGACCGGGTATCTTCTGGAAAGCCGGCCTGCCCGTCGTACGCGACACGCTGTACGTCGTGGTTGCAGACCAGCGCCGAGTTCGTGAAGCGATCGGCAAAGAACGTCTCCGCCCCCAGGGTGCCAGACCCGCTACCCACACGGCCGGAAGTTCGACGCTGCCAGAACTGCAGGCCACCATTGATGAGGAGATTCCTGCCGGGGACGCGCTCGGCAATCGCATTTTCGACCGTCTCCGGAATCTTCGCTACATCCGCCAGAGCGTCGTAGATCTCAACGAAATTCTCGTTGATCTTGGTGAACGCCGGGCGTTGTGTTTCACCCCGCTTTCCGTTCGGCTGAACGGAATCGAGGTCGATGATCTTTCTTGCCATTGTTGGCTCCTTGAACGAGGTGAATCGGTGGCGTCCGATCAGTTCTTGAATATCTTCATTCCGTCGACGGTCGGACCTCACGGCTTTCCGCCCGATCCCGCAGACGCATGAATGCGCTCAGAGTTCGGCATCGGCGGTGTAGTGGCCTGCCAGGAGAACAGAGCCGCTTGCCAGGAAGCCTGCACCGCCTACGTCCGCCATGAACGCCTGGCTCGTTGCCATGACTACATTGGTCAGGGTTCCCGCGCGCCACGCTCCGCCAGCGGCGTCGTAGTACCTCCAGAAGCTCGGCGATCCGATGTCACCACCTTCCCCGCCTGCGTGAAACTGCAGCTGCGGCGTGCTGCGCATCGTGCCTTTGAACTCTGCAACAACACGGCAGGTGCCACTGTTGAAGGCCACTGCGTTCCGGTGGACGGCCGAGCTGCTCCTGCTGTTGGGAGCCTCTGCGACAGGGAAAGACTTCTGGTAATAGCGCTGGCACAGCGCAAGTTCGTGGGCCGGTGACCTCCACTCGAAGCGGGTCGCCCGTGCGCCGGCTTCCCACTGCATTTCACCGAAGTACAACTGACCTGCCTGCGCGCCAAGCCCTCCTGTGCGCGCATTGAAGTCGCTGCCTGCCGAAAGCCATACCGCACAGATGACCGAATCATCGCCGCTGCCGAGCGTCTTGCCGTAGATGGAAGGAAGACTGACGGTCTTGCTGATCCGGTTCAGGCCCTGTGCGAGCGTGAATACTTCCGGCTGGATCGCCGTGACAGTGGGGCTTCCGCCTGTTCCGAAGCGCTGCAGGAACTCGACTGCGATCTTTCTGCCTGCGGTGCCTGCGTTGTAGACCAGGAAGGACAGCGTGCTCTCCGATGCGGCAAAGGTCCGCACGCTTTCCACACGCTGCTCGAACAGGAAATGGTGTCCGGCGGCGTTGTGGTTCCCGTTGCAGTTGGCGGCCAACGTAAACAGGCTTCTCGGGAAGTTCGAATCGCCCGGGGCAACGGGTGATTTGAATATGCCTGCTCCATCCATCCCTCCCTGCTGTGCAAAGAATCTGTCTGCACAGTAGGCAGCGGCAGCGGTGAAGTTGTCCCCACGCTGCCAGAGGTCGAAATTCCCATTGATCAGACGATTCCTTCCCGAGATAGAGTGTGCGATGGCACCAGGGATTCCCTCCAGCGCCAACGCAACCTCCTGAAAGTTCTGGTTGATCTTGGTGAAGGCCGGCCTCTGTGTCTCGCCGCGTTTTCCGTTGGGCTGGATGGTATCCAGGTCGATCCGTTGAAGATCCATGGGATGCCTACGCCTGGAAGGTCTGCTCGAACGTGGCAGTGATGGTCGACACCTGCCCGCCCAGATGGCTGTCGGTATAGGAATCACAGGTGTACAGCCCCTGCCCCAGTGGCCCCTTCCACAGGAAGCTGCGACCGGCATGACCATCGAGGAAGGCGACGATCTCGCTGATCGTTCTGCGGTTACCAACGAACTGCAGCTGGTAACTACGCGAAGTGGCATTCAGGCCATCGGCAGCGGCCTGCGCATAGCCATCACCGAATTTCGCACGCTTGACGGCGGCGGTGGTGGTCCCGGTGCTCTGGCTGGTGGCAGCCCAGGTAAAGGTATCGGTCATTGCATGGCACTCCTGCTGAGCACGCCGCCGGCCTTCATGTCACGGCTCTGCAGTTCGCGGTACTTGCGTTCCACGAACTGGCCGATCTCGTTGCCGAACTGTTGCAGCATGCTTTCGTTGGTGGTGACTTCCTTTCCACCGTTGTTGTCGATGCGGATGCTTACACCCACCCCACCGCCACCGCCGCCACCATGCGCGGACACACCCAGGCGGCCGTCCGGTCCGCGCTGCAGCGGCATGATCGCTTCCGGTCCCGCTTCACCGAACACGCCAGCACCCTTGGCAAAAGCGAACAGTTGCGGGGTGTTGTAGACGCCACCGGAGTAGGCAGACAGGCTGGGCGATGCATAGACACCGCCAAGCGCATTGGGCGTCATGTTGCCGCTGGTCAGCCAGCTGGTGTTGTTGCCGAAGCCGGCGGCGAACCCCGTCGAGGGAGCTGCGCTGGCCCCCCCGCCCATGCTTCCCGCAAAGGCACCTACCACACTGTTGATGATGCCCATCAGGGCCTGCTGCGCTGCGATTCGTGCCAGGTCTGCGATGATCGAGTCGGCCAGGTCGCTGAAGTTGAGCTTGCCGGTAAGAACGAACTTGGTCAGCGCATCTTCAGCGCCTTTGAATGCCTTGCTGAACAGCTCCTGGGTCATGCCCGCCGTATTGGCGGCAGAGTCGCGATAGTCATCAAAGGCACTGCTCGCGCCATTGCGCCAATCGCCCATCTTCTCCATCCGACGGCCCTGATGGTCCTGCTCATCCTTCAAGCGTCGATCCCGGCTTGAACGCAGCGCATTCGACTGGTCACGGAAGCTCTGACTGCCTTCGGGCGCGCCGCTATCACGCAGTGCCTTCATCGCTTGATCGTACTCACGCTGGATGGCATTGACGCGGGCGAGCCGCGCAGTTGCTTCCTTGCCGTGACCGAACCCCAGGAGTTCCTGCTCATTTGCATTGCGACGCGCTTCTTCCGCGTCTCCCAGCGATCTGTTGAGCCTCTCCAGTTGGGCGGCAGCCGCAATCTCTTCCTTCTTCTGCGCAAGTGCCTGATCGCTGACCTCGAGGCTTGCACGCGCCGTTTTCAGGCGCATCGCAGCAGCCGTGTCGCCTCTCTCCTCCGCATTCTTGAGCGCGATCGCGGCTTCCTCAAGAAGGCGCGTGCTTGCGGTCTTCTTGTCAATCCCCAACCGCTGGATATCGTTCTGGTCGATCTGCTTCTGGATACGCTCGAACAAGGTAGGTTCGGCCGGCACAGAAGGGAGACGTGGAACTGCGGCAAGGGACGGGCCGTGCGCGGGTGGGTCTGCCGATGGTGGGCTGGCAGGCAACGTCGCTTCGATCAGGATCGGCTTTATGTTCCGCTGTACTGCGTGCAGCGCTTCCTTGGCCTCTTCCAGCTCTTTCTTGGCGCGAGCATATTCGGCAAGGCTGTAGCTTGAGCCCGTGGTCCCGCCCAGGGTGGTGTTGCCCCAGCGGCGCAGGTTGGTTTCGGCATCTGCGATGTTCTTGCGCAGATCGTCGCCGCTATCTGCCCGGAACGGCTCCTTCACCATGTCCCACAGCTCGGAGAAGACGGTCTTCGCCTTGCGCCACGCGCTTTCCATCAATGTGGCGCTTTGGATGACCTTGGGTGCCACCTCTCCGATCTTGCCTGCATACGCCTGCATCAGCAGGGCCGAAGCGTCGGCCTGGTTTCCCTGTGCGATCAGCGATTGGATCTGCTTTCGCTGTGCGTCGGTGAGCACATCGGTCTGCTGCTCCAGCTCCCTGAGTGCTGCAACCGGGTCCTGCCTGATCTTGACGAACGATGCGATGACCTCTTCCGCGCTGCTGACACCTGCGTCCTGCCACTGCAGCGCGGCCTGCGCGACCATCCGCAGTTCGTCCCCGGCGAACTGACCTGTCATGGCGACCTGGTTCAGTGCTTCGGAGGCTTCACTCATGGTGATGCCGTCAATTCTGCTCATGGCCTGTGCATAGCCGGTCAGCTGCGGCACGTTGGCGTTCAGCCGATCGCCAACGATCAGCAGTGATCGCTCGAAGGACGCGGCCTCGTCACTGGCGGAGTTCCAGGCGACGGCTACGCCACCTACGGCGGCAGCCAGTGCT
>DQIG01000240.1:0-3732 GCA_003525885.1 Stenotrophomonas sp.
GCCTGGGTGGGTGCGACCGGCCTGCCTTGGTGGGTGCGAACCGTTGGTTCGCACGCTCTTCGCCGGGCCATGCCCGGCGGCATCTCTCCTCCCTAGACACGGTTGCAGCGTCCGATCAGGTAGAATCCGCGCCTTGATCCTGAAGCAGCCAGACGGTAGCACCCATGGGTAGAGGCCCCTCCATCGAAGCCCGCAAGAACGCGTCCGACGCGAAGCGCGGCAAGATTTTCACCAAGATCATCCGCGAGATCGGCGTTGCCGCGCGCGGCGGTGGAGGCGACCCCAACAACAACCCGCGCCTGCGCGTGGCCATGGACAAGGGCCTGGCCGTGAACATGTCCAAGGACGTGATCGAGCGCGCCATCAAGAAGGCGACCGGTGAACTGGAAGGCGTCGATTACGAGGAAATCCGCTACGAGGGCTACGCCCCCGGTGGCGTGGCCGTGATCGTCGACTGCCTGACCGACAACCGCGTGCGTACCGTGGCCGATGTCCGCCATGCGTTCAGCAAGTGCGGCGGCAACATGGGCACCGAGGGCTCGGTGGCCTTCATGTTCAAGCGCCTGGGCGTGCTCAGCTTCGCCGCAGGGGCCGATGAGGAAACCATCACTGAAGCGGCCATCGAGGCCGGTGCCGACGACATCGTGGTCTACCCCGACGACGGCTCGATCGATGTGGTCACCAGCCCTGACGCGTTCAACGCGGTGAAGGATGCGATGGCCGCCGCCGGCCATGTCGCCGACCACGCCGAGATCACCTTCCGCGCGGACAACGACATCAAGGTCGAGGGCGACGTCGCCCTGCAGGTCAAGAAGCTGCTGGACATGCTCGAAGACCTGGACGACGTGCAGGACGTGTATTCCAACGCCGAACTCGGCGCCGACGCCTACGCCTGAGCCGTCTTCGACGGCCTGGGCGCGGGCCGTTGAACGGTCACCGCGGACAGTCATGAGCCCATACGCCTGCCAGCGCACCCCGTTCCGCCCCGCCAGGAGCGCAGCATGACCCGCATCCTCGGCATCGACCCCGGTTCGCAGCGGACCGGGGTTGGCATCATCGATGTCGACGCCACCGGCCGCGTCAGCCACGTGCACCACCAGCCGCTGGTGCTGCTGGGCGCCGACGACTTCCCGCAGCGCATGAAGCTGCTGGTGCTGGGCCTGGCTGACCTGTGCCGCGAGTACCAGCCGCACGAAGTGGCCATCGAAAAGGTGTTCATGGCCCGCAATCCCGATTCGGCGCTGAAGCTGGGCCAGGCCCGGGGCGCGGCGATCTCGGCCGTGGTGCTGCGCGACCTGCCGGTGCACGAATACGCTGCCAGCGAGATCAAGCTGGCCGTGGTGGGCCGTGGTGGTGCTGAAAAGCAACAGGTTCAACACATGGTCGGGCTCATGCTCAACCTGAAAACCAAGCTGCAGGCCGACGCGGCCGACGCGTTGGCGGTGGCGATCACCCATGCCCACGTAAGGGCGACGGCCAACCGCCTGGGGCTCAGTGCCCGCCAGGCGTGGGGCCGCAAATGAGGAGCTGCACGCAATGATCGGTCGACTGCGCGGCATCGTCGCCTACAAGGCGCCGCCGTGGCTGGTGGTGGACGTGAACGGAGTGGGCTACGAGCTGGAGGCGCCGATGAGCACCTTCTACGACCTGCCCGAGCTTGGCCGCGAGGTCACCCTGTACACCCATTACTCGCAGAAGGAAGACAGCGTCTCGCTGTACGGCTTCCTGCGCGAGGGTGAACGGCGCCTGTTCCGCGACGTGCAGAAGGTCAGTGGCATCGGCGCGAAGATCGCGCTGGCCGTGCTGTCCGGCGTCACCGTCGAGGAGTTCGCGCGCATGGTCCAGGCCGGTGACATCACCGCGCTGACCCGCATTCCGGGCATCGGCAAGAAGACCGCCGAGCGCATGGTGCTGGAGCTGCGTGATCGTGCCGCCCAGTTCGGTGCCGGCGGCGCGCTGCCCACCGGCAGCGGCCCGGCCCCGGCCGACCCGCTGTCCGATGCGACCGTGGCCCTGCAGCAGCTGGGCTACAAGCCGGCCGAAGCGGCGCGCATGGCCCGTGACGCCTTCAATGAAGGCGACGAAGTGGCCACGGTGATCCGCAAGGCGCTGCAGTCGGCGCTGCGCTGAGCCGCCTTCCTTTCCCCCCAACGAACCGCCTGAGCTTCGCCAGGAGTCCCATGTCCAGTAGTCAAACCCCGCACACAGCCGCCCCCGGCGGTCATGGTCACGCCCCTCCAGCCGGAGGCCTGGCGCTGATCATCGGTGCGATCGGCGTGGTGTTCGGCGATATCGGTACCAGCCCGCTGTACACCCTGAAGGAGGCGTTCTCGCCGCACTACGGGCTCAACAGCGACCACGACACCGTGTTGGGCGTGCTGTCGCTGGCGTTCTGGGCGCTGAACATCGTGGTCACCCTGAAGTACGTGACCATCATCATGCGCGCTGACAACGATGGCGAAGGCGGCATCATGGCGCTGATGGCGCTGACCCAGCGCACGCTGCGCAACGGGTCGCGCTCGGCCTACGTGGTCGGCATCCTCGGTATCTTCGGTGCCTCGCTGTTCTTCGGCGATGGCGTGATTACCCCCGCGATCTCCGTGCTGGGTGCGGTCGAGGGCCTGGAGGTTGCCGCGCCGGGACTGCACGCCTTCATCGTACCGATCACCGTGGTGGTACTGCTGGCGGTGTTCGCGGTACAGCGCTTCGGCACGGCGAAGATCGGCAAGCTGTTCGGGCCGATCACCTCGATCTGGTTCATCTCGCTGGCGGCCATCGGTATCTACAACATCGTCGATGCGCCGGAAGTGCTGAAGGCGTTCAACCCGTGGTGGGCGATCCGCTTCTTCATGGAGCATGGTTGGCACAGCATCTTCATCCTGGGCGCGGTGGTGCTGGCAGTGACCGGCGGTGAGGCGCTGTACGCCGACATGGGCCACTTCGGTGCCAAGCCGATCCGCCACGCCTGGTACTTCTTCGTGCTGCCGTGCCTGGTGCTGAACTACCTGGGGCAGGGCGCGCTGGTGCTCAACCATCCTGAGGCGCTGAAGAATCCGTTCTTCGAGGCGGTGCCGTCGTGGGCGCTGTACCCGATGATCATCCTGGCCACGATGGCGGCGGTGATTGCCTCGCAATCGGTCATCACCGGTGCGTTCTCGGTTTCGCGCCAGGCCATGCAGCTGGGCTACATCCCGCGCATGCGCATCAAGCACACCTCGCACGACACCATCGGCCAGATCTACATCCCGGGCATCAACTGGGGTATTGCGGTGATGGTGATCGGCCTGGTGCTGGCCTTCCGCAGTTCGTCCAACCTGGCGGTGGCCTACGGTATCTCGGTGTCGGCGACGATGCTGATCGACACCCTGCTGCTGGCCCTGGTGGCCCGCTCGCTGTGGCCGAAGGCGCGCAAGTGGATCCTGCCGCTGTGCGTGGTGTTCTTCGTCATCGACCTCGGCTTCGTCATCGCCAACGGCGCCAAGCTGCTGCAGGGCGCCTGGTTCCCGGTGGTGCTGGGCATCTTCCTGTTCACCATGATGCGCACCTGGCGCCGTGGCCGCGAGCTGCTGCGCGATGAGATCCGCAAGGACGGCATCCGCCTGGATACCTTCCTGCCGGGCCTGATGCTGGCACCGCCGGTACGCGTGCCGGGCACCGCGGTCTTCCTCACCGCCGACCCGACCGTGGCCCCGCATGCGCTGATGCACAACCTCAAGCACAACAAGGTGCTGC
>DQIG01000240.1:3895-4199 GCA_003525885.1 Stenotrophomonas sp.
GGTGCTGCACGAGCGCAACGTGTTCCTGCACGTGGAGACCCTGCCGATTCCGTATGCGATGGAAGGGCAGCGGCTGAAGATCGAATCGGTGGGTGACGAGTTCTATCGCGTCTACGTGCGCTTCGGCTTCATGGAGACCCCGGACGTACCGCTGGCGCTGATGCGCTCGTGCGACCACGGTGGCATCTATTTCGACCCGATGGACACCACCTTCTTCGCCAGCCGCGAGACCATCGTCGCGACCGCCAACCGCGGCATGCCGATCTGGCGCGACAAGCTGTTCGCGCTGATGCACAGGAATGCC
>DQIG01000364.1 GCA_003525885.1 Stenotrophomonas sp.
CGACGAGATCAAGCGCCTGACCAGCGGCTGCTCGGTCATCGCCACCGGCACCCTGGTGAAATCGCAGGGCAAGGGCCAGTCGTTCGAGATCCAGGCCAGTGCGCTGGAAGTGGTCGGCTGGGTCGAAGACCCGCTCACCTACCCGATCCAGCCCAAGCCGATGTCGCCGGAGTTCCTGCGCGAAGTGGCGCACCTGCGCCCGCGCACCAACCTGTTCGGCGCGGTCACCCGCATCCGCAACTGCCTGGCCCAGGCCGTGCACCGTTTCTTCCACGAGAACGGCTTCAACTGGATCAGCACCCCGATCATCACCACCTCCGATGCCGAGGGCGCCGGCCAGATGTTCCGTGTGTCCACCCTGGACATGGTGAACCTGCCGCGCGATGAGAAGGGCGCGATCGATTTCAGCCGCGACTTCTTCGGCAAGGAAACCTTCCTGACCGTGTCCGGCCAGCTGAACGTCGAGGCCTATTGCCTGGCGCTGAGCAAGGTCTACACCTTCGGCCCGACCTTCCGCGCCGAGAACAGCCACACCACCCGCCACCTGGCGGAGTTCTGGATGATCGAGCCGGAAATCGCCTTCGCCGACCTCGCCGAAGACGCACGCCTGGCCGAAGAGTTCCTGAAGTACCTGTTCCGCGCCGTGCTGAACGAGCGCAGCGACGACCTGGCCTTCATCGCCGAGCGCGTGGACAAGAACGCGATCACCAAGCTGGAAGACTTCATCAATGCGCCGTTCGAGCGCATCGACTACACCGATGCAGTCACCCTGCTGCAGAAGTCCGGCAAGAAGTTCGACTTCCCGGTCGAATGGGGCCTGGACCTGCAGACCGAGCACGAGCGCTGGCTGACCGAGGAACACGTCGGCCGCCCGGTGGTGGTGACCAACTATCCGGAGCACATCAAGGCCTTCTACATGCGCCTGAACGACGACGGCAGGACCGTTGCCGCGATGGACGTGCTGGCCCCGGGCATCGGCGAGATCATCGGCGGCAGCCAGCGCGAAGAGCGCCTGGACGTGCTGGACGCGCGCATGGCCCAGTTCGGCCTGGACCGCGAGCACTACAGCTGGTACCGCGATTTCCGCCGCTATGGTTCGGTGCCGCACGCCGGTTTCGGCCTGGGCTTCGAGCGCCTGGTGGTGTACGTCTGCGGGTTGTCCAACATCCGCGATGCGATCCCCTACCCGCGCGCCCCGGGCAGCGCGGACTTCTAAAGCCCCACACGACCACGGAGGTATCGCTCCCATGACCCTGTTCTTCGCCCTCTGTTTCGTCGGCGTTGCAGTGGCCGGGTTCAGTGCCTTCGTGATCTTCTGGCCGCTGACCCTGGTGCACGTGCGCGACCGCCATCCGGCGCTCGCCGAGCGCTTCGGCAGCGGCGCCTTCCTCAAGCCCGATGCCCTGGCCTGGCTGCTGCGCCGCGACTATCGCCAGCAGCCGGACCGCTCGCTGTCCGGGCTGGCGACGCCGGCCTGGGTATCGCTGCTGACCCTGCTGGCCGGACTGGGCATGGCCGCCCTGCTCTGGCTGGCCTCGCTCTGGTAACCCCCATGAATGACATTACTGCCTCGCGCGACAGCTGGTGGCTGGCCAGCCTCGGCAACACCCTGATCTGGGCACGCCTGCGCGTTCGCCCGGCCGGCACCGCCGAGGTGCTCGACAGCGACGGCAACACGCTGAGCTATGACAGCGAAGACACCGCCCGCTCGCAGCTGTTCGACGCCGAATTCGTCGAATATGACGGCCTGGACGAGGAAGACGCGCTGGTGCGCGGCTTCAGCCTGCACGAAGTGCAGCCACCGCAGGCCGACAGCGATGAGGGCCTGCGCGGCCGCATGATCCAGTCGCTGGGCGGGCGCGCCTGATCCAGGCATGTTCACTCCGCGCGCCTTCGCCGAGACCGACCTGTTCTGGCTGGACCGCCTGCTGGCGCGCGATCCATTCGTCACCGTGCTCACCCCCGGCAGCGATGGCCTGCCGGAGCTGACCCGGATGCCGGTGCTGTACCGGCGTGATGGCGATCGCATCGAGCTGCGCGGGCACTGGGCCCGCGCCAACCCGCAGTCGCGCCACAACGGTGCGGCCAAGGTGCTGGTCGACGGCCCGCACGGCTATGTCTCGGCCAGCTGGTACCCGGACAAGGAACCTGCCGCGCGGGTGCCGACCTGGAACTACGCCGCCGCCGAACTGCGTGGCCAGCTGCACACCTTCGACGACACCGATGCGCTGGCCGGACTGGTCAGCGCGATCAGCGACCGCTTTGAAACCAGCGTCGGCCAGGCCTGGAAGTTCGATGCCACGCGCGCCGAACACGGCCCGGAACTGCGCGCCATCGTCGGCTTCCGTTTCCAGGTCGAACACGTGCAGCTGAAGCTCAAGCTGAGCCAGAACCATCCCGACGCCAACCAGCGTGCGGTGATCGCCGAACTGGAACAGCTGGGCACCTCTTCTTCGACCGAGTTGGCGCAGTGGATGCGCTGGCACCGCGAACAGGCCGCCCGCAGCGACTGAACGCCCCAGATTCCCGCGACGACGCAGCTGGACGGCTGCGGCGCGCCCCCACCCGACGCCAGGGACCCGAACATGAAAGACATCCACAAGCTGCTGCAGAACAACCGCGACTGGGCCGACCGCATCGAAAAGGAAGATCCGGACTTCTTCCACCAGCTGGCCAAGCAGCAGCACCCCGAGTACCTGTGGATCGGCTGTTCCGATTCGCGCGTTCCGGCCAACCAGATCATCGGCATGGCGCCGGGTGAAGTGTTCGTGCACCGCAACGTGGCCAACGTGGTCGCGCACACCGATCTGAACTGCCTGAGCGTGGTGCAGTACGCGGTGGACCAGCTGAAGGTGAAGCACATCCTGATCGTCGGCCACTACGGCTGCGGCGGCGTGCACGCCTGCCTGCACAACACCCGCGTCGGCCTGGCCGACAACTGGCTGCGCCACGTCGGCGACGTGATGCAGAAGCACACCGGCATCCTCGATGCGATCGAGACCGATGAGCTCAAGCACGCACGCCTGTGCGAACTGAACGTGATCGAGCAGGTGGCCAACCTGTGCCGCTCGACCATCGTCCAGGACGCCTGGGCCCGCGGCCAGAAGCTGATGGTGCACGGCTGGGTCTACAGCCTGAAGGACGGACGGGTGCGCGAGATGGGCATCGACGTTGGTTCGCAGGAAGAGCTGCAGCCGGCTTATGAAAAGGCCCTGTCCTACGTCCCGCGCAAGGGCAAGCGCGACTGATCCCCCACGGATGACCACCATGCTCGCTTCGCCGATCAACCTGCACGCCTGGATCGAAGAGAACCGCCACCTGCTGAAGCCGCCGGTGGGCAACAAGATGATCGACAACGGTGATTTCATCGTGATGGTGGTCGGCGGGCCGAACTCGCGTACCGACTACCACTACGACGAAGGCCCGGAGTGGTTCTACCAGCTTGAAGGCGAGATGGTGCTGAAGGTGCAGGAAGACGGCGCGGTGCGCGACATTCCGATCCGCGCCGGCGAGATCTTCCTGCTGCCAGCAAAGGTGCCGCACTCGCCGCGGCGCCCGCCCGGTGGTATCGGCCTGGTGGTCGAGCGCAAGCGCCTGCCGCATGAGATGGACGGCGTGATCTGGCACTGCGAACGCTGCAACCACAAGCTGCACGAAGAGTTCTTCCCGCTGCAGAACATCGAAACCGATCTTCCCAAGGTGTTCGCGCACTACCACGCCAGCCTGGAACTGCGTACCTGCAGCCAGTGCGGGCACGTGGACCCACTGCCGGCGCCTGCGGTGGGCTGAGCACCTGCCCCTGTAGAGCCGAGCCCA
>DQIG01000365.1 GCA_003525885.1 Stenotrophomonas sp.
CGGCCGCAGCGTTCCGCTGTGGTCGGCGCCTGCCCGTGCCGGCAGGGGACCGGAGTGATGCCGGGCCAGGGCACCCACGGCAATGGACTGCTGGAGCGCCGCCTGCAGGAACTGGCGGAAGAGCGTCGCCGCCTGGCGATGATCATCGACGGTACCGCTGCGGGAACCTGGGAATGGAACGTGCAGACCGGCGAGATGCGGGTCAATGCGCGCTGGGCCGAGATTGTTGGTTACCGCCTGGAAGAACTGGAACCGATCTGCCAGAAGACGTTCCTGAAGCTGGTTCATCCCGATGACATTGCGCTGTCCGATGCGGCGCTGGATGACCATTTCGAAGGGCGCAGCGACAACTACGCCTGCCTGCTGCGCATGCGCCACAAGAACGGCCAGTGGATCTGGATCCAGGACCGTGGCCGCGTCTTTGAATGGGACGGGCAGGGCAGGCCGCTGTGGATGGCCGGTGCCCATGCCGATGTCACCGAGCTGCAGCAGGCGAGGCAGGACGCGGCCGAGACCCGGCAACGCCTGCAGGCCGTGGTCGATGCGTCCGATGAGGTGGCGGTGATCGCCACCGATACCGATGGCACCATCACCCTGTTCAACACGGGTGCGGAGCGCCTGCTGGGCTACAGCGCAGCGGAGGTGGTCGGCCAGCGCCGGCTCGATGCGTTCCACGATCCGGAGGAACTGAAAGCCTGGCTGAGGCCGCTGGCCGATACCGAGGGCAATCTTCCCGATGTATTCGAGGCGCTCAGTGCACGCGCCGACGGGCAGACCTACTCCCGGCAGTGGACGTTGCTGCGCAAGGATGGCCTGCCACGCCAGGTACGCCTGTCGATCAGCCGCATGGAGGGGGCCGAGGGCACGCGAATCGGATACGTCGGCATGGCCATCGACATCACCGAGATCCTGCAGGCACGCGCTGAGGCACGGCTGTCGGCGGAGAAGTTCGCGGGCGCCTTCACGTCTGCGGCGCTGGGCATGGCCCTGGTCTCGCTGGAGGGGCGCTGGCTGGACGTCAACGACGCGCTGTGCCGGATCCTGGGTTACCCGCGCGAAGAACTGCTGCAGGTCGATTTCCAGCGCCTGACCCATCCCGATGACCTGCAGACCGATCTGGTGCTGGTACAGGACCTGCTGGCCGGACGGCGCAGCCACTACCACCTTGAAAAGCGCTATCTCGACCGCGACGGCCGCATCATCTGGGCGCGGCTGTCGGTGTCGCTGGTACGCGCCGAGCACGGCGAGCCGCTGCATTTCGTGTCGCAGATCCAGGACATCACCGCCCAGCGCAGCAGTGAGCAGCGACTGTTCGAGAGTGAACAGCGCAGCCGCATCACCCTGGATGCGGTGGCCGACCTGGTGCTCAGCGTCAGCCTTGATGGCCGCATCGACTACGCCAATGCAGCCGCAGTACGCACCCTGGCCGGTGATGGCGCATTGTCGCTGGCTGGGCACAAGGTGCAGGACGTGCTGGCGTTGACCACCGAGTACGCGCCCGGCTCGGTACTGGATGTGTCGGTACTGCTGGACCCGGAGAGCAACGCAGTGGACCTGCACGCCGACCTGCTGCTGCGCCTGGGCACGGCTACGGTGCCGGTGGACCTGACCCGTGCCTGGCTGCGCGATGACGAAGGCCATGTGCGCGGCGCGGTGTGGGTGCTGCGCGACGACACCCAGCAGCGGGCGCGCCAGCGCGAAGCCCGTCACCTGGCCGAGATCGATCCGCTCACCGAGCTGAGCAACCGCCGCGGTTTCGAGGTGCACCTGCAGCAGGCGATCACCCGTGTCGAGCGCACCGGCCAGGCCGCCTCGCTGATGTACATCGATCTGGACCGCTTCAAGCCGGTCAACGACACCTGGGGCCACCTGGCCGGCGATGCCGTGCTGTGGGCGGTGGCCAGTGTGCTGCGCCACGGCGTGCGCGATTCGGACGTGGTGGCGCGGCTGGGCGGTGATGAATTCGCGGTGATCCTGTCCGGTTGTACGCCGCGTCGTGCGGCCCGCATCGGTGGCGAACTGCTGCACACGCTGGCCTCGCTGTCGATTCCCTGGGACCAGGACCGGCTTCGGATCGGTGCCAGCATCGGTATCGCGCCGCTGGCCGGTGGCATGAGCGTGGACCAGGCGGTGGCTGCGGCCGATGCCCAGTGCTACCGGGCCAAGGCGATGGGCCGCAACAACGTGCAGGTGCAGGGCGAGCTGTCAGAGCTTCCCGGCGAGGACGGCGAACCGGGCTGAACCGGCCCGCACCATCGCGGTCGATGAAGGAAGTTTCATTTGCCCGCGCCGGCTGATTTGGCGAGCATGGGCCAGTCTGGACTTCAGCGGTGCCCATGTCGCGCGTATTGACCATCGAGGATGACGCCATCACGGCCCAGGAAATCGTGGCGGAGCTGGGCAGCCATGGCCTGCAGGTGGACTGGGTGGCCGACGGCCGCGAAGGCCTGGTGCGCGCGGCCAGTGGCGACTACGACGCAATCACGCTGGACCGCATGCTGCCCGGGCTGGATGGCCTGGCCATCGTCACTACCCTGCGCCGGATCGGCATCGATACGCCGGTGCTGATGCTCAGTGCGCTGTCGGATGTGGACGAGCGGGTGCGCGGCCTGCGTGCCGGCGGCGATGACTACCTGACCAAGCCGTTTGCTTCGGACGAGATGGCGGCGCGGGTGGAAGTGCTGCTGCGTCGCCGCCAGCGACCGGCCAGCAATGAGACCCTGCTGTGCGTGGGCGATCTGCAGCTGGATCTGCTGGCGCGGACCGCCCATCGGGGCGGGCGCAGCCTGAGCCTGCTGCCGACCGAGTTCAAGCTGCTGGAATACCTGATGCGCAACGCCGGCCAGGTGCTGACCCGGATGATGCTGTTCGAGGAAGTGTGGGGTTATCACTTCGACCCGGGCACCAACCTGATCGACGTCCACATCGGCCGCCTGCGTCGCAAGCTGGACCATGCCGATGCGCCGTCGTTGATCCGTACCGTGCGCGGTAGTGGTTATGTCCTCAGCGAAACTGTCTGACGGCTGGCGTTCGTCCAGCAGCCGCCTGCTGGGCCTGTACAGCCTGCTGTTCGTGGCCTGGTCGTGCGTATTGCTGGGCGTGCTGTACTGGAGGGTGTCGCTGTACCTGGACGAGCTGGCACAGTCGGCGGTGCTGCAACGTGCGCACCTGTTCGAGCATTTCACCGGTGATGGCCTGACCGCAGCGCTGCGCGAGAACCGCCGCTATGACCTGCATGGCATCGATGCCTACGGGTTGTTCACGCCCGACGGCCGGCCGATTGCCGGGATGCTGAAGTCGCTGCCGGCGCAGCTGCCGCGCGATGGCACCGCGCATCCGGTGTCGGGCTTGCCGATCGCTGATGTGAATGCCCGCGGCAAACGCGGCTTCGGCCTGGCGATGCCGACCCGCGACGGCCGCATCCTGGTGCTGGTGCGTTACAGCGGACCATTGAACGAGGTCAATCACCTGATCCTCGACGCGCTGCTGTGGGGCGTGTCGCTGACCCTGCTACCAGGCCTGCTGGGCTGGCATCTCTTACGGCGACGGCCATTGCGCCGCATCCAGACCATCGAACAGGCCACCGCGCGCATCGTCGCTGGCGACCTCGGCCAGCGCCTGCCGTTGGCCAACCGCCGCGATGAACTGGACATGCTGGCGGCCATCGTCAACGCCATGCTCGACCGTATCGAGCAGTTGATGACCGAGGTCAAAGGCGTGTGCGACAACATCGCGCACGACCTGCGTACACCGCTGACACGCGTGCGCGCGCAGCTGTACCGCATGCGCCAGCAGGTGCAGGACGATGATCCGCAGGCACTGCCGTTGGAGCAGGTGCTGGAAGAAACCGACACACTGATGGCGCGGTTCCGCGCGCTGTTGCGGATCTCCGAGCTGGAAGATCACCAGCGCCGTTCGGGATTCGAAACGCTGGCGCCGGGCGCGCTGCTGCAGGAAATCCACGCGTTCTACGCGCCGCTGGCGGAGGAGAAAGGGCAGTGGCTGCAGCTGGAATTGGCCACTGACCTGCCCGGCGTAGTGGGCGACCGTGGCCTGTTGTTCGAGGCGATCGGCAACCTCCTCGACAACGCGATCCGGTTCGCGCCAGAAGGTGGCCGCGTGCAGCTGTCGGCCTTGGTGGAGGACGGTGCCACCTGCATCGTGGTGGAGGATTCAGGGCCGGGCATTCCCGAAGCCGAACGCGGCCTGGTGTTCCAGCGTTTCCATCGCGCAGAGGCCAGCAAGGGCGGAGGATTCGGCCTGGGGCTGTCGATCGTGGCGGCCATCGCCGGCCTGCACGGGTTCCGCCTGCAGGTGGCGCAGTCCACGCTGGGCGGCGCGCGTTTCAGCCTGCTGTGCCGGCCGCAGGTTCTGTAGGGGGTGTTCTTTCTTGCAGGGCTTGCAGCCCTGCACCTGCTGCAATCAACGTCAACGTCAAAGGCAGAAGCTTGCATTCCGTGCGGAGCTGGGCGGTGTCGGATTGCGGGGACGCCGCAAGTACGTCCCTGT